>NZ_AGBF01000102.1 GCF_000225525.1 Streptomyces zinciresistens K42 | reverse complement strand
CGACCGGCGGCGGGGCGCCGACCCGCGCGCCACGCGCCGCGGCAGGGCGTGCGGGAACGCGCCGTACCAGAGCCGCGCCACCGCGTAGCCGAACGCGAGGCAGAGCAGGCCGCCCACCGCGTCCAGCCAGAAGTGGTTGGCGGTCGCGACGATCACCACCAGGGTGAGCACCGGGTAGAGCAGACCGAGGACGCGCACCCACGGGACACGGGCCAGCGCGAAGATCGTCAGACCGCTCCACATCGACCAGCCGATGTGCATCGAGGGCATCGCGGCGTACTGGTTGGAGACGTTCTTCAGATCGCCCGAGGCCATCGAGCCCCAGGTCTGGTGGACCATCACCGTGTCGATGAAGCCGCCGCCGGTCATCAGCCGCGGGGGAGCGAGCGGATACAGGTAGTAACCGACCAGCGCCACACCGGTGGTCGCGAACAGGACCAGGCGGGCCGCGGCGTAGCGGCCGGGGTGCCTGCGGTAGAGCCAGACCAGCACACCCAGGGTGATGACGAAATGCAGCGTCGCGTAGTAGTAGTTCATGCCGACGATCAGCCAAGTCACCGAGTTCACGGCCTGATTGACGGACCGCTCGAAGGCGAGGCCGAGGCTCTGCTCCAGGCTCCACAGCCAGTCGGCGTTGCGCAGGGCCGCGGCCCGCTGCTCCGGGACCGCGTTGCGGATCAGGGAGTACGTCCAGTAACTCACCGCGATCAGCAGGATCTCGAACCAGAGGCGGGGGCGGCGCGGAGTGCGAAGACGGCGCAGGAGGCCCTGCCCCGTCCCGTCCGCGACAGGGTGCGGAACGGCCGATTCCCGGCCTTCCAGTTGAGTCACGGTCTGGTCACCCATAGGCACAGAGTCTGCCAGAAAAGCCTTGCCCGACCGATCATCCCGCGGTCGGGTGCCGGCCGCACGTTCTACGGCCGCCGTACGACCCCGTCCTCCCACCGCAGCAGGGCGTACGGGGGCGGTCCTCCACCGTGGGGAGTAGTGCTCAGCGCCGGTTCCTGTCCCCGGGGGCCGAGGCCGTCGAACCGCGCACCACCAGTTCCGGCATGAACACGAACTCGCTGTGCGGCGCGGGGGTGCCGCCGATCTCCTCCAGCAGCGTGCGCACCGCGGCCTGGCCCATCGCCGGCACCGGCTTGCGCACGGTGGTCAGCGGCGGGTCGGTGAAGGCGATCAGCGGGGAGTCGTCGAAGCCGACCACGGAGATGTCCGTGGGGACCTCCAGACCGTGCTGGCGGGCCGCCCGTATCGCGCCCAGCGCCATCATGTCGCTCGCGCAGACCACCGCCGTGCAGTCCCGGCCGATGAGCGCCGTCGCCGCCGCCTGGCCGCCCTCCAGCGTGTACAGGGAGTGCTGGACCAGTTCCTTCTCGACGACGTCCGTCGGCAGGCCCAACTGGTCCTGCATGGTGCGGACGAAGCCCTCGATCTTGCGCTGCACCGGCACGAACCGCTTGGGGCCCAGTGCCAGCCCGATACGGGTGTGCCCGAGCGAGGCGAGGTGCGTGACCGCCAGCGTCATCGCCGCCCGGTCGTCGGGGGAGATGAAGGGCGCCTGCACCTTGGGGGAGAAGCCGTCGACCAGGACGAAGGGGACGCCCTGGGCGCGCAGCCGCTCGTAGCGCTGCATGTCCGCGGTGGTGTCGGCGTGCAGACCGGAGACGTAGATGATGCCCGCGACCCCGCGGTCCACGAGCATCTCGGTGAGCTCGTCCTCGGTGGAGCCCCCCGGGGTCTGGGTGGCCAGCACCGGTGTGTAGCCCTGCCTGGTCAGCGCCTGGCCGATGACCTGGGCGAGGGCGGGGAATATCGGGTTCTCCAGCTCCGGGGTGATCAGGCCCACCAGGCCCTCGCTGCGCTGGCGCAGCCGCACGGGCCGTTCGTAGCCGAGCACGTCGAGTGCGGCCAGGACGGACTGTCGGGTGGTGGCGGCGACGCCCGGCTTGCCGTTGAGAACGCGGCTGACGGTCGCCTCGCTCACCCCCGCCTGGGCGGCGATGTCGGCAAGCCGTGTGGTCACGGCACTGGACTGTACCTGTCGTATGCCGCCTTGCACACCAATCGGACGGCGTGGACGGCCTGTTGGCCGGCCCGTCCGGGGCTGCTGCGTCATCGCGCTCCCTCGTGAACGTCATGGCAAGAGCTTGCAGAGTCTTGCACACGCACCGCATACCGCTCCACCGTGGGGAAAGAACCGTCTCACGATGGTCGCCGCGGGGTCACGTCCGGATAACTTCGGAGACTTCTTGCACTTTTTTGCTGCAAGGTCTTTCGCAAGGATTGCATCGCTGTTACGTTCACGTCGCCCGACGGCGGCAACGGCGCGGTCGGCACGACGGCAGAGGACCGGCAGACGGGGCCGTCCCTGCATCACTCGGGCTTTCACCCTCAAGGAGAACTCATGCGGCGTGGCATAGCGGCCACCGCGCTGGTGGCGTCCCTCGCCCTGGCGGCGACGGCCTGCGGCGGCGGGGACGGCAGCGGCAGCGACTCGACCGGTCCGGTGACCATCACCTGGTGGGACACCTCCAACGCCACCAACGAGGCACCGACGTACCGGGCCCTCGTGAAGGAGTTCGAGGCCGCCAACAAGGACGTCAAGGTCACGTACGTCAACGTCCCCTTCGGCCAGGCGCAGAACAAGTTCGACACCGCCGCCGGTTCCAAGGGCGCCCCGGACATCCTGCGCTCCGAGGTCGGCTGGACCCCGGCGTTCGCGAAGAAGGGCTACTTCCTGCCGCTGGACGGCACCGAGGCGCTGGGCGACCGGGCCAAGTTCCAGTCCAGCCTGATCGAGCAGGCCACGTACGAGGGCAAGGTCTACGGCGTTCCGTTCACCACGGACACCCTCGCCTTCGTCTACAACAAGGCCCTGTTCCAGAAGGCCGGCGTCGAGGCCCCCAAGACCTGGGACGACCTGCGGAAGGCCGCCGCCGCCATCAAGGACAAGACCGGCGTCGACGGCTACTGGGGCTCCACCCAGGCCTACTACGCCCAGACGTTCCTCTACGGCGAGGGCGCCGACACCGTCGACGCCGGCGCCAAGAAGATCACGGTCGCCTCCGCCGCGGCCAAGAAGGGCTACGCGACCTGGCAGAGCCTCTTCGAGGGCAAGGGCCTGCGCAAGCCCGACACCACCGCCGACGCCTACGCCAACATCCAGGACGCGTTCGTCAACGGCAAGGTCGCCGCGATCATGCAGGGCCCCTGGGAGATCACCAACTTCTACAAGGGCTCGGCCTTCAAGGACAAGAACAACCTGGGCATCACCACCGTCCCGGCCGGCTCCGCCGGCAAGGCGGGCGCCCCGACCGGCGGCCACAACCTCTCCGTGTACGCCGGCTCCGACCAGGCCCGCCAGAAGGCCGCGCTGAAGTTCGTGAACTTCATGACCTCGGCCAAGGCCCAGGAGACCATCGCGCTGAAGAACTCCACGCTCCCCACCCGCGAGGACGCCTACACCGCCGCGGTCAAGGCCGACCCGGGCATCGCCGGCTACCAGAGCGTCCTGGCCGCAGCCCGGCCGCGCCCGGCGCTGCCCGAGTACAGCTCCCTGTGGGGCCCGCTGGACACCGAGCTGCTGAAGGTGGCCGGCGGCAAGGAGTCCCTGGACAAGGGCCTGGGCGACGCCGAGACCGCCATCGCCAAGCTGGTCCCGGACTTCAGCAAGTGACCCCGGGTGGCCGCCGGCCCCCCCCGCCCCCTGGGGACGGGGGGCCGGCGGCCACCGGAGTGTGCGCCGTACACCCCCGATCCGCCGATCTTCGAGAAGGTTGTCGAACCATGACAGTCGCCATCGACCGCGCGACCGGCAAGCGCCGCGGTGACCGCGAGCCGCGGCCCGGCCTCGGCCAGCGCCTGAAGCACGGCTACCAGAAGCACTGGTACGCCTACGCCATGATCGCCCCCGTGGTGGTCGTCCTCGGCGTGCTCGTCGGCTACCCGCTGGTGTACGGCTTCTACCTGACCCTCACCGACGCCAACAGCCTGAACACCGCCCGCACCATCGGCGTCAACGAGATCGCGGCCACCTACAAGTTCATCGGCCTGGACAACTACGCCGACATCCTGTGGGGCCCGACGGCGTACGACCGCTTCTGGTCGCACTTCATCTGGACGGTCGTCTGGACCGCGGTGTGCGTCACCCTGCACTACACGATCGGCCTCGGCCTCGCCCTGCTGCTCAACCAGAAGCTGCGCGGGCGCACCCTGTACCGGCTGGTCCTGATCCTGCCGTGGGCCGTGCCCACCTTCGTCACCGTCTTCGGCTGGCGGTTCATGCTCGCCGACGGCGGCGTCATCAACTCCGGCCTGGACATGCTCGGCCTGCCGACCCCGCTGTGGCTGGAGGACACCTTCTGGCAGCGGTTCGCCGCGATCATGGTCAACACCTGGGCCGGTGTGCCGTTCATGATGCTCTCGCTGCTCGGCGGGCTCCAGTCCATCGACTCCGCGCTCTACGAGGCCGCCGAGATGGACGGCGCCAGCGCCTGGCAGCGGTTCCGCTACGTCACCCTGCCCGGCCTGCGCTCGGTCAGCTCCACGGTGATCCTGCTCGGCATCATCTGGACGTTCAACCAGTTCGCCATCATCTTCCTGCTGTTCGGCAGCACCGCCCCGGACGCCCAGATCCTCGTCACATGGGCCTACTACCTCGGATTCGGACAGCAGCCGCGCGACTTCGCGCAGTCGGCCGCCTACGGCATCCTGCTGCTGGCCATCCTGATCGTCTTCACCTCCTTCTACCGCCGCTGGCTCAACCGCAACGAGCAGCAGCTCGCGATCTGAGGCAGGAGTCCCCATGAGTACGACCACTGTTGAGGCCCCGGTGAACCAGCAGGAATCCGCGAGCGGCACCGCTCCCCGCAGGGTGCGCCGACGCGGCGAGAACAGCCGCGGCGCGGCCCTGGCCTCGCACGGCGTCCTGACCGTCGCGAGCCTGATCGCGCTCTTCCCCGTGGCCTGGCTGGTGTTCCTCTCCCTCGGCCCGGACAAGGACGACTACCTCCGCCCCGGCGCGATCTGGGGGAAGATGACGCTGGACAACTACCTGTTCGTCCTGCGGGACACCAAGTTCTTCGACTGGCTGACGAGCACCATGATCGTCACGCTCGGCACCACCCTCATCGGCGTCGTCATCTCGGCCACCACCGGGTACGCCGTCTCGCGGATGCGCTTCCCCGGCTACCGGAAGTTCATGTGGGTGCTCCTGGTGACCCAGATGTTCCCGGTGGCCGTCCTCATGGTGCCGATGTACCAGATCCTGTCCGGACTCCAGCTCGTCGACAACTACCTCGGCCTCATCCTGGTCTACTGCACGACGACCGTGCCGTACTGCGCCTGGCTGATGAAGGGCTACTTCGACACGATCCCGTTCGAGATCGACGAGGCCGGCCGCGTCGACGGACTGAGCCCCTTCGGCACCTTCGCGCGGCTGATCCTGCCGCTCGCCAAGCCCGGCCTCGCGGTCGCCGCGTTCTACAGCTTCCTCACGGCCTTCGGCGAGGTCGCCTTCGCCTCGACGTTCATGCTGTCCGACTCCAAGTACACCTTCGCGGTCGGCCTGCAGACCTTCGTCAGCCAGTACGACGCCCAGCGCAACCTCATGGCCGCCACCGCGGTGCTGGTCGCGATACCCGCCGCCGCGTTCTTCTACTTCGTGCAGAGGAACCTGGTGACCGGCCTGACCGCGGGCGGCACCAAGGGCTGATCCGGCCCCCCGACTCCCGCGCGCCTCGTCGCGCGGGCGGCGGCCGCGGTGCCCATCCGACCCCGCCGGCATCGCGGCCGCCTCGTCCCTCCCTTCCTCCCTCCCGGACCCGCCGGGCGGGACCACCCCTGCCGGACCTCCCGTGCCTTCGACCCTCCATCCGTTACGCACCAAGGACGCCATGAGCCAGCACCCCACCGCCCCGGCCGAGACCGCCGCCCTCGCCACCGTCGCCCAGCGCCGCGACTGGTGGCGCGACGCGGTGATCTACCAGGTCTACCCGCGCAGCTTCGCCGACAGCAACGGCGACGGCATGGGCGACCTGGCCGGCGTACGCTCCCGCCTCCCGTACCTGCGCGACCTCGGCGTCGACGCCGTGTGGCTCAGCCCCTTCTACGCCTCCCCGCAGGCCGACGCGGGCTACGACGTCGCCGACTACCGCGCCGTCGACCCGATGTTCGGCAGCCTGCTGGACGCGGACGCGCTGATCCGGGACGCCCACGCGCTGGGCCTGCGCATCATCGTCGACCTGGTCCCCAACCACTCCTCCGACCAGCACGAGTGGTTCAAGCGGGCGCTCGCGGACGGCCCCGGCTCGCCGCTGCGCGAGCGCTACCACTTCCGCCCCGGCAAGGGCGCCGACGGTGAACTGCCGCCCAACGACTGGGAGTCCATCTTCGGCGGGCCGGCCTGGACCCGGGTCACCGAGCCCGACGGCACCTCCGGCGAGTGGTACCTGCACCTCTTCGCCCCCGAGCAGCCCGACTTCAACTGGGACCACCCGGCCGTCGGCGACGAGTTCCGCTCCATCCTGCGCTTCTGGCTCGACATCGGGGTCGACGGCTTCCGGATCGACGTCGCGCACGGCCTGGTGAAGGCCGACGGACTGCCCGACCTCGGCGACCACGACCAGCTGAAGCTGCTGGGCAACGATGTCATGCCGTTCTTCGACCAGGACGGCGTCCACGCCATCTACCGCCAGTGGCGCACCGTCCTCGACGAGTACGCGGGCGAGCGCGTCTTCGTCGCCGAGGCGTGGACCCCGACCGTCGAGCGCACCGCGCACTACGTCCGCCCCGACGAGCTGCACCAGGCGTTCAACTTCCAGTACCTGTCCACCGCCTGGGAGGCGAGCGAGCTGCGCGCGGTCGTCGACCGCACCCTGGAGGCGATGCGCCCGGTCGGCGCCCCCGCCACCTGGGTGCTCTCCAACCACGACGTCACCCGGCACGCCACCCGCTTCGCCAACCCGCCGGGCCTCGGCACCCAGATCCGTTCCGCGGGCGACCGCGCGCTCGGACTGCGGCGCGCGCGGGCGGCCACCCTGCTGATGCTGGCGCTGCCCGGTTCGGCGTACGTCTACCAGGGCGAGGAGCTCGGCCTGCCGGACGTCGTCGACCTGCCCGACGCGGTCCGCCAGGACCCGGCCTACTTCCGCGGCGCCGGCCAGGACGGCTTCCGCGACGGCTGCCGGGTGCCGATCCCGTGGACCCGCGAGGGCTCCTCGTACGGCTTCGGCGCGGGCGGCAGCTGGCTGCCGCAGCCCGAGGGCTGGGGCGAGCTGAGCGTCGAGGCGCAGAGCGGCGAACCGGCCTCCACGCTGGAGCTGTACCGCGCCGCCCTGGCCGCGCGGCGCGAGCAGGCCGGCCTCGGCGCCGGTGACGCGGTCGAGTGGCTGCAGGCGCCCGAGGGCGTTCTCGCCTTCCGGCGCGGGGAGTTCGTGTGCGTGGCGAACACCGGCCGGGAGTCGGTGACCGTCCCCGCCTACGGCCGGCTGCTCCTCGCCAGCGGTGAGATCAGCGAGTCGGACGGCGAGGCGAAGGTGCCGGGCGACACCACGGTGTGGTGGACGACGGCCTCCTGACGGCGCTTTCGCAAGAATCTTCGGCGAAGTTCGTACGGCCCGCTGCCCTTTCGGGCGGCGGGCCTTTAACATCTGCGTCACCGCAAGGTAGTTGAAAGTTTTCAGCAAGAACCTTCAAAGGTGAAGGAGCCCCACATGGTACGCAGAATCCTCGCCTGGGCCGCCGCGCTCGCAACGGCCCTCACCGCCTCCATGATTGTCATGCCCTCGACGGAAGCGGCGGCGTCCCCGCCCGGCGCCAAGGACGTCACCGCCGTCCTCTTCGAGTGGAACTTCGCCTCGGTTGCCCGGGAGTGCACCAACACCCTCGGCCCCGCGGGCTACGGATACGTCCAGGTCTCCCCGCCCGCCGAGCACATCCAGGGCGCGCAGTGGTGGACGTCGTACCAGCCCGTGAGCTACCGGATCGCCGGCCGGCTCGGCGACCGCACCGCCTTCCGCACCATGGTCACCACCTGCCAGGCCGCCGGTGTGAAGGTCGTCGTCGACACCGTCATCAACCACATGTCGGCGGGCAGCGGCACCGGAACCGGCGGCTCGTCGTACACGAAGTACAACTACCCCGGCCTGTACTCGTCGTTCGACTTCGACGACTGCACGAGCCAGGTCACCAACTACCAGGACCGCTGGAACGTCCAGCGGTGCGAACTGGTCGGCCTCGCCGACCTGGACACCGGCGAGCCCTATGTGCGGGGCGCCATCGCCGGCTACATGAACGACCTGCTCTCGCTCGGCGTCGACGGCTTCCGCATCGACGCGGCCAAGCACATGGACGCCGGCGACCTGGCCGACATCAAGTCCCGGCTGACCAACCCGAACGCGTACTGGAAGCAGGAGGTCATCTACGGCACCGGAGAGGCCGTCCAGCCCGCCGAGTACACCCGCAACGGCGACGTCCAGGAGTTCCGCTACGCCTACGACCTCAAGCGCGTCTTCAACAACGAGAACCTCGCCTACCTGAAGAACTACGGCGAGGGCTGGGGCTACCTCGGCAGCGGCGTCGCCGGTGTCTTCGTGGACAACCACGACACCGAGCGCAACGGCTCCACGCTCAACTACAAGGACAACGCGTCCTACACGCTGGCCAACGTCTTCATGCTCGCCTGGCCCTACGGCGCCCCCGACATCAACTCCGGCTACGAATGGTCCGACGCGGACGCAGGGCCCCCCAACGGCGGTTCCGTGGGCGCCTGCTGGCAGAACGGCTGGAAATGCCAGCACGCCTGGCCGGAGATCAGGTCGATGGTCGGCTTCCGCAACGCCACCCGCGGCCAGGCCGTCACCGACTGGTGGGACAACGGCGGCGACGCGATCGCCTTCGGACGGGGCTCCAGGGGGTTCGTCGCCATCAACCACGAGTCGGCCCAGGTGAGCCGCACCTACCAGACCTCCCTGCCCGCGGGGACGTACTGCAACGTGCAGAACAACACCACCGTGTCGGTCAACTCCTCCGGCCGGCTCACCGCCACGCTCGGCTCCGGCACGGCCCTCGCGGTCTACGCCGGCAAGTCGAGCTGCTGAAGCACCGGTTGAAAATTCTTACGGATGGTTTCACGCCTCTTGCTGTAAGCCTTGCGGCGGCGATACGGTCGCGCGGGGTCGGACCCGAAGAGCCGTCATCGCAAGGAGCCCCTCTGTGACACCGAGATGGCCGACGCCGTGGAGGCGCCGAACCGCCCGTGCCGGACGGGTCGCCGCGGTCACCGTGATCGCGCTGGCCGCAGCGCTCGTCCAGCCCCTCGCCGCCGGGGCCGCCGCCCCGCCGGCGCCACCGTCCGACGCGAGGCTCGCCGCCGAGCCCGCCCGTCAGGACTCCACCCGCGACCAGTTCTACTTCGTCCTGCCGGACCGCTTCGCCAACGGCGACACCCGCAACGACAAGGGCGGCCTGACCGGTTCCCGCCTCGCCACCGGCTACGACCCCACCGACAAGGGCTTCTACCAGGGCGGCGACCTCAAGGGACTGACCGAACGCCTCGACTACATCAAGGGCCTCGGCACCACCGCCATCTGGATGGCCCCCCTCTTCAAGAACCGGCCCGTGCAGGGCACGGGGAGCAACGCCTCCGCCGGCTACCACGGTTACTGGATCACCGACTTCACCCAGGTCGACCCGCACTTCGGCACCAACAAGGACCTGCGGACCCTCATCTCCAAGGCGCACGCCAAGGGCATGAAGGTCTTCTTCGACGTCATCACCAACCACACCGCCGACGTCGTCGACTACGAGGAGAAGTCCTACGGTTACCTCTCCAAGGGCGCCTTCCCGTATCTGACCAAGGACGGCGAGCCCTTCGACGACGCCGACTACGCGGACGGCAGGAAGCGCTTCCCCGCCGTCGGCAGGGACTCCTTCCCGCGCACCCCCGTCGCCGCCGGGAACACCAAGGTCCCCGCCTGGCTCAACGACCCCACGATGTACCACAACCGCGGCGACTCCACCTTCGCCGGCGAGAGCGCCGGCGGCGGGGACTTCTCCGGCCTCGACGACCTGTGGACCGAGCGCCCCGAGGTCGTCAGCGGCATGCAGAAGATCTACCAGCGCTGGGTCAGGGACTTCGGCATCGACGGCTTCCGCATCGACACGGTCAAGAACGTCAACATGGAGTTCTGGACCCAGTGGGCCACCGCCCTGGACGCCTACGCGGCCAGGCAGGGCCGCGACGACTTCTTCATGTTCGGCGAGGTCTACTCCTCCGACCCGTCGGTCACCGCGCCCTACGTCACCCAGGGCCGCCTCGACGCCACGCTCGACTTCCCCTTCCAGGAGGCGGCACGGCAGTACGCCTCCCAGGGCGGCAGCGCACAGCGGCTGGCCGGCGTCTTCGGCGCCGACTACAAGTACACGACCGACAAGGCCAACGCCTACGAGCAGGTCACCTTCCTCGGCAACCACGACATGGGCCGCATCGGCACCTTCCTGAAGCAGGACAACCCGAAGGCGACCGACGCCGAACTGCTCAGGAAGGACCGGCTCGCCAACGAGCTGATGTTCCTCAGCCGCGGCAACCCGGTCGTCTACTACGGCGACGAACAGGGCTTCACCGGCGCCGGCGGCGACAAGGACGCCCGCCAGACGATGTTCGCCTCGCGCACCGCCGACTACCTCGACGACGACCAGCTCGGCACCGACCGCACCCACGCGAGCGACGCCTACGACCCCGGCGCCCCGCTCTACCGGCAGATCAGCGCCCTGTCCCGGCTCCGCAAGGCCAACCCCGCCCTCGCCGACGGCGTCCAGACCGAGCGCTACGCCGCCGACGGCGCGGGCGTCTACGCCTTCTCCCGCACCGACGCGAGGTCGGGCACCGAGTACGTCGTCGCCTTCAACAACGCCTCCGAGGCGAGGACCGCCGCCTTCGCCACCGGCTCCGCCGGCATGACCTTCCGGGGCGTCTACGGCACCGGCGGCTCCCTGCGCAGCGACGCCGCCCGGCAGGTCACCGTCACCGTCCCGGCCGGCTCCGCCGTCGTCTACAAGGCCGCGAAGCCGCTCGGCGCCCCGGCCGCGGAGCCCTCCCTCACCCTGAGCGCCCCCGCCGCGGGCGCCACCGGCACCGTGGAGATCACCGCCGGCGTCGACGGCGGACAGCTCAACCGCGTGGTCTTCGCCGCCCAGACCGGCAACGGCCGATGGAAGACCCTCGGCACCGCCGACCGCGCCCCCTACAAGGTCACCCAGGTCATCGGCAAGGACGTACCGCCGGGCACGGCCCTGCGCTACAAGGCGGTCGTCGTCGACTCGGCGGGCCGTACCGCGAGCGCCACCGCCGCCTCCACCACCGGCACCCCGCCCGCACCCGAGACCCCCACGGCCTCCTCCCGCGACTACGCGATCGTCCACTACAAGCGCACCGACGGCGACTACGCGAACTGGGGCCTGTACGCCTGGGGCGACCTCGCCGACGGGGAGGCCACCCCGTGGCCCGCGAGCCGCCCCTTCACCGGCCGCGACGCCTACGGCGCCTTCGCCTACGTCAAGCTCAGACCCGGTGCGTCCAGCGTCGGCTTCCTCGTCATCGACAAGGACGGCAACAAGGACGTCGCCACCGACCGCACCATCGACGTCACCCGGACCGGCGAGGTCTGGATCGAGCAGGGCGAGGAGACCGTCCGCACCGAGAGGCCCGCCGCCGACTACCCCGCCCCGGACAGGACGAAGGCGACCCTGCACTACCAGCGCCCCGGCGGCGACTACGACGGCTGGGGCCTGCACGTCTGGACGGGCGCCGCGAACCCCACCGAGTGGTCGAACCCCCTCAAGCCGGTGCGGACCGACAGCTTCGGCGCGGTCTTCGAGGTACCGCTCACCGACGGCGCCACCAGCCTCAGCTACATCCTCCACAAGGGCGACGAGAAGGACCTGCCCGCCGACCAGTCCCTCGACCTCAAGGCCGACGGCTACGAGGCGTGGCTGCTGAGCGGCCAGGAGAACTACCTGCTCCCGCAGCCCGCGGGCGCCGCCGCCGCCCTCGACCTCACCACCTCCAAGGCCGTCTGGATCGACCGGAACACCCTCGCGTGGAACGGCTCCGAGACCGCCGCCTCCACCCAGCTGCTCTCCAGCGCCACCGGCTCGATCGCGGTCCGGGACGGGACGCTCACCAGCGACGACGAACGCTGGCTGCGCCTGTCGAGGACCACGCTCACCGACGCCCAGAAGGCGAGGTTCCCGCATCTGAAGGACTACACGGCCTGGTCCGTCGACCCGCGCGACCGCGACCGGGTCCGCGCGGCCCTGCGCGGACAGGTCGTCGCCTCGCAGCGCGCCGCCAACGGCGCCGTGCTGGCCGCGACCGGCGTGCAGATCGCCGGTGTGCTCGACGACCTCTACCCGGGCGCGACCAAGGCCGACCTCGGCCCCGTCTTCACCAAGGGCCGCCCGTCCCTGGGGGTGTGGGCGCCCACCGCGCAGTCGGTGCGCCTGGAGATCGGCGGCTCGACCGTCCCCATGCGCCGCGACGGCACCACCGGCGTCTGGTCGCTCACCGGCCCCGCCTCCTGGAAGGGCAAGCCCTACCGGTACGTCGTCACGGTGTGGGCTCCCAGCGTCCGCCGCATCGTCACCAACAAGGTCACCGACCCCTACTCCGTCGCGCTGACCGCGAACTCCGCGCGCAGCCTCCTCGTCGACCTCGACGACAAGTCCCTCGCCCCGCCCGGCTGGTCGACCTACACCAAGCCCAAGGCGGTGCCGCTGCGGGACGCGCAGATCACCGAACTCCAGGTCCGCGACTTCTCGGTGGCCGACAGGACGGTCGCCGCGAAGGACCGGGGCACCTACAACGCCTTCACCGACAGGCGCAGCGACGGCTCCAGGCACCTGAGGAAGCTCGCCGACGCCGGCACGTCGTACGTCCATCTGCTGCCCGTGTTCGACCTCGCCACCGTCCCCGAGAAGAAGGCCGACCAGTCGAGCCCCGCCTGCGACCTCGCCTCCTTCCCGGCCGACTCCGACCAGCAGCAGGAGTGCGTGGCGAAGACCGCCGCCGAGGACGCCTACAACTGGGGCTACGACCCCTACCAGTACACCGTCCCCGAGGGCTCCTACGCCTCCGACCCCGACGGCACCGCGCGCACCGTCGAGTTCCGCGGGATGGTCAAGTCGCTCAACGAGAACGGCCTGCGCGTCGTCATGGACGTCGTCTACAACCACACCGCGGCCGGCGGCCAGGCGGACACCAGCGTCCTCGACCGGGTCGTCCCCGGCTACTACCAGCGCCTCCTCGCCGACGGCTCGGTCGCCACCAGCACCTGCTGCGCCAACACCGCCCCCGAGAACGCCATGATGGGCAGGCTGGTCGTCGACTCGATCGTCACGTGGGCCAGGAAGTACAAGGTCGACGGATTCCGCTTCGACCTCATGGGCCACCACCCGAAGTCCAACATCCTGGCGGTGCGCAAGGCGCTCGACGCGCTCACCCCCGCCAAGGACGGCGTCGACGGCAAGAAGATCATCCTGTACGGCGAGGGCTGGAACTTCGGCGAGGTCGCCGACGACGCCCGCTTCGTCCAGGCCACCCAGAAGAACATGGCCGGCACCGGCGTCGCGACCTTCTCCGACCGCGCCCGCGACGCGGTGCGCGGCGGCGGCCCCTTCGACGAGGACCCCGGCGTCCAGGGCTTCGCCTCCGGCCTCTACACCGACCCCAACTCCTCCCGGAACAACGGCACCGAGGCGGAGCAGAAGGCCCGCCTGCTGCGCTACCAGGACCTGATCAAGGTGGGGCTGACCGGCAACCTCGCCGACTACCGCTTCACCGACACCTCGGGCAAGGAGGTCAAGGGCTCCGAGGTCGACTACAACGGCTCACCCGCCGGCTACGCCCAGGCCCCCGGCGACGCCCTCGCCTACGCCGACGCGCACGACAACGAGTCGCTGTTCGACGCCCTCGCCTACAAGCTGCCGGCCACCACCAGCGCCTCGGACCGTGCGCGGATGCAGGTCCTCGCCATGGCCACGGCGGCCCTCTCACAGGGGCCGACGCTCTCCCAGGCCGGCACCGACCTGCTGCGCTCCAAGTCGCTGGACCGCAACTCCTACGACAGCGGCGACTGGTTCAACGCCATCCGCTGGAACTGCGCGGACGGCAACGGCTTCGGACGGGGACTGCCCATGGCGGCCGACAACGCCTCCAAGTGGCCGTACGCCAAGCCCCTGCTGACCACCGTCAAGGTCGGCTGCGCGCAGATCGAGGCCACCTCGGCGGCCTACCGGGACCTGCTGCGCATCCGTACGACGGAGGGCGCGTTCTCCCTCGCCACCGCCGGGCGGGTGCAGTCGGAGCTGTCCTTCCCGCTGTCCGGGAAGGAGGAGACGCCCGGTGTGATCACCATGCGCGTCGGTGACCTCGTCGTCGTCCTCAACGCGAGCCCCGGGAAGCAGGAGCAGACGGTCGCCGCGCTCGCCGGTGAGGGGTACCGGCTGCATCCGGTGCAGGCAGCGGGCGCGGACCCGGTCGTCAAGTCCGCCTCGTACGAAGGGAGATCCGGCACGTTCGCCGTCCCGGGACGCACCGTCGCCGTCTTCACCCGGTCCCGCTGACACGTCCCGTCGACCTGCGGGGGCGGGCCCGGCCGCCGGGTCCGCCCCCGCCCGCCGTGCGGCGCCGGCGCCGGGGAGGGCGTCGCCGTGCCGGCGCTGCGGTTAGGGTGAGCGCTGCCGACCCAGAACAGGAGCGCCCATGCCGCAGATCACCGTCGACTACTCGGAAAGCCTGGCGGACGGCTTCGACCGGCCCGGCTTCGCACGGGCGCTGCACGCGGCGGTCGTCGAGATCGCGGCCGCGAAGCCGCCGGCCTGCAAGACGCAGTTCCGCCGCGGGGAGGACACCACCGTCGGCGACGCCACCGGCGGGCACGCCGTCGTGCACGTCACCCTCGGGCTGCTGGCCGGCCGCAGCGAGGAGACCAGGGCCCGGCTGACCGAGGCCGTGCTGGACCTGCTGCGCCGCCACGTCCGGCCCGCCGAAGGTCTCGCGCTGCACGCGTCGGCCGAGGTGCGCGACCTCGACCCGTCCTACCGCAAGTTCGACGCCTGAGCCGCGGGCCGGGTCGGGCCGCCCTCAGGACGCCAGGGAGATCAGCCGGACGACGAGGTCGTTGAACGGCCCGTCGGCCGGCTCGTCCTTCAGCATCTCGCGCAGCAGAGCGCCCATCTCCGCGTCCTGCGCGGCGCTGACGGCGGCCAGCGCCGCGAAGTCGTGCACGAGCTGGACCTCCAGCTCGGCACGCGGGATGCGCCGGCCGTCCAGCCAGATCAGGGCCGTGGACTCGGCCAGCGAGATCCAGGAGCGCACGACCAGTTCCAGCCGCGCGGGCGGGTCCGTCACCCGCAGATGCGAAAGGATCTGGACATACGCGGCCTGCCGCACGGAGTCGATGAGGGCGTTGGTCGCGGTCGAGCCGACGGCCGGACCGCCGCGCATCAGCGCCGAGAACCCCGGCCCGTGATCGTCGACGAAGTCGAAGAAGCGGCGCATCACCCGCAGCAGCCGCGACCCGAGCGGCCCCTCCTGCGGCTCCTCGAAACGGCCCGCGAGATCCTCCGAGGCACGCTTCAACGCCGCCTCGTACAGGCTGAGTTTGCCGGGGAAGTAGTGGTAGACCAGCGGCCGGGAGATGCCCGCGGCCGACGCTATCTCGTCGATGGAGACCTCGTCGGGCGAGCGCCGGCTGAACAGTTCGAGGGCGACGCCGATCAACTGCTGCCGCCGCTCGTCGACTCCCATTCTTCGCCGCGCCCCGGTCGTCATGCGTCCAGCTTACCGATCGAATCCGGCCCTGAACGGACCGGACCGACCATGGACGTTCACAGATCGAGCACGAGCCGATCACCTTGTGCCCGGGACGTGCGGATCAGCAGGGAGTCGCCCCGCTCCGCGTCCGTGAGCAGTTCGTCGCGGTGATCCACCTCACCCTGTCGGCAGGGCGGGTGCGGGGGTCAGCCGAGTCCGCTGATCGAACGGCCGTCCGCCAGCGTGCCCTTGAGCTCGGCACGGGCCCCCTGCCGGGTGCGCACACTGAGCAGACTGCCCGCGGACGCGCCCCGCGCCCCGCCCGTGGCCCGGATCGACGTGGTGTCCTGCGTGCCCGCGGCCAGCAGGTACCACGCGCCGGTCCGCGCCTTCCACAGCACGCCCGCCAGCACATGCGGATCGCGCGCCCCGCACGCCGGCACGTTCTGCGCCCGCGCCACCACCGCGGCGTTCGGCGAGCCCGGGGTGCGGAACTGGGCCAGCACCCGCTCGCCGCCGCCCCGCCAGGTCTCCGCGCGGGTGCACACCCAGTCCGCCGAGCCGCTGCCGTCGGGCAGCGCCTGGCGGGCGTAGGGCCAGGCGTTGACCGTGCGCACGCCGGCCGAGCTGAGCGAGCTCAGCCAGCAGGCGTTCGGCGCCCAGGAACGCAGGGCCCGCGCCCCGGCGGCGTCATCGGTGCGGCCGGGCCGGCCGGCCGTCAGCCGGGCGGGGACCAGTTCGGCGAGGTCGGTCAGCAGCCGGGTGCCGGCGCCGTCGCCGACCTGGAGGACGTTCCACGAGGTGCAGTCGCCGCTCTGCCGGCTCGCGGGGCTCGACAGCGGGGAGCTGACCCCGTCGGTCACGGTGAGCGCCATGGCCCCGGCCCCCGGCTTCACCAGGTCCCGCTCCGCCGCCGTGCGCACCCAGGGCGCCAGCAGATAGCGGACGTTGCCGTCGGCCCGGCTCAGCACCACCGCGCTCGCCTCCGCCCGGGTGGCGCCGTCCACCCGGGAGAAGTCCAGCGCGGCCCCCGCGGTGCCGTCCTTCGGCTCCGCGTAGCGCGCGATGCGCAGACCGTCGTAGAGGAGCACCACGCGGACGGTGTCGACGGTCCCCGCGTACAGCAGCTGCGGGGCGCCGGGCGGGCCGCCCGCCGGGGTGCCGGGCGTCGCCGAGACCGTGACCGACTCGCCGGGGCGGGCCCACACGGCGAGCGCGCGGCGCAGCAGGGCCGTGTCGCCGGTGAGGTCGCCGCGGGCCGGCCACACGGAGAAGTCGGACCGGGCGGCGGACTGCCAGGCCAGCGCAGGGACCTTGGTGAGCTGGGCCGGGTCCAGGGCGGCCTCGGCGGCCGGGTTCTGCGCGTACGGGGGAGCGGCGGGGCCCTCCGGTGCCCAGCCCTCGCCGGGCAGGCCGAGCAGCGCCCCGCACACCAGCAGGGCCGCGCCCGCCGCGAGCGCCGCGCGCAGGTGCTGGCGGCGCCGCATCAGATCGGTCGGCCGGGCCTGGAGCGAGCAGGGGTCGAACTCGGGGGATTCCAGCAGCGCGTACCGCGCCTCCACCGTGTCGGCCTCGTCCAGCGCGTCGTCCACGTCCTCGACGCCGGCGGCGTCGAGGACGTCGCGTACGCCGTCGTCGGAGAGCTTCTCCAGACCGCGCAGCACATAGGCGGCCCGCGCCGGGCCGGACAGCGCCGACAGCTTCTGGTCCAGGGCGAGTTCGTCGGCGCCGCCCGAGCGGGGGAACAGCCGCAGGCCCCAGACCTGGGGCAGCAGGGGCGGCAGCTGGGAGCGCCTGGGCCAGGCCGGCCGCTTCAGCGTCAGGCCCGCCTCCAGCGCGGTCCGCAGGACGCGCCGGCGCAGGAAGGTGTACCCCGGGTCGCCGTCGCGGCCCCCGGACTGGGCGGGGATCACGGCGGCGGCCGTGCGGCCCCGGGGGAGCGCGCGCTGGGTGAGGGAGTGCGCGGTCAGGACCCGCCGGTTGCGCCCGAGGCTCGGCGGCAGCACCAGGTAGGCGAGCCGGACGAGCCGCGGATAGTGCTCGACGAGCGCGGCCTCGGCCCGCTCGACGTCGACGACCGGGCCGTCGGGGACGGACGAGGGGCGCGAGGCGAGATCCTGTGACTGCACGTTCAGCAGAACGAGCGAACGCCCCCCCAGGTCACCCCGGACACCCGCCGCCCGCCCCGGGGGGCGCGGGGAACCGCGCGGGAGCCCCCGTCCGGCCCGCACCCGCCGCCGCGGCCGGACGGCCCGCTCGCACTCCCGTGCACATCGGCGTCTCCGCGGCGCGGGCCGCTTTGAGCGGATCGCCCCCCACAGCCGTATGAGAGGCGAGGGCCCCGTCCAGGGCCCGGTGCGGCAGGGACCGGAGGAACCGATGACACTGACCCGACCGATGCTCGCGCTGACCGGCGCGGTGGCGGTGCTCGCGCTGGCCGGCTGCGGCGCCGGCGGCGACAAGGCGGCCGAGGCGCCCAAGACGGCCACCGGCAGCCTGGAGCGTCTGGCGACCGTCGCGAAGTGCGACCCGAACATCCAGACCGACGCCGACGAGATCCGCCAGGCGCTGTGCAAGTCCGGCGCGGACGAGAAGTACGTCCTCGCCACCTTCGCCACCGACCGCGGCCAGCGCGAGTGGCTCAACGGCGCCAAGGACTACGGCGGTTACTACCTCGTCGGCCGCAAGTGGGTCGCCGTGGGCAAGCAGAAGACGGTGACGGCCCTGCGGAGCCGGCTGGGCGGAACGATGGAAGAGGGTTCCGCGCACATGAACGGCAAGCCCATGGACGGCATGAAGGGCATGGACGGGATGAAGGGCATGAAGGGCATGGACGGGATGAAGGGCATGGACGGGATGAAGGGTTCCGGCTCGGGCGGTGGCTGATCCCCGTCCGTCCTCGGGGCGCGACGGCGAAAGCCGGCGGTGGGAATTCCCACCGCCGGCTTTCCTCTCGGGTCAGCTCGGGTCAGCGCGCTATGTGCAGTCCTGCCCGTCGTTGATGCACTGGACCATCTTGTTCATCAGGTTCTGGCTGAAGAAGTTGATGAAGTCGTTGTGGTCCGTGATCGGCTTGTGCAGCTGCTCCGGGAAGGAGTCGACCGCAAAGGGATTCTTCACCTGCCCGTTCTCGAACGTCGGCGCGGGCACGTCGTAGACGAGGCGGACCTGGAGCTGCGGAATGGCCTGGAAGCCGTTGGCGCACGTGCCGTCCGCCTGCACGAAGGAGACGTGCGTACGGTGGTTGGCGCTGTCGACGTTCTTGCCGTCCCAGCAGCTCTGGAAGTTGGAGGTCCGCACCACGCTGCTGCCCTGGGGGCAGACCGGGTACTTGTCCGTCACCTGCCGGTCCTCGAAGCCGGTGCAGCTCCAGGACGTGTTGGCGTTCGCCAGGCCGTTGGTGAACGCCTTGGCGTCACCGGTGATGATGCGCAGCGCCGTGGGCATCGCGACGACGTCGGACGTCCGGTTGCCGACGAACCTCAGCTGGGCCTCCTTGGCCTGCTGGATGGTTCCGACGTTGCTGTCCATGCCGCCGCCGGGCTTGTCGGCGTCGATGTCCTTGGAACCGTCCTGGATACGCAGCACCGGCCAGAAGTAGGACGACTTGTCCTCCTGGTTCTCGCAGCTGGTCTTCGCCTCGGCCAGGTCCTGGTCGCTCGCGAACGCGTTGTTGCCCTGGTTGCCGACGTAGTCGTGCTGGTGCTTGGCACCGTTGCTCACACCGGGGGCGACGATCACGTTGTCGGAGTTGCGCAGCTCGTTCTCGTTGGTTCCGCAGTCCGAGGTGAAGCTGCCGGTGGAGCCGGTGTCACCGTTGGCCGCGAGACCGTTCGGCTGGTTGCGGGAGTTGGGCTGGACGTCCTCGATCTTCACGAAGTCCGCGGCGACGGGACCGTTGCCGGCCTGACCGCCGTTGCCCGGGGCCTGGCCGCCGCCCTGTCCACCGCCGCCCTGTCCGCCGTTGTTGTTCTGGCCGCCGTCCTGTCCGCCGTTGCCCTGCCCGCCGTTGTTCTGGCCCCCGTTGCCCTGTCCGCCGTTGTTCTGCCCGTTGCCGCCGCCGTTGCCCATGCCCGGCTGCTGGACCGGGACTCCCTGGCACTGCGCGTAGCGCTTGAGTCCCCACGGAGCCTTGCCGCCGCCACGGTTGATGTTGATGCCGATGCGGTCGAGCGTGGCGGCGCGCTTGGACTTCAGCGGGCCGAGAATGGCGTTGCTGACGTAGTTGGCGTCCCCCGCCTGGGCCTGCCGCGTCTCGGCGAGACGCGTGTAGGCGGCGGTGATCTGCCGGTCGAGCGACGCCAGTTCCCTCGCGACACCCTTGCGCGCGCCCCTCGGCACCTTCGTCAGCTTCTGGCCGACGTCAGGGCAGTTGATCGTCGCGACCTGGGCGCTTGTGGATTTCGTCCTCCAACCGGAGTTGCTCTCGTGCGCCGAGGCATAGAAGTTGGCCCATACAAGCCCGCCCCCACCGAGCGCTAGGGCCGCCGATGCGGCAATGGCCTTGGTGGCCAGTGGCATCCGGCGTTTTCTTGTGTTGCGTCCCATGGAACTCCTCTGACTTCCTTTTTCGGGGGCATCGAGGCGCCCGACAGGAGTGAAGCGGCTCCCTCTCATACGCGGGACGCCCCGCGGGTGTTCAGCCGCCTCGGAAATCGTCGAGAGATTCATGCGGACACGGTGGTTTCAACAGCCTCTGGAATACCGGTGGTTGTTGATCCCGCACGGCGGGTGAAGGGCCGCCCCCGGCAGGGACACCAGCGCTGGCCCCCGCGCCGCGGCCAGGCCCGTGCCCCGCGCCCTCGAACCGTTCCCGCTCGTCGTGTCGTTGGTCATGGCGTCAGTGGCGCGGAGGCCGCCGAGGCCGGTCACGGGGCCGGGGCCCCCGGATCAGGGGTGGTGCCCAGTACACCCCGCGCCGCCGCGAGCACCGCCGCCTCCCGCCGCGGGTCGAGCCCCGGGACCGTCCGCTCCGGCCGCCGCGGGGTGGTGCCGCCGATGCCCTCCAGCCACCGCCAGGTGTCGGCGACCGTCTCGGCGACCGGCCGGCAGCGCAGCCCCGAGGCCAGCGCCCGGGACACGTCCGCGCCGTGCAGGGCGTCGTGCAGGTCGCTGCCCGGCGGCACCCACACCGGCAGCTCGGTCCACGGCGCGACGCCCGCGTCGAGGATCACCTCGGGCGCGGTCCAGCGCAGCTCGGCGCCCGAGCCTGTCACCGCGGCGCACGACTCCAGCAACTCGCCCATCGTGGCGTGTCCTTGACGGCTCATCAGGTTGTACGGCCCGCTCAGGCCGCCCTCCACCGCCCCGAGGATCCACGCGGCGAGGTCCCGCACGTCGACGTACTGGAGCGGCAGCTCACGCGGTCCCGGCGCCAGCACCGGGCCGCCGCGCGCCATCCGGGCCAGCCACCACGGCAGCCGCCCCACGTTCTCGTACGGGCCGAGGAGCAGCCCCGCCCGCACCAGCACCGAGCGGCCGGCGCCGAAGCCCTCGACCGCCGCCAGCTCGCCGCCCCGCTTGTCGCGCGCGTAGTCGGTCCGCCCCGCGTCCGCCGCCGCGCCCTCCACCGGCGCGGCGTCCTCGGTGTACCCGGCGGGCGGCGCCCACGCGTACACCGAGCAGCTGGAGACGTACACGTACCGGCCGGCGCGGCCCCGCAGCAGCCGCGCCGTGTCGCGCACCGCGCGCGGTGCCGCCGACCAGGTGTCGACCACCGCGTCCCACTCGCCCCGCGCGAGGGCGTCCGTCCCGCCGGGGAGGGTGCGGTCGCCGTGCAGCGAGCGCACCCCGGCCGGGGGCGCGTGCCGACCCCGGTGGAAGACGGTCACCTCCCAGCCACGCCCGAGGGCCGCCTCCACGACCGCCCGCCCCGCGAACTCCGTACCGCCCAGCACCAAGAGCCTCATACGGCCGACTCTGCCCGGTGCGGGCGCCGCGGGGAAGCGCGCTCTGCCGTCGGCAGAGAACCCGGTGGGAGGGCGCGGGGCCCGGGTCAGCGGCCGGCGGGCGGGGCGTACCGGTAGCCCACCCGGCGCACCGTCTGGATGGCGCCGCGGTGCTCGGGGCCCAGCTTGCGGCGCAGCCGGGCGATGTGGACGTCGACGGTCCGGCCGTCGCCGACATGCCCGTACCCCCACACCGTGGAGACGAGCTGGTCGCGCGTGTGCACCCGGTGGGGATGCGCCACCAGATGGGCCAGCAGCTCGAACTCCAGGTAGGTGAGGTCGAGTTCGCGACCATGGACCGCGGCCGTGCGCCGTACGGCGTCGACGCTGACGCCGACGAGCGGGTCGTCGCCGGGTACGCCGGGCGCGGCCCGGTCCGCCCGCGCGGCGGCGGGGAACGGGCTGCCGGCCGGCACCAGGACCAGGTAGCCGACCATCGGCGGCCGGCCGGGAAGGACGGGCAGTGAGTGCGGGGGAGCGGGCAGCCAGGTGGCACCGGGCGGCAGCAGGTCCGCGACGTCGATCACCTCGTCCCGGTCGACGGCCCGCAGATGCTGCCGTGCAGGGTTCGGGGACCGCGTGTCGAGGGGGGCGGCGGGGGGCAGGGGACGAGTGGTCGCCATGAGAGGTCAGCTCTTTCGCGCGAGGAGGACGTGAGGGGACGTACGTCGGATCGCGCAGGCCGGGGGCCGGGGTTACGGCTTCACAGGGCCGTTACGGCTTCACAGGGCCGGCGCGTTCATCGCGCGGCAACACACCCGGTCGAAGTCGTGGTGCTGACGGGACGGCCAGAAGGGCTCAAGGTCGTGGCGACCCGTCGCGGAGCACTTCTGGAAGCTGGCCATGTGCCCATTGAAGCAGACACCGGCCCCCGGCGGGACCCTCGCGCTCCGCCCCGCGGCCGTCCGTCCCAGGCCGGCGGTGCGACCTCGATCGCCCGAGCGGGGAGCCGTCCCACTGGGTGGACGATCGCGCGCCGGTCAGGGCCGCGACGGCCTCCCGCCCGGCGGCGGACGTCGCCCGCGCGCCGTCGGCACCGCCGAACCGCCGTCGCCCGCGCCCCCGTTGCACCGGGCCGCCCCCGCCGCCCGTCCTGCCGGGCGCACCCCGCCGACGACACCAGGGGGCGCCCACCGCGCGGTGGGCGCCCCCTGGGGGAGTCGAGCGGCCGGGGTCAGACCTGGCCGGCCTTCTCCAGCGCCGAGCAGCAGGTGTCGACCAGCAGCCGGGTCACCACGTACGGGTCGACGTTGGCGTTCGGGCGGCGGTCCTCGATGTAGCCCTTGCCGTCCTTCTCGACCTGCCACGGGATGCGGACCGAGGCGCCGCGGTCGGAGACGCCGTAGGAGTACTCGTTCCACGGGGCGGTCTCGTGCAGACCGGTCAGGCGGTCGTCGATGCCGGCGCCGTAGTGCTTGACGTGGTCCAGCGGCTTGGAGCCCTCACCGAGCGACTCGCAGGCGGTGATGATGGCGTCGTAGCCCTCGCGCATCGCCTTGGTGGAGAAGTTGGTGTGCGCGCCCGCGCCGTTCCAGTCGCCCTTCACCGGCTTGGGGTCCAGCGTCGCCGAGACACCGAAGTCCTCGGCGGTGCGGTAGAGCAGCCAGCGCGCCACCCACAGCTGGTCGGCGACCACGAGCGGGGCCAGCGGGCCGACCTGGAACTCCCACTGTCCGGGCATGACTTCGGCGTTGATGCCGGAGATGCCCAAGCCCGCCGCGAGGCAGTTCTCCAGGTGGGCCTCGACGACGTCGCGGCCGAAGATCTCGTCGGCGCCGACACCGCAGTAGTAGCCGCCCTGGGGCGCCGGGAAGCCGCCCTTGGGGAAGCCGAGCGGATGGCCGTCCTGGAAGAAGGTGTACTCCTGCTCGATGCCGAAGACCGGCTCCTGGGCGGCGAACCTCTCCGCCACCTCGGCCAGCGCGGCACGGGTGTTGCTGGTGTGCGGGGTGAGGTCGATGTTCAGGACCTCGCACAGGACCAGGATGTCGTCGCCGCCGCGGACCGGGTCGGGGCAGGAGAAGACCGGCTTGAGCACACGGTCCGAGGCGTGGCCCTCGGCCTGGTTGGTGGAGGACCCGTCGAAGCCCCAGATCGGCAGCTCGGCACCCTTGGCGTCGTCGGCCAGGATCTTCGTCTTGGAACGGAGCTTGGCCGTCGGCTCGGTGCCGTCGATCCAGATGTACTCAGCCTTGAAGCTCACGGGCCACATCCTTCGGGTGTGTCTGGCGCGTCTCGCGGGTGCTGCGGCGCGGCGGCACCGGGGCGCCGCAGTTGATGCCCGCGAGCCTGTCAACAGGCCGTTTCCCGGCCGTTGCCCGGATGTGAACCCCGT
>NZ_AGBF01000103.1 GCF_000225525.1 Streptomyces zinciresistens K42 | reverse complement strand
CCGCGACCGCGGAGCCGCCCCCGCCCGGTCGGGGACTCCCGGCGCCGCGGCCCTACGGCCCTGCCACCCGGCGCCCCGCGGCCTCGGCCTCCCTCATGATCCGCTCCACCAGTTCCGCGCACGACGGCAGGTCCTCGATGACCCCGGCGACCTGGCCCGCGGCCATCACGCCGAGGTCCGTGCGCCCGTCCACCATCGACGCCCTCAGCAGCATCGGGGTGTTCGCGGCGAGCAGGACCTGCGCCCAGCTCAGGTCCCTGCCGTGGCGGAGCGCGCGGCCGTCCCGCAGCATCGCGGTCCAGCTCGCCCCCGACAGCCTGCGGTAGCCGGCCGCCCGGCGGAGCGCGTGCCACAGCGCGCGGGCCCGCCCGGACCGTTCCAGGGCGTCGACCAGGTCGGTGCGCAGCATCCGGTGGGGCAGGCCGTCCACGGCAGTGGTGACGGTGACCTCGCGCACCGTCGCGGCCAGATACCGCGCCTTGACGGCGTCGGGCACCGTGGAGTCCGAGGTGAGCAGGAAGCGGGTGCCCATGGCGACGCCGGCCGCGCCGTAGGCCAGGGCCGCCGCGAGTCCGCGCCCGTCGAAGAAGCCGCCCGCCGCCACCACCGGGATGTCCACGGCGTCGACCACCTGCGGCAGCAGCACCGTCGTCGCCACCTCGCCGGTGTGGCCGCCGCCCTCCGCGCCCTGCACGATCACCGCGTCCGCCCCCCAGGCGGCGACCTTCTCGGCATGCCTGCGCGCGCCGACGGACGGGATCACGGCCACGCCCGCCTCCTTCAGCCGCGCCATCAGCGCGGGGGAGGGCGCGAGGGCGAAGGAGGCCACCCGCACCCCCTCGGCGATCATGACGTCCACCCGGTCACCGGCGTCCTGGGCGTCCGCCCGCAGATTCACCCCGAACGGCGCGTCCGTACGGGACCTGACCTCCCGTATCGCCTCCCGCAGCCGGTCGACGTCCATGGTCGCCGAGGCGAGGACGCCGAGCGCACCCGCGTTCGCCGCGGCCGACACCAGCCGCGGGCCCGCGACCCAGCCCATGCCCGTCTGCACGATCGGGTGGCGCACCCCGGTCAGCCGGGTCAGCGGTGTCTCCCTCACCCGGCGACCTCTCCGGCGCGGGTGTTCCCGGGGTCGATCACCTCGCGGATCAGCCGCAGTTCCTCCGCGGTGGGCGGCCGGGTCCGCGGCACGCCGTCCGGGACCGCCAGGTCGAACGAGGTCGCCTCCCGCACCTGTCGCGGGGTGACCCCCGGGTGCAGAGAGACGGCCCGCATCGTGTGGTCGGGGGTGGCGAAGTCGAAGACGCCCAGGTCGCTCACGACCCGGACGACACGGTGGTAGCGGGCGCCGTCCGCACGGTCGTAGCCCACCCCGCACACCAGGTCGACCTTCTCGACGAAGACCCGCCGCGAATGCCGCGGGACCCAGTAACTGGTCGGGTTGTTCAGCGTGTTGACCGGAGCCCCGCGCACCCCCAGCAGCTGCCGCGCGGGCCGCTCCCAGTCGCCGATGCACGAGATGTTCTGGTTGCCGAACCGGTCGATCTGGCTCGCGCCCATCATCACGTGCCGCCTCCCCCCGGCGACCAGCGCGAGATGCGCGCGGTACGGCAGCCAGCCCTCGACCGTGCCGTCCGGGCGCACCAGCAGCGCCTCGCCGTCGGTCAGCAGCAGATCGGGCGAGAAGGTGAGCCGGGCGAGGCGGGCGCCGACGGAGGGGATCAGCCCCATCGGGCTCGCCAGGACCTCGCCCGCGTCCCGCCATGCCTCGGCGCACGCGATCACGCAGTGCTCGGCCCGGGTGGCCGGCGTCATGGCGCTCACGCCCCCTCCCCGGCGGCCGGCGGGTACGCCGGTGCGTCCCCGCCGAGATAGTGCGCCGCGAACTCCGGCCACGGCGTGCGCGCGTAGCCGCGCTGGGCGGCCTCGTCGCGCCCGTAGTCGGGGGCGCAGGAGGTGAAGTGCGCGCCGCCGGGCGCCTCCACGACACCCGTCACCGTGTGCCGTCTGATCAGCAGGGACTGCGGGGGCGCCGCCCCGGTCAGCTCGGCGGTGTCCACGATCCGCTCGCAGGAGACGTAGGCCGTGTCGGCGGCCTCGCAGAAGAGGTCGTCGAAGTAGGGGTCGGGGCCCAGGTACCGGCCGTTGCCCAGCCGGTCGGCGCGGTTGACGTGCACCAGGGCCGCGTCCAGCCGCAGAGCGGGCATCGCCACGAACGTCTCGCCGTCGCCGTAGGGCGAGGTCACCGTCCGCAGGCCGGGGTTGACCCGCATCACGTCCGAGCCGGTCCCGGCCCGCACCGGCAGGAACGGCATCCGGTGCGCGGCGGCGCGCAGCCCCCACAGGAACATCGCCTCGTCGATCTCCATGAGGCCGAACGCGCCGCGCTCGCGTGCCGCGCGGTAGTGCGGTTCCAGGGGGATGGAGTCCAGGGTGACGAAGGCGGCGACGAGGGTGCGGATACGGCCCGCGGCGGCGAGCATCCCGACGTCCGGACCGCCGTACGAGACGACGGTGAGATCGTCGACGTCCGTCTTCAGCAGCGCCCTGACCAGGGCCATCGGCTTGCGGCGGGAGCCCCAGCCGCCGATGCCGAGCGTCATGCCGCTGTGCAGGCGGGAGACGGCCTCCTCGGCGGTCATCGTCTTGTCGCCCATCTACGCGTCCTCCGTCCCGAAGCGGGCCCGCACCCGGTCGCCGACCCCTTCGAGGCCGGCCTCGAAGGTGAAGCCCTGCTCGAAGCGGTAGCTGCGGCGCACGTCCACCGGGTCGATGCCGTTGATCGCGGCCTTCGCCAGCCGCAGCAGCCGCCCGTCCTTCGCGGCGATCTCCCGCGCCAGCTCCAGGGCCGCCGCGCGCAGTCCGTCCCCCGGCACGACCCGCCACACCGAGCCGTGCGCGTGCAGTTCGGCGGCGGTGGCGGTGCGCGAGGTGTAGTACAGGGCGCGCATCAGGTGCTGCGGGACGAGCCGGGACAGATGGGTGGCCGCGCCCAGCGCGCCCCGGTCCAGCTCGGGCAGCCCGAACCGGGCGTCCTCGCTCGCCACGATCGCGTCCGCGTTGCCCACCAGGCCGATGCCGCCGCCCAGGCAGTGGCCCCGCACCTCCGCGACCACGGGCACCTCGCAGTCGTAGACCGCGGCGAACGCGGCCGCGCAGGCGCGGTTGGCGCCGATCAGGGCAGGGGACCCGGCGCGCTGGAGCTCCTTGATGTCCACGCCCGCGTTGAACCCGCGCCCCTCGGCGGCCAGGACCACACAGCGGACCCGCGGATCGCGGCCCGCGGCCAGCACCGCGTCGGCCAGCGCGAACCAGCCGTCCACCGGCAGGGCGTTCACCGGCGGGAAGTCGACCGCGACGCGCGCGATTCCCGCTTCCCGCGCTCCCCGCGCGCCGTTTTCCGGGAACGAGGTGCAGACACCCATGGCCGCATCAGCTACCTTTCCACCAAACGTTTGTTAGGTGAAGGGTAGCCGGGCATGGGGCTGGACGGAAAGACCGTCGTCGTCACGGGCGGCACACGCGGGGTCGGCGCGGGCATCGCACGGGCCTTCGCGGCGGCCGGCGCCGACGTGCTGACCTGCGCCCGCCGCCCGCCCGAAGTCCCCGTCCCCGGGACCCGGTTCGCCCCCCTCGACCTGCGCGACCCGCAGGCGGTGCGCGCCTTCTTCGCCGCGCTGCCCCGGGTGGACGTCCTCGTCAACAACGCGGGCGGCACCCCCTACCGGCGGCTCACGGACGCCGGCGCCGAGCATCACGCGCGCGTGATCGAGCTGAACCTGCTCACCCCGCTGACCGCGTCCCTGGCCGCCCACGAGCACCTGGCGCGGGCCCGCGGCTGCGTCGTGATGATCGGCAGCGTCAGCGGCGAACGCCCCTCGCCCGGATCGGCGGCCTACGGCGCCGCGAAGGCCGGACTCGACAGCCTCGCCCGCTCCATGGCCGTCGAATGGGCGCCGCACGTACGCGTCAACACCGTGGTCGTCGGCATGGTCCGCACCGAGCGCGCCCACCAGCACTACGGCGGCGAGGACGGCGTCGTCGCGGTCAGCGGCACCGTCCCGCTCGGCCGCCTCGCCGTACCCGCCGACGTGGGCGCGGCCGCCGTGTTCCTCGCCTCGGACGCCGCCGCCTACATCAGCGGAGCCGCCCTGCTCGTGCACGGCGGGGGAGAGCGGCCCGCGTTCCTCGACGCCGCGACGGTGAACAACGGCCGGCAAGGAGACCTGGAATGAGCGGGATCTGCGCGCGACGCGTCGTCGCCGTCACCGGAGCGGGCCGCGGCCTCGGACGCGCGCACGCGCACGCGTTCGCCGCCGCGGGCGCCCGCGTCGTCGTCAACGACCTCGGTGTCGGCCTCGACGGCACCCCGGCCGCCGGCGGCCCGGCCCGGCAAGTGGCCGACGAGATCCGCGCCGCGGGCGGCGAGGCCGTCGCGCACGCCGGCGACATCGCCACCACCGCCGGGGCCGCCTCCCTCGTGGCCACGGCCCTGGAGGCGTACGGCCGGATCGACACCCTCGTCAACAACGCCGGCTTCCTGCGCGACCGGATGCTGGTCAACCTCGGCGAGGACGACTGGGACGCCGTCCTGCGCGTCCACCTCAAGGGCCACTTCCTGCCCATGAAGCACGCCGCGGCGCACTGGCGCGCCGAGGCGAAAGAGGGACGCGCCCCGGCCGCGCGGATCGTCAACACCAGCAGCGGAGCGGGCCTGCTGGGCTCCCTCGGGCAGGCCAACTACAGTGCCGCGAAAGCCGGGATCGTCGCACTGACGCTGGTCGCCGCCGCCGAACTCGCCCGCTACGGCGTCCAGGTCAACGCCGTGGCCCCCGCGGCCCGCACCCGTATGACGCAACACACCTTCGCCGCCTCCATGGCCGCGCCGGAGTCGGGCTTCGACGCCATGGCCCCGCAGAACGTCTCCCCGCTCGTCGTCTGGCTCGGCTCCGCGGCGAGCGAGGGGGTGAGCGGCCGGGTCTTCGAGGCCGAGGGCGGCAGGATCACCGTGATGGAGGGCTGGCGGGCCGGGCCCACGGCCGACCGGGCGGCCCGCCGGACCCCGCAGGAGGCCGGCGAGACGGCCCGCGCGCTCCTGGAGCGGGCGGCACGCCCGGGACCGGTCTACGGGGCCTGAGCGCCGCCCCGCGAAGCGGCCGGACCCGCGCCCAGGTGCCGCATGCCCGCGCACGGGCAGGCCGCCGGACGTGCCGCGGCCGGGCCCGCGCTCAGGTGTCGCATTCGAGCACCGTCCGGCACAGCCCGCAGCGCGCCCTGACCCGCCCGCGCACCGGCACCCGGATCCGCTGCCCGCAGACGGGACACGGGAACGACACCCTCAGCGGTCCCGGACCCGGCGGCACGAACGCGTAGGACGCACCGGGCAGTTCACCGCCCTCGCCGCGGTCCCGGGCGCGGTGCCGGTCGCGGGCGTAGCGGCGGCGCCCCGTCCAGCCGGCGGCCGTCAGCGGCGGCTCCCGCCCGTCGTGCCGGGCCCGCGCCATCCCCTCGCCGTACGCCGTGTACGCCTGCGGGCTGGTGAACCACACCGACGGGTCCTCGGCGAAGACCAGTGCCCGCTTGGCGAGGACGTACCCGAACTCCTCCGGCGTCAGATAGCCCAGCTTCTGCGAGGACACCCCGTCCTCCCGGTAGGCGTCCAGGAGCAGCCACCCCGCACCCAGGTACGCCGCCACCGTGTCCGTGAGGATCTCGTTGTCCCGGGTGCCGGGGAACGACAGCCCCAGGCGGTGCAGGTACACGTGCGTCACCTCGTGGGCCAGCGCCGCCCCGATGTCCCGGCGATGCGCGCGGAACCGGTCGTTCAGCTCGACGAAGTACTCCGGCCCCGCGGTGAGTTCGACGTTCGCCGCGTGCGACATCTCGCGGAAGCCGACGATCAGCCGCGCGTCCGGCAGCCGGTAGTGCCGCACCATCTCGCGGGCCACCCGCTGCGCGCCCGGATACAGGTCGTCGGTGTCGCAGAACGCCACGTCGGCCGGCGCCACGCTCGCCGCGAAGGTGCGGACGCCGTCGTACGACAGGCGTCTGTACAGCGCCGTGATCGAGGCCCGCACCGTGTCGAGGTGCGGGAAGCCGTGCCGGACCGGTCCGCCGTTCGCCACGCCGACCCCCAACGTCGTGCGCCCGATGTCCACTCTACGGGGAGGTGAGGGGAATTTCCCGGGCGGGGTTCCACCCCCGGCACGTGAGATCCGTCCTTGCCCCGACCGCCTTCCGATCCCCATACTGCGGGCCGCCAACACGCCACGGAAGGACGTAAGTTGACCCTCAGATCGCCCAAGAGAAGCGGCATGATCCTGGCCAGGCGGGCCGCGGCGGTGGGCGCCGTCGCACTCGCGGTGGCCTCCCTGCAGCCCCTCGGCGCCCAGGCCGCCTCCACCCGCATCGTCGGAGGAACGCCCGCCGCGCAGAACGAGTTCCCGTTCATGGTCCAGCTCTCCATGGGCTGCGGCGGCGCGCTCTACAAGAAGGACGTCGTCCTGACCGCCGCCCACTGCATGAACGGCTCCGGCAACGACACCAGCATCACCGTCACCGCCGGCGCCAACGACCTGAACGCCCCCGGCGCGATCAAGGTCAGGTCGACCAAGGTCAAGGTGGCCCCCGGCTACGACGGCACCGGCAAGGACTGGGCGCTGATCAAGCTCGCCCGGTCCGTCGACAGGCCCACGCTGAAGATCGCCACCACGGACCGCTACAACCGCGGCACCTTCACCATCGCCGGATGGGGCGACACCCAGGAGGGAGCCGGCACGGGCACGACCAAGCTCCGCAAGGCGAACGTCCCCTTCGTCACCGACCGCGTGTGCAAGCGGCAGTACGGAAACCGGCTGGTGTCGAAGGAGGAACTGTGCGCCGGCCAGCAGCGCGGCGCCATCGACACCTGCCAGGGCGACTCCGGCGGCCCCATGTTCCGCAAGGACGACGCGAACAAGTGGATCCAGGTCGGCATCGTCAGCTGGGGTGACGGCTGCGCCCGCAGCGGTGCGCCCGGCGTCTACACCGAGGTGAGCACCTTCGCCAAGGACATAGCCCGCGCGGCGTCCGCCCTGTAGGGCGGCGGCCGCACCCGGACGGTGCCCCGGCACGGCCCCGGGGCACCGCCTTCCGGTGCCCGGCTTCCGCGGGGCCGCCGGCCGCGGCGATCCCGCCCGCCGGTCCGCCGTGAGCGGACGGGCGGGCGGACCGGCAGACCGGCGGGGCGCGACGCCCCGTAGGCTGAGCGCCCATGACCAGCAACACGTCCTCCGGTGCCGTCGACCCGTCCGTGCGCGAGGAGCTCGCCCGGCTGCGCGACAGCATCGACAACATCGACGCGGCCGTCGTCCACATGCTCGCCGAGCGCTTCAAGTGCACCCAGCAGGTCGGCCACCTCAAGGCCCGCCACCAGCTCCCGCCCGCCGACCCCGCCCGCGAGGCCCGGCAGATCGACCGGCTGCGCGCCCTCGCCGAGAACGCCAAGCTCGACCCCGCGTTCGCCGAGAAGTTCCTGAACTTCATCATCGCCGAGGTGATCCGCCACCACGAGAGCATCGCGGAGGACACCACCCACGCCACCGCGCCCGCGGCGGACCCGGCCCGGGACCGGACCTGACACACGCGCGGCGGACCCGGCCCGGGACCGGACCTGACACACGCGCCGACAGGCGACTCCGGACGCGGCACCGGCCCTCTCGCACCACGCGCCACCGGACTCGACACCGGACGGCAACCGGACATCACGCCCTTACCGATCCTCCCCTGTGCCTGGCCAGCGGCATCAGGCAGCATGTCGTGCATGTCCGTACTGACGCGCGACGAAGCGCAGACCCGTGCCCAGCTCCTCGACGTCCACCGCTACACGATCGCACTCGATCTGACCACCGGGGACGACACCTTCGACTCGCGCACCCTCATCACCTTCACCACGGGCGCGGCCGCGGACACCTTCATCGAGATCAAGCCGGCCGAACTGCGCTCCGTCACCCTGGACGGACACCCCCTCGACCCGGCGAGCCTGGACGGCACCCGGTTCCCCCTGCCGAACCTCACCGCCGGCGACCACGAACTGCGCGTCGACGCCGCCATGCGCTACTCCCGCACCGGCGAGGGCATGCACCGCTTCACCGACCCCACCGACGGCGAGACCTACCTCTACACCCAACTCGCGATGGACGACTGCAAGCAGGTCTTCCCCGCCTTCGACCAACCCGACCTCAAGGCCGTCTTCGACGTGTCCGTCAAGGCCCCCGAGAGCTGGACCGTCCTCGCCAACGGCGTCACCTCCTACCTCCCCGACGAGGACCGCTGGCAGGCCGCACCCACCCCGCCGATCTCCACCTACCTCGTCGCCGTCGCCGCCGGCCCCTGGCACTCCGTACGCACCGAACACCGCGGCCTGCCCTTCGGCATCCACTGCCGCCGCTCCCTCGCCCCCCACCTCGACGCCGACGCCGGCGAACTCTTCGAGGTCACCCGGCAGTGCTTCGACCGCTTCCACGAGAAGTTCGAGGAGCCCTACCCCTTCGACTCCTACGACCAGGCGTTCGTCCCCGAGTTCAACGCCAGCGCCATGGAGAACCCCGGACTGGTCACCTTCCGCGACGAGTTCGTCTACCGCTCCGCCGTCACCGACACCGAGCGCCAGACCCGCGCCATGGTCGTCGCCCACGAGATGGCCCACATGTGGTTCGGCGACCTCGTCACCCTGCGCTGGTGGGACGACATCTGGCTCAACGAGTCCTTCGCCGAGTACATGGGCTACCAGATCTGCGCCGAGGCCACCCGCTTCACCGACACCTGGACCGACTTCGGCGTCGCCCGCAAACCCTGGGGCTACGACGCCGACCAGCGGCCCTCCACCCACCCCGTCGCCCCCGAAGGCGTCGAGGACACGGCCTCCGCCATGCTCAACTTCGACGGCATCTCCTACGCCAAGGGCGCCTCCGCCCTGCGCCAACTCGTCGCCTGGCTCGGCGAGAAGGACTTCCTCGCCGGCATCAACACCCACTTCGCCCGCCACAGGTTCGCCAACGCCACCCTCGCCGACTTCATCGACTCGCTCGCCTCCGCGACCGAACGCGACGTCCACGCCTGGGCCGACAGCTGGCTGCGCACCACCGGCGTCGACACCCTCACCCCCGTCCTCACCCCCGGCGAGAACGGCGTGCGCACCCTCACCGTCGACCACACGGGAAGCCGCCCCCACCGCATCGCCGCCGGCCTCTACGACCTCGACCTCGGCGACAACGAGGGCCACCTCACCCTGCGCGAACGCCTCCACCTCGACGTCCCGCAGCACGCACCCCTGCCCATCGGCAAGCGCCCGGCCCTGCTCCTGCTCAACGACCGCGACCTCACCTACGCCAAGATCCGCTTCGACCCGGACTCCTACGACACCGTCCGCAAGAACCTCTCCGGACTGCCCGACCCGCTCACCCGCGCCGTCGTCTGGAACGCCCTGCGCGACGCCGTCCGCGACGGCGAACTGCCCCCAGCCGCCTACCTGGAGGCCGCCCGCACCCACCTCCCGCGCGAGACCGACCTGGCCGTCGTCCAGGCCGTCCTCGCCTTCGCCGCCGCCCAGGTCGCCGACCGCCTCCTGCCCGCCGGCGAACGGCCCGCCGCCCTCGCCACGCTCTCCGCCCTGTGCCGCGACCTCCTGCGCCGCACCGAGGACGGCGACAACCCCGGCCTGCGCCTGATCGCCGTACGCCACTTCATCGACGTCGCCGCCCACCCCGACACCATCGCCGCCTGGCTCGCCGACGGCACCGTGCCCGGCGGCCCCGAACTCGACCCCGACCTGCGCTGGCGCGTCCTGGCCCGGCTCGCCGTGCTCGGCGCCGCCGACGAACGCGCCATCGCCGCCGAGTCGCAGCGCGACCCCAGCGCCACCGGCCGGGAAGGCGCCGCCCGCTGCCGGGCCGCCCTGCCCGACGCCGACGCCAAGGCACGCGCCTGGGACGCCCTGTTCGCCACGGACACCGCCGGCGACCTCTCCAACTACCTGTTCACCGCCACCGCCCAGGGCTTCTGGCAACCCGAACAGGCCGACCTGCTCCAGCAGTACGTACCGCGCTACTTCCAGGACGCGGTGGCCCTGGCCGCCCGCCGCGGCCCCGCCATGGCCGACGCCGCCGGCCGCCACGCCTTCCCGCTGTACGCCGTCGACGCCGAAGCCGTACGCCTGGGCGAGGAGTGCCTGCGCGACGCCGAGCCCGTCCCCGCACTGCGGCGCAGGCTCGCCGACCAGCTCGACGACCTCGCACGCGCCCTCAGAGTCCGCCGGCACTGACCACCCCGGACCGGGGGCGGGCACCACCCCGCCCCCGACAGACCCCGGAGCACCTTCCCCACCCGGAGGAGGCATCGCGGGTCACACCGCCCCGCCTCTACTCCCTCCACCCCCCGCGCGTCCCCGACACGCCCACCGTCCCCGGGAAATACCCCCTTTCGGGTTTCGGTCGTCGCTCTTCCCAGGTGCCGTCACGCCACCGCGTTCAAGCTGGACACACCGCATGCCCAGCGCCCGGGAGGACTCGATGAGCACGCCTGCGCCCCTCGCCTCCGGCCCCCAAGGCACCGACGCCCTAAGGCCGTTGCTCGACACCGTGCTCGACGCGCTCGACGAGGGCGGCCGGGCCCGCCGCGGACCCCTGCCCCCCGGCGGCCCCGCCGCCGTGGCCGCCAAGGTCCGCCACACCCTCGGCGACGCCCTGCCCGACCACGGCGACCCCGACGCCCTGCACACCCTCGTCCGCCTCCTCGCCGAAACCGCCACCGACCCCGCCGACCCCCTGTGCGCCGCCCACCTCCACGGCCCGCCCCTCGCCACCGCCACCGCCGCCGACCTCGCCGCCAGCGCCCTCAACCCCTCCCTGGACAGCTGGGACCAGGCACCCGGCGCCTCGGAACTGGAAGCACTCGTCACCGCCGCACTCGCCCACCAGGTCTACGGCGACCCGCCGACCCCCGCCCCCGACGCCCTGATCACCACCGGCGGCACCGAGTCCAACCAACTCGCCCTCCTCCTCGCCCGCGAAGCACACGGCGCCGGACTCCGGCTCGTCCACGGCGCCAACGCCCACCACTCCCTGCCCCGCGCCGCCTGGCTGCTCGGCCTGCCCGACCCCGTCGCCGTACCCGCCCCCGCCGGCACCCTCGACCCCGCCGCCCTCGACGACGCCCTCACCCGGCTCCCCGGCCCCCACCTCGTCGCCGCCACCGCCGGCACCACCGACGCCGGACTCATCGACCCCCTCCCCGAGATCGCCGCCCGCTGCGCCGCCCACGGCGCCCGCCTCCACATCGACGCCGCCTACGGCGCGGGACTCCTCTTCAGCGACCGCCACCGCCACCGGCTCACCGGCCTGCACGCCGCCCACACCGTCACCCTCGACCTGCACAAACTCGGCTGGCAACCCGTCGCCGCCGGACTCCTCGCCGTCCGCGACCCGCACGACCTCGACGCCCTCCACCACCGCGCCGACTACCTCAACGCCCACGACGACACCGAAGCCGGCCTGCCCGACCTCCTCGGCCGCTCCCTGCGCACCAGCCGCCGCCCCGACGCCCTCAAGATCGCCGTCACCCTGCGCACCCTCGGCCGCCACGGCCTCGGCCGACTCGTCGACCAAGTCTGCGACACCGCCCACCACTTCGCCGCCCTCGTCCACGACCACCCCGGCTTCGAACTCCACCAGCCGCCCACCATCAGCACCGTCCTGTTCCGGCCCGCCCACGCCCCCGACACCGCCGTGGCCGCCGTACGCCGCACCCTCCTCACCGACGGCCACGCCGTCCTCGGCCGGGCCCGCGCCGACGGACGGCTCTGGCTCAAAGCCACCCTCCTCAACCCCCGCACCCGCCCGGACCACCTGGCCCGCCTCCTGAAACTGGTGGAAGGAAACACCCCCGGATGAGCCCGCAGTCCCACCCCCGGCGCCCCGAACCCGACACCCCCCGCGACCTCGTCGGCATCGGCATCGGCCCCTTCAACCTCTCCCTCGCCGCCCTCGCCCACCCCCTCGCCGACCTCGACGCCGTCTTCTACGAACAACGCCCCGCCTTCCACTGGCACCCCGGACTCCTCATCGACGGCTCCCGCCTCCAAGTCCCCTTCCTCGCCGACCTGGTGACCCTCGCCGACCCCACCAGCCCCTGGTCCTTCCTCGCCTACCTGCGCACCCGCGACCGGCTGTTCCCCTTCTACTTCGCCGAGCGCTTCCACATCCAGCGCGCCGAATACGACGCCTACTGCCGCTGGGTCAGCGAGAACCTCCCCGCACTGCGCTTCGGCCACCAGGTCGACGCCGTCCGCTTCAACCCCGAACGCGGCCTCCTCGAAGTCGACTTCAACCAACCCGGCCCCGAAGGCCAACCCCCCACCCCGACCCGCACCCACACCCGCAACATCGTCCTCGGCATCGGCACCGAACCCCACATCCCCGAACCGCTGCGCCCCCTCGTCGACACCCCCGCCGCCCCCGTCATCCACGCCGCCGACTACCTCGCCCACCGCGACACCCTGCTCACCGCAGGCCACATCACCGTCGTCGGCTCCGGACAGTCGGGCGCCGAGATCTTCCTCGACCTGCTGCGCCACCGCCCCGCCGGACACGAGGCACTGCACTGGATCGGCCGCACCGACGCCTTCGCCCCCATGGAGTACTCCAAGCTCGGCCTGGAGCACTTCACCCCCGACTACACCCGCTACTTCCACTCCCTCGCCGAACCCGTCCGCGACCGCCTCACCGCCTCCCAATGGCAGCTCCACAAAGGCATCGACGCCGACACCCTCGCCGCCATCCACGACGAGCTCTACCGCCGCACCCTGCACGGCGGCTGGCCCGACACCGTCCTCACCCCCGGCGTCCGCGTCCGCACCGCCGGCCGCATCGCCACCACCAGAGTCGAACTCCACCTGGAACACCTCCACCAGAACACCCGCTCCCGGCTCACCACCGACGCCGTCGTCCTCGCCACCGGCTACCGCGAACGCCCCCTCGACCGCCTCCTCGCCGGCCTCGACCCCTACCTCCGCCGCGACAGCCAGCAACGCCCCCGCATCGACGACCGGTACCGCCTCGTCATGGACCCCGTCGTCACCGGCTCCGGCTGCCACGTCCACGTCCAGAACGCCGAACGCCACACCCACGGCGTCGGCGCCCCCGACCTCGGCCTCGCCGCCTGGCGCAGCGCCACCATCCTCAACGCCGTCACCGGCAAGGAGACCTACCCGCTGCCCACCCGCACCGCCTTCACCACCTTCGGCCTGCGCCGGCAGGAACCCCGCATCCCCCGCGCGCGCCGCCCCGAAGAACTCACACCCCTCATGGACGTGAACTGAGCCCCCCGCCCCACCCCGCCAGACCTCGCAACACCGCGGTCCCGTTCCGCGCGAGCCGCCCGTCCACCCACGCGAAGCCCCTCGGACACAGCACCCCCCTCGCGGTCACCCACTCCGCCATCCGGGCGCGGATCTCCTTCGACCTCGCCCCACCCCCCGGCCCGGCGGTCGCCGACACGCGTAGATCCGACGCGCCGAGACTCCGACCTCTGCACGCCGAAACGGCACAGCCCCCGAAGACCCCGACCCGATGACCGACAACGCCCCCCACCCCGGCGACCGATGACACAGTGGACCCCATGACCACCCCCACCGAACAACCCCGCCCCACCACCCCCCACCTCACCGTCCGCGGCGAAGCCCACCTCGAAACCGACCCCGAGACCGCCCGCATCGACATCACCGTCACCTCCCGGGGCAAGGACCGCCGCACCGCCCTCGACGACCTCACCCGCCGCAACACCACCGCCCTCGACCTCGTCAAGACCTACGGCGACGCCGTCGAACGCCTGGAGACCGGCACCCTCTCCCTCAGCCCCGAACTCAAGGACAAAGGCCGCGGCGAACGCGTCCACGCCTACCACGGCCGCGTCCACATCACCGCCGTACTCAACGACTTCACCGCACTCGGCGAACTCACCACCCGCCTCGCCGACCTCGACCTCACCCGCGTCGACGGCCCCTGGTGGGCCCTGCGCCCCGACTCCCCGGCCCACCGCCAGGCACGACAGCAAGCCGTCCGCGAAGCCGTCCAGCGCGCCCGCGAATACGCCCAGGCCCTCGGCGCCGACCTCGCCGACCTCCTCGAAATCGCCGATCTCGGCACCGAGAACACCCCACCCCACCCCCAGCCCGGCCACCGCATGCGCACCCTGGCCTACGGCACCGACGACGACACCGAAGCCGCCCCCCTCGACCTCGCACCCCAGCGCCAGCACCTCCACGCCCAGGTCAACGCCCGCTTCACCATGACACCCCCACACCTGTGAAACACCCCGGCGGGGCACCCCCACCCGCTCATCGGAGCGCCCCACCGCACACTTCGCCCCTTGTCAATAACCCTTCAAGCAAAGGTCGTTGAGTCGTCACGCGACACCAATTCGCTACCCGCCGGTACGTCATAGGGTCGACACATGCGCCGAGCGAAGATCGTCTGCACCCTGGGCCCCGCCACCGACTCCTACGAGCGGATAAAGGCACTGGTCGACGCCGGAATGGACGTCGCCCGCTTCAACCTCAGCCACGGCGACCACGCCGACCACGAGGAGCGCTACCAGCACGTGCGCAAGGCCGCAGACGAGACCGGCCGCAGCGTCGGCCTCCTCGCCGACCTTCAAGGCCCGAAGATCCGCCTCGGCCGCTTCACCGAAGGACCCGTACTCCTCGAACGCGGCGACACCTTCACCCTCACCGTCGAGGAAGGCGCCGAAGGCGACCGCCACCAGTGCGGCACCACCTACACCGGCCTCGCCACCGACGTCACCCCCGGCGAACGCATCCTCGTCGACGACGGCAAGGTCTGCCTCGAAGTCACCTCCGTCGACGGCCCCCGCGTCCACACCACCGTCGTCGAAGGCGGCATGGTCTCCGACCACAAGGGCCTCAACCTCCCCGGCGTCGCCGTCTCCGTCCCCGCACTCTCCGACAAGGACGAAACCGACCTGCGCTGGGCCCTGCGCACCGGCTTCGACGTCATCGCCCTCTCCTTCGTCCGCTCCGGACGCGACATCGAGGACGTCCACCGCATCATGGACGAGGAAGGCCGCCGCCTCCCCGTCATCGCCAAGATCGAGAAGCCGCAGGCCGTCGACGCCATCGACGGCATCGTGGCCGCCTTCGACGGCATCATGGTCGCCCGCGGCGACCTCGGCGTGGAAATGCCGCTGGAACAGGTGCCCATCGTCCAGAAGCGCGCCGTCAAACTCGCCCAGCGCAACGCCAAACCCGTCATCGTCGCCACCCAGATGCTCGACTCCATGATCGAGAACGCCCGCCCCACCCGGGCCGAGGCCAGCGACGTCGCCAACGCCGTGATCGACGGCACCGACGCGGTGATGCTCTCCGGCGAGACCAGCGTCGGCAAACACCCCGTCGAAACCGTCCGCACCATGGCCAAGATCGTCGAAGCCGCCGAGGAAGACCTCCTGGCCAAGGGCCTGCCGCCGCTGACCGAGCGCAACAAGCCCCGCACCCAGGGCGGCGCCGTCGCCCGCGCCGCCGCCGAGATGGGCGACTTCCTCGGCGCCCGCTTCCTCGTCGCCTTCACCCAGTCCGGCGACACCGCCCGCCGGCTGTCCCGCTACCGCTCCCCGATCCCGCTGCTCGCCTTCACCCCGGAACCGGCCACCCGGTCCCAGCTCAACCTCACCTGGGGCGTGGAGACCTTCCTGGGCCCGCACGTCGACTCCACGGACGCCATGGTCGACCAGGTGGACGAACTGCTCCTGAAGTACGGCCGCTGCCGCAAGGGCGACACGGTCGTCATCACCGCCGGCTCGCCCCCGGGCGTCTCGGGCTCCACGAACCTGGTCCGCGTCCACCACATCGGCGAGGACGACAGCCCCAGGTAGCCCCGCGAGGGCCCCGCCCGGCGGGGCCCTCCCGCCGCGCGGAGTCAGTGCTTGGGCCCGACATGGACGTCCATGAGAGCGACGGACGCCTTGCGGGCCACCGAGATGTTGAGCGGGTCGCAGCCGCGGGCCAGCGTGGTCCACTCGACCCCGACCCGGTCCAGGGCGTCGGTGTAGAGCCTCCTGATGTCGTCCGACCGGTTGGTGAAGAAGTACCGCGGATACTCGTAGCGCTTGCGTGCGCCGGCCACCGTGCGAGTCGTCCAGTTGGTGATCCGGCAGCCGTCGGAATGGACGAGACCGCGCACGAACTCCCAGGGACGGGCGTCGACGATCGCCTGCTGCCAGGGCTCCAGGACGATCGCACGCTCGTGCTTCCGGCCGGGGCCGTGCTGGGGGAAGAGGCAGGGCCAGTGCTTGCTGGAGCCCGTGACGGCGACACAGCCCTGCTTCCCGACCCGCCACACGCTGTTGTCCGGGCGCACGGACCGCATGGCGGACTCGCAGGCGTCGATGATGCCGGGCCAGGCGTTGTCCAGCACGATGCGCAGGAAGTGGACGCCCCTGCGGTGCGCGCTGATGCAGCCGTCACCGAGATAGAGGCCCAGCAGATAGGCGTACGCCGCCGGGTCCTCGGGCGGGCCCGGAACGTCCCGGCACCGGGGACAGGGGCCGCCGCCTCGCCGCCGGGGTTCGAGACGCGTCCGCCAGGAGCGGATGGCCGCGCGGGAGATGCCCGTCTCCTTGCTGACCGAGTTCAGGCTGCGGCCGGCGGCGACCAGGGCCAGCGCCCGCTTGCGTGTGCCGATGTCGTACATGCGTACACACTGCGAGAGCGATCGCGACGACGCGCGCGAAAAAGCGGATGTTCACGGGAACGTGGACATCCGCTTCTTAATGGTGACCTTCGAATCGAAGGAAAAGTGCCCCGGGTCGGACTCGAACCGACACTGTATGGGTTTTGAATCCATTGCCTGCTGCCAATTGGGCTACCGGGGCCCAGTGAATCGAAGGTTCACCTCGACCCGCTGCCCGTCCACCTTATCGCAGCTGGGTAGGCTCTTGGGAGCAGTACCCCTGCCCCTGAACGAGGAGCCCCCGTGAGCGCCCCCGAGTCGCCCCAGCCCGTAGACGCGCCCGACGACGACAAGTCGCACGTGCCTCCGCTGACGACCCGTGTCGTCATCGCCGAGGACGAGGCGCTGATCCGGCTCGATCTCAAAGAGATGCTCGAGGAGGAGGGGTACACCGTCGTCGGTGAGGCCGGTGACGGTGAGCAGGCGGTGGAGCTCGCCCGGGAGCACCGGCCGGACCTCGTGATCCTCGATGTGAAGATGCCGAGGCTGGACGGTATTTCGGCGGCCGAGAAGATCGCCGAGGAGAGTATCGCCCCGGTGCTGATGCTGACCGCGTTCTCGCAGCGCGACCTGGTGGAGCGGGCCCGGGACGCGGGTGCGATGGCGTATCTGGTCAAGCCGTTCAGCAAGAGCGACGTGGTGCCGGCGATCGAGATGGCGGTCTCGCGGTTCACGGAGCTGCGGGAGCTGGAGAAGGAGGTCGCCGACCTCACCCAGCGGCTGGAGACGCGCAAGCTGGTGGACCGGGCGAAGTCGGTGCTGCAGACGGAGTACGGGCTGTCGGAGCCGGCCGCGTTCCGCTGGATCCAGAAGACCTCGATGGACCGCCGGATGTCGATGCAGCAGGTGGCGGAGGCCGTCATCCAGGACGCGGACGAGAAGAAGGCCGCGAAGGGCTGAGGCGGCGGCGGGGCGCGGGCCCCGCGGACGTGGGCGAGGCCCGTGCCCCTGACCGGGGGGCACGGGCCTCGCTCGTGTGGGTGTGTCAGTCCTCGCCGAGGTACGCCTTGCGCACCGACTCGTCGTGCAGGAGGTCCTGCCCGGAGCCGGACAGGACGATCTTGCCGACCTCCATGACGTGGCCGTGGTCGGCCAGGGAGAGCGCGGCCTGGGCGTTCTGCTCGATGAGCAGGATGGTGGTGCCCTGGGACTTGAGGTCCTGGATGGTCGCCATGATCTTCTGCATCATGATCGGGGAGAGGCCCATGCTGGGCTCGTCGAGCATGAGCAGTTTCGGCCGGGACATCAGTGCCCGTCCCATGGCGAGCATCTGCTGCTCGCCGCCGGAGAGGGTGCCGGCGGCCTGCTTGCGGCGTTCCCCGAGGATGGGGAAGAGGTCGTAGGCGCGCTGGATGTCCTTCTCGATGCCTTCCTTGTCGCTGCGCAGGAAGGCGCCGAGGCGGAGGTTGTCCTCGATCGTCATGCGGGGGAAGATGTGCCGCCCCTCGGGGGAGTGCGCGAGTCCGAGGGAGACGACCTTGTGGGCGGGGATCTTCTTGAGCGACTTGCCGTCGAAGCGGATGTCGCCGGAGAGGGGCTGGAGCAGGCCGGACAGGGTGCGCAGGGTGGTGGTCTTGCCGGCGCCGTTGGTGCCGATGAGGGTGACGACCTCGCCGGCGTCCACCGTGAACGAGATGCCTTTGACGGCCTCGATCTTGCCGTAGGCGACCCTGAGGTCCTCGACTTCGAGGAGTGCGGTCACTTGTCGTCCCCTTCCGTGGTGCTGTGCGCTTCGGCCGCCTCGACCTCGGCGGCTTCCGCGGCACCGGGCTCGCCCTCGAAGGGGGTGCCGAGGTAGGCGGCGATGACGCGTTCGTCCGCCTGGACGACCTCGGCGGGTCCTTCGACGATCTTCTCGCCCTGGACGAGTACGGCGACCCGGTCGCAGAGGTTCATGATGAACCGGATGTCGTGTTCGATGACGAGGACGGCGATGCCCTTGTCGCGGATGGCGAAGATGAGTTCCTCGGCGGCGCGGGTCTCCTGCGGGTTCATGCCGGCGGTCGGTTCGTCGAGGAGGAGCAGGCCGGGTTCGCTTGCGAGTGCTCGGGCGATCTCCAGCTTGCGCTGTTCGCCGTAGGGCAGGTTGCGGGCGAGGTGGTCGGCCTTGGCGGCGAGGCCGGTGAACTCCAGGAGTTCCATGGCTCGTTCGCGTGAGGTCTCTTCGGCTCTCCGGAAGCCGGGGAGGCGCAGGAGGGCGGACCAGAGTCCTTCCTTGGTGCGGGTGTGCCGTCCGACCAGCACGTTTTCCAGGACGGTCATGTTGGCGAAGAGCCGGATGTTCTGGAAGGTGCGGGCGATGCCGGCCTGGGTGACCAGGTGGGGCTTGGGCGGCAGGACGGTGCCTTTGTAGGCGACCTTGCCCTCGGTCGGCACGTAGAGGCCGGTGAGGCAGTTGAAGAAGGTCGTCTTGCCGGCGCCGTTGGGGCCGATGAGGCCGACGATCTCGCCGGTGTTGACGGTGAGGTCGACGTCGCGGACGGCGGTGAGGCCGCCGAAGCGCATGGTGACGCCGCTGGCGTCGAGCACCGTGGTGGTGGCGGGTGCGGTCGTGGTGGTGGTCATGGTGGTCACGCCCCTGCCTTGGCGACGCCGGTGGCGCCTTCGGGCAACGGCTTGTCCTCCGGTACGTCGAGCTGTCCGGTCTCGTGGAATTCGAGCTGCTTCCTGCGGTCGGCGACCAGGCCCTCGGGGCGGAAGCGCATCAGCAGCATCAGGGCGATGCCGAAGAGGAGCAGCTGGTACTCCGCCATGAACTGGAGCTTGGCCGGGATGAGGTAGAGCAGTGCGGCGCCGATGAGGGGGCCGCTGATGGTGCCCATGCCGCCGAGGATGACGGCGGCGAGCAGGAAGGCCGAGTTGGGCGGCACGGAGCCGGCGAACTGGTACTGCTCGGGGGTGACGCTGTAGGAGACGTGGGCCTGGACGGTGCCGGCGAGGCCGGCGAGGCAGGCGCCGAGTGCGAAGGCGAGCAGCTTGAGGCGGAAGCTGTTGATGCCCATGGCGGTGGCGGCGGTCTCGTCCTCGCGGATGGCGACCCAGGCGCGGCCGATGCGGGATTCGGCGGAGCGGCGGAAGACCATGACGACGACGGCTGTGAACAGCAGCATCAGCAGGTAGTAGTTGCCGGAGCGGGTCAGTTCGGTGCCGAGGACGTTGTGCGGTACGCCGAAGTTGAATCCGAACAGTTCCAGGTCGGGGATGTTCGGGACGCCGTTGGAGCCGTTGGTGACGTCGGGTCCGCTGCGGCCGTTGAGGTTGTTCATGGTGATGCGGAAGATCTCACCGAAGCCGAGCGTGACGATGGCGAGGTAGTCGCCGCGCAGGCGCAGGGTGGGTGCGCCGATGACCACGCCGAAGATGAGCGAGGCGAGGGCGCCGGTGAGGACCGCGGCCCAGAAGGGGAACTGGACGCCGATGGTCGACTGCGGGGAGCCGGAGACCAGGGCGGCGGCGTAGGCGCCGACGCCGAGGAAGGCGACGTAGCCGAGGTCGAGGAGGCCGGCGAGGCCGACGACGACGTTGAGGCCCAGGGCGACGGTGGCGAAGATGAGGATGTTCGCGCCGATGAGGGCGAACTGGTCGTTGCTCTGGGTGAAGGGGAAGCAGATCGCCGCGACGAAGGCTGCCGCGAGGGTGACGTTGCGGTGTTTGGCGGTCAGGGCGGACAGGCGCTTGAGGAGTCCTGCGCGGTTGACGGCGCTGAAGCCGAAGGCGGCGATGATGAGGAAGCCGATGAAGGCTTCGGAGTATTCGGTGCGGATGCCGTACGCGAAGATGAAGAGGCCCGCTCCGAAGCCGCCGGTGATGATGAGGATCTCGGCCCAGGCGGGGAGGTCCTTGGCGCGGCCGGGTTCGGGGGAGCTGAGTGCGTGGCGGAGGCGGAACCAGAGGTTGACCCAGTGGTGGGGGTGGGGGTCGCCGGGGTCGTGGGGCTGGTCGGTGGGGAGGCCGAGGGCGCCGATGACGGCGGCGAGGGCGCCGATGCCGGAGACCCAGGCTCCGGGTTCGAGGTTGACGGCGCCGCCGAGTTCGTAGCTGATGGCGCCCATGGCGTAGCCGGTGGTGGCGAGTACGCCGAGTGCGGAGAGCAGTACGGGGCTGTTCTTGCCGCCGGGGGTGAGCCAGCGCAGTCCGGGGATGTCGTAGCCGGAGAGGGTGAACAGCAGGGTGAGGAGGGCGCCGACGAGGGTGAGGACCTGGAGGCCGCCGGGGTAGCCGGTGACGGTCAGGTTGCCGGGGAACTCCTTGGTCCAGGTCCAGGCGAGGAAGGTGCCTATGAGGGCGAGGGCGGAGCCGGCGACGGTGAGTGCGCGGGCCGCGGGGTGCGGCAGGGGGACGAGGGGGGTCGTCGGGGGCGGGGTCACCGGGGTGGCGGTGTCGGTGGTCTTGTTCATGGGGGTTTCGGTGGTCATGGGTGTCACGCCCGATCCGCGACGCGTTCGCCGAGCAGACCCTGGGGTCTGATCAGCAGGACGAGGATGAGGAGGGTGAAGGCCCATACGTCCTTCCAGGCGCCGCCGCCGAAGAGGTCCATGCCGGGGATCTCGCCGATGTAGCCGATGGCGAGGGATTCGGTGACGCCGAGGACGACGCCGCCGAGCATGGCGCCGTAGATGTTGCCGATGCCGCCGAGGACGGCGGCGGTGAAGGCTTTGAGGCCCATCAGGAAGCCCATGCGGAAGCCGACCTGGCCGTTCTTGAGGCCGTAGGCGACCGCGGCGATGGCGGCGAACGCGGCGCCGATGGCGAAGGCCATGACGATGATGCGGTCGGTGTTGATGCCCATGAGCTTGGCGGTGTCGGGGTCCTGGGCGGTGGCCTGCATGCCGCGGCCGGCGCGCGTCTTGGTGACGAAGAAGCCGAGGGCGAGCATGCACAGCGGGGCGGCTATGAGGACGAAGAGGTCGCCGCGCTGGACGCTGGCGCCGAGGATGTCGACGGGTCCGCCTTCGAACTGCGGGAAGGGGCGGTCCTTCTTCGCGTCGGGGTACCACATCCATACGGCCTGCTGGAGGACGATGGACAGGCCGATGGCGGTGATGAGGGGGGCCAGCCGTGGCGCGGTGCGCAGGGGCCGGTAGGCGAAGCGTTCCGCCGCGGTGGCGACGGCGACGGAGACGAGGACGCCGCCGACGATCATGAGGGGGACGGCTGCGGCGAGGCCGAAGCCGGAGGGGAGTACCAACCAGACGGTGAGGGCCCCGAAGCCCCCGACCATGAAGATCTCGCCGTGGGCGAAGTTGATGAGCTGGACGATGCCGTAGACCATCGTGTAGCCGATCGCGATGAGTCCGTACATCGCGCCGAGGATGAGTCCATTGGCCAGCTGTTGCGGCAGTTCGTTCACCGCAGGGCCTCCGTGGGAGTGGTTCGGATATGGCGCCGCGCGGGAGCGCTGATGTGCGATCCCGCGCGGCCTGGATCAATGTGGGAGTGGAAGAGTGCTCTCTGCTCGTCCTCTGCTAGCCCAGCTTGGGGGAGGCGCTGTACTCGGCCGCCCACGCGTTGCTCTTGACCTTGTAGGCGGTCATGAGGGTGTTGGTGGTGTCACCGAACTCGTCGAAGGAGATGGTGCCGGTGACGCCGTCGAACTTGACCTTGGCCATGGCGTCCAGGACGGCCTTGCGGCCGTCGGACGGGACCTTGCCGCCGTTGCCCTCGACGGCGAGCTTGACGGCCTCGATGACGGACCAGGTGGCGTCGTAGGTGAGGCCGCCGTAGGCCTCGTAGTCGTCCTTGTAGCCGCCGGCCTTGTAGTTGGCGATGAACTCCTTGGCGGAGGGCAGCTGCTCGACGGGCTTGCCGACGGAGGTGGCGAGGTCGCCCTCGGCCTTCTTGTTGAGCTTGGGGAACTCGGCGGAGTAGATGCCGTCGCCGCCCATGAGCGGGATCTTCTGGCCGCTGTCCTTGAGCTGCTGGCTCAGGGGGGCGGCGGCCGGGTACTCGCCGCCGTAGTAGAGGGCTTCGGCGCCGGTCTTCTTGATCTTGGCCACGACGGCGTTGAAGTCGCGGTCGTCGGGGTTGATGTTGTCGGAGTCGACGATCTTGCCACCGAGCTTGGTGAAGTTGGCCTTGAAGGACGCGGCGAGGCCGGCGCCGTAGGTCTTCTGGTCGTCGATCAGGTAGACCTTCTTCTTGCCGGCCTTGCTGAAGAGGTAGTCGGCGGCGAAGGCGCCCTGGACCTCGTCGGTGGTGGCCGTGCGGAAGAACGTCTTGAACTGGCGGACGGAGTTGCCGGTCTTCCAGCCGTCGCCCTGGGTGAGCTCGGTGCCGGTGTTGGCCGGGGAGATCTGGACCAGGCCGGCGTCGTTGAACGGCTTCTGCATCTGCTGCGAGACGCTGGAGTTCAGCGGGCCGACGACGCCGAGGACGTCCTTGTTGTTGATCAGCTTGACGGCGTTCTGCTGGCCGACGGTGGGCTGCGCCTGGTCGTCGAGGGCTTCGATCTTGAACTCGACGCCCTTGACGTAGCCCTTCTTGTTGGCGATCTTCGCGGCGAGGTCGGCGGAGTTCTTGATGCCGAGGCCGAGGGCCGACAGGTCGCCGGTCAGCGGGGCGTCGACGCCGATCACAACTGTGGTCTTGTCGCCGTTGCTGCTGCCGCCGCCGTTGTCGTCACGCGACCCACATGCCGTGAGTGTCAGCGATCCCGCCGCGAGCGCGGCGGTGATGGCGATGATCGAACGTTGACGCACGAATCAGGTCCTTTCCCTGGCACGGCGGTTCCCCGTGGAACGCGCCGAGTCGAGCGCTGGGTCGAAGTGACTTCGATTCCTGTGGCTCGGTGACTGGCCGTGACTCTAAGCGCGTGTGGGGAACATGGAGGAGGCTCTGACCAAGGCTGTGACTCTCTTGTTATGACACGGGGTAACACAGAGCGGTACTCCGTGGGGGGAAGAGTGGATTTCCAGCCGATTCGCCCTGTCCGCATGGTGAGAACGCGCAGCGCTCGCGCGTAGCTTCTTCATGAGTGTCCGCATGTTTTGGTAATGACTGACGTCGTTGCCTGAGGTCGCCGGGCGATTTACCGGGTGGTGCGGCAAAGGCGATCTCCGCGGGCGCAGCGGGGGGCTTTCATTGCAGCCGTATTACGCAGCGTTACAGGCGTGAAAGGCGTGCGGCGGCCTCCCGGTTTTCCGTGTAGCGGGCACGAAAGTGGAATTGCGGATTACCGGGCCGGCTCCGTGGCCCCGCGGTCGGCTCGCCGTTTCGGCGCCGCTTCCCGCGCGGGGCGCGCGTGGGGCGGTCGACCGGCCGGGCGGCGGCTGCCCGCGCGCACGGCTCGGCGG
>NZ_AGBF01000104.1 GCF_000225525.1 Streptomyces zinciresistens K42 | reverse complement strand
GCGCCGTCCCGGTCCGGGGCTTCGTCCGGGGCGCCGAGAGCGCGCCGGTCCCGCAGGCGGCGGTCACGCTGATCTCGCTCGCGGGGCGCCAGCTCGGCCGGTCGGTGACCCAGACCGACGGCTCGTACGCGCTGGACGCGCCCGGCGCCGGGTCGTACGTCCTGATCGCCTCCGCCGACGGCTTCCAGCCGCTGGCCTCCACCGTCGTGGTGGCCGGTGACGAGCCGGTGGCCTACGACATCCTGCTGAGCGGCACCAGCGGGCTGAGCGGCGTCGTGCGCACCGCGCGGAGCGCGCTGCCGGTCGAGGACGCGATGGTGATCGTGACCGATGTGCGCGGCGACCTGCTGGCCACCGCCGTCACCGGCGCGCAGGGCGACTTCGCCTTCGCCGAGCTGGTGCCCGGCCCCGTGACCGTCGCGGTGAACGCCGCAGGCTACCGGCCGCGCGCCCTGCCCGTGGAGGTCGGCGGCACCGGGGTCACCCGGCTCGACGTCGACCTGGAGGCCGGCGCGCAGCTCCAGGGCGTCGTACGCGCGCCGCGGGGACCGCTGGCCGACGCCCGCGTGACCCTGGTGGACGCGGCGGGCAACGTGGTCGGCACGGCGACGACCGGGTCGGACGGGGCGTACGCCTTCACCGATCTGGACGGCGGCGAGTACACGGTCATCGCGACCGGCTACCCGCCGGTGGCCACGGCCCTGACGGTGACCGGCGCCGGCGGCGACGGCCACGACATCGAACTCGCCCACCCCGGCGAGTAGCCGGCACCGCGGTCCGCGGCGCGCGGCGTGCTCCGGGCGGAGGCGCGCCGCCGCGGGCCGGTCTTCTGTGAACCGAGGAGTACGTGAGATGGGACTGACCGCGAGGATCCGGACGCGGGACGGATGGGCCGTGTCGCACGCGGTCGTCACGGTGGCCGACACGAGCGGCGCGCAGGTGCTGCGCCTGGAGGCGGACGCGGAGGGCGCCGTACGGGACCGCGAGCCGCTGGCCCCGGGGGCGTACACCGTGATCGTCACCGCCGTCGGCTACGCGCCCGCCGCGTCGAGCGCGCTGGTCACCGCGAGCGGGCGGGCCGAGGTCGGCACGGTGACCCTGGCCCGGCAGGGCGGCACCGAATTGCCGCCGCCGGGGCCCTGGACCGTCGACCCGGCGCACTCCAGTGTCGCGGCGGTCGCCCGGCACCTGGGGATCTCCAGCGTGCGGGGCCGCTTCACCGCGTTCTCGGGGACGGTCGAGATCGCGCCGGACGACCTCGCCGAGTCCCGGGTGCAGGCGGTGATCCGGGCCGACTCGATCGACACGGGCAACGGCACGCGCGACGGGCATCTGCGGTCGGCGGACTTCCTGGACGTGGAGAAGTACCCCGAGATCACCTACCGCTCCACGGGGCTGAGCGCCGCCTCGGGCACGGACCGCTGGACGGTGCACGGCGAACTGACGCTGCACGGGGTCGTCCGGCCCGTGGATCTGGACCTGGCGTATCTCGGCACCGGGGCGGACCCCTGGGGCGGGACCCGGGCGGCGTTCCGGGCGACGGCAGAACTGCACCGGGCCGACTTCGCCCTGCACTACAACCAGGTCGTCCAGGCGGGCATCGGCGCCATCGGCACGACGCTGAAGGTGGAGCTGGACATCCAGGCGGTGCGGGGGGAGACCCTGCCGGGAGCCTGAGCCCGCCGGGGCCGGGCTGTCCGGTCGCCCGGCGCCGGTGCCGCGGCAGGCGACGCCCGGCAGGCTCCCCGCTGCCTCAAGGGCGCGGGAGGTACCCCCGGACCCGCCGCGCCGGCCGCAAGGCCCGGGTACGACCAGTACGCGGGCCTTGCGGCCGGCACACCGGGAGCACGGCACCGGCCGCCGCTCCTCCACGGGCGAAGCTCCCGCCCGCCGCGGCGCCTAGGCTGCCTCCATGGCACCGAACATCGCGACCAACACCCCTGTCTCACTCGACGAACTGCTCGACTTCGTCCGTCCCCGGCACCGCGCCCTGCTGCTGACCCGGCGGTCCGACGGCGGGCCGCAGGGCTCGCCGCTGACGTGCGGGGTCGACGACGCCGGGCGGATCGTCGTCTCGACGTACCCGGAGCGGGCCAAGACGCGCAACGCCAGGCGGGACGAGCGGGTCAGCCTGCTCGTGCTCAGCGACGACTGGAACGGCCCGTGGGTGCAGATCGACGGGACCGCCGAGGTGATCGACGCACCCGAGTCCGTGGAACCGCTCGTGGAGTACTACCGCAACATCGCGGGTGAGCACCCGGACTGGGACGAGTACCGTGCGGCGATGCTGAAGCAGGGCAAGTCCCTCATCCGGGTGACGCCGCAGCGGTGGGGCCCGGTGGCGACGGGCGGCTTCCCCGCGCGGCTCGCCCCGGGCGACCAGGACGGATGACGGGCCCTCCCGGTCGGCGGGCGGCTGGGACCGGCGAAGGGGGTCCCCGCGCGGCCGGCCGGCGGCGGGTGCCGCTGCGCTAGGGCGTGTTGCGCGCCACCATCGCTTCGATGCCCGCGACCAGCAGGTCCAGGGCGAAGGCGAAGTCCCGCTCCCACATCTCCTCGACCGTGCCGCCGCCGCGTGCCTCCATGAGCCGCGCCGACTCCCGGACGACCTCGGCGGCTTCCGGGAACCGGGTCACCGAGCCCATCGCGTGGTGGAAGTAGGCGTCCGGGGACATCCCGAACGCCGCGCTGCGGGCGATGAAGTGGCCCTCGATCGTGCCGAAGCCGTACACGAACTGGAAGACGGCCGAGATGGCCGCGACCAGGCCGTGCTCGGGCAGTCCGGTCCGGCGGACGATGCGCTGCACCAGCCGGGAGAAGGCGCGGCTGTGGGGGCCGATGTTGACGTACGTGCCGATCAGCGGGGACAGCCACGGGTGCCGCACCAGCAGGCCCCGGTACGCGCCGGCCAGCGCCCGCAACTGGTCCCGCCAGTCCTCGTCGGTGTCCGGGTCGGGCAGGTCGAGTTCGCCGAAGGCCGCGTCGAGGGCGAGTTCGAGGAGGTCGTCCTTGGTGTCGACGTACCAGTAGACCGACATCGCGGTCACGTTCAGCTCGGCGGCCAGCCGCCGCATGGAGAACCTGGCCAGCCCCTCCGCGTCCAGCAGCCGTACCGTCGCCTCGGTGATCCGGTCGCGGTCCAGGCGGAACGGCTGGCCGCCGCCGCGCGCGCCGCGCCGCTCCTTGCCCTCCTCCAGCCAGACACTGGTCCGGGCGGACTGCCGGGCTGCCCTCGCCATGGCGCACCTTCCTCGACTCCGTCGCGACCGGCCGGCATGCCGGGCGGCAACCCCTCGGGGCGCCGGCCGCCGCCGGGCCACCGTACGGCCGCCGGCTCTCAGTCGGTGTCTGCCCGCTGCGCGCGCCGCAGCAACGTCCAGGCGACGAGTCCGCCGAGCAGCACGGCCGACGCCCCCACCAGCATGCTGGTGCGCAGCCCCGCGGAGAACGCGTCCGTGATCCGCGCCCGCTCCCCGGCCGACCCCGCCGCCGCCAGCGCCGCGGGCAGGGAGCCGGCCGCGACCGGAATCAGCGCCGCGAAACGGGAGTTGAGCAGCGCGCCCAGGACGGCGACGCCCAGCCCGGTGCCGAACTCCGCGACCGCCCCGTTGATCCCGCCGCCGACCCCGGCCTTCTCCGGCGGTATCGCGCTCATGATCGCGTGGGACATGGCCGGGCTCGCCACGGCGGCGCCGGTGCCGATGAGGACCAGGCCCAGCAGCGTCCCCGGGTAGCCGCCGGAGGCCACCACGGCGATGGACGCGAGACCGGCCGCCATCACGGCCATGCCCAGTCCGATGGCGAGCGGACTGCCCAGCCGGGCGGCCCACTTGGCGGCCACGCCGGTGAAGTTCAGGGCCACGATCATCAGCGCGAGCGGGGCCGTGCGCAGGCCGGCCTCCAGCGGCTCGTAGCCGAGCACGAACTGCATGTGCTGGGTGAGCAGGAAGAGCGAGCCGCCCATGCCGAAGGTGATGAGGACACCGCCGGAGACCGCGCCCGTGAACCGGCGGTCGCGGAAGAAGTGCAGGTCGAGCATGGGATGCGGGATACGGCTCTCCCACAGGGCGAAGGCGCCCAGCACGAGGACCGCCACGGCCGCCGTCAGCAGGACGCGCGCCGACGTCCAGCCGTGCTCGGGCCCGGAGATGATGGCGAACACCAGGGCCGACATGCCGATCGTGGAGAGCAGGGCGCCCAGCAGGTCGGGCCGGTCGCCCTGCGGGTTCTTCGACTCGGGGACCAGCAGGACGACCGCCACCAGGGCGAGCAGCGCGACCGGCAGGTTGATCAGGAAGATCGCGCCCCACCAGAAGCGGTCCAGCATGAAGCCGCCGAGGAGGGGGCCCGCGGCGAAGCCCAGCGAGTTCACCGCGGCCCAGATGCCGATGGCCTTCGGCTGCTCCTCCGGGCTGAAGATCTGGATGGCCACGGCGATGACGGTGGTCATCAGCAGCGCGCCGCCGACGCCCATCCCGGCGCGTGCCGCGATCAACTGGCCGGTGGAGTCGGCGAGTCCGGCGACCAGCGAGCCCGCGCCGAACAGGGCCAGACCGAGGGCCAGCATCTTCTTGCGGCCGTAGCGGTCGGCCGCGCTGCCCGCGGAGAGCAGCAGACCCGACTGCACGAGCGAGTAGGCGTTGATCATCCACTGGATGTCCGAGGTGGTGGCGCCCAGTTCGCGGGTGAGCGAGGGGATGGCCACGTTCAGGACGGTGTTGTCGAGCACCACGGTGAGCACCGCGAGGCACAGCACACCGAGGATCAGCCAGCGCTGCGGGTGCCCGCCCGGAGCCGGGAGCCGGAGCGGGGCAGGGACCTGCTCCCGGGGGGACGTCGTCATGCTGTGCACCGTAGAACAAGCGCTGTACGCCGTACAACGAGTTTGCGCGAGAGGCGGCGGTGACCGCGCGCAGCGCCGTCCTCGCCCCGGCGCAGCTCCACCAGCGGGACGTCGGCCAGGCGTGCTCCACGGCGTCGGGGGCCTTCGCGCCGGTGGCGGGCTCTTCCGTCCCGGGCCGGATGCGCTCCCTCCTGGGCGGCTCCTCCCGTGACTTGATCACGCTCGCGCCGGACGCCGGGGTCGCCCGGGAGCGGGGAGACCGCTGCCGAACCGCTGCCGAACCGGATGGAGCCGGGGTTCAAGGCCGCCGGCCTGGACGTCCGCCGCTTCACAGCAGCGAGGGCCTGGCGCAGATCCGTCAGGCCCTGTTCGACGTGCACGCGGACGCCTGCGGGGAAGCCCTGCGCGACGGGTTCAACCAGCGCTTCCCCTGGTTCGTCGACCACCGGGGCGGCACCCCGGACTTCGCCTGCGGGCGGCGGGCGCGTTTCGCCGCCCCCCGGTCATGAGACGGCGGGCTTGATCAGATAGCCGGCGCCGCGCCGGGTGTGGATCATCGGCTCCCGGCCGGCGTCGATCTTCCGGCGCAGATAGGAGATGTACAGCTCGACGACGTTGGCCTGACCGCCGAAGTCGTAGGACCACACGCGGTCCAGGATCTGCGCCTTGCTGAGCACGCGCCGCGGGTTGCGCATCAGGAAGCGCAGCAGCTCGAACTCGGTGGCGGTGAGGTGGATGTGCTGCCCGCCGCGCGTCACCTCGTGGCTGTCCTCGTCGAGCGTGAGGTCCCCGACGACGAGCACGGACTCGGAGCGCCGGTCGGAGGCGCCGGAGCGGCGGATGAGTCCGCGCAGCCGGGCGACGACCTCCTCCAGGGCGAACGGCTTGGTGACGTAGTCGTCCCCGCCCGCGGTGAGCCCGGCGATACGGTCCTCGACGGCGTCCTTGGCCGTGAGGAACAGCACCGGCACGTCCGGCAGTTCGCGGCGCAGCCGGCCGAGGACGGCCAGCCCGTCCATGTCGGGCAGCATCATGTCCAGCACGACCGCGTCCGGCCGGAACTCGCGGGCGGTGCGCACGGCGCCGTGCCCGTCCCCCGCGCTGCGGATCTGCCAGCCCTCGTAGCGCAGGGCCATGGAGAGCAGCTCGGTGATCGACTGCTCGTCGTCCACCACCAGCACGCGGACGGGGCTCCCGTCCGACCTCAGCAGTTCGGTCCGCCCCTGGGGCGAGGTCGTGGTCATGCCCGACACACTGTCGGGGCCCTCTGAGAGCGCCCTTGTCGCAACCTGTGATTTTCCTGAGAAACGCACAGGAAGCTCTCAGGCGGCACCTGGGAAGCCCCCGGCGGACACACATCCCGAGATGCGGCCCGAACCGTCCTGCTCCCCCCCGTGAGCAGGCGGTCCTGCGCGACGGCGCGCCCTCCGGGCGGAGAACACCCGCTGCCGCACGGCCGGTTCGCCCTCCCGATCAGAACAGCCCTTCCTGCGTGCCCGCCCCCCGCTCCCTGAACGCCCTGACCGGCACCGTCAGTTCCCCCGTGTCCGCCGTCGGCACCAGCTCCCACCCCTTCATCAGCCGGGTGTCGACGACGACCACTCCCCGGGTCGTCTCCAGGTGCAGGTCCGGCCCGGCAGCCGCGGCGAGGCGTCCGCTCACCGCCCCGCCCGCGACCAGCTCGGCCACCTCCCCTACGGCGGCCGGGAGCGCCGCGAGCCCGAACACCCCGGCGTGGTCCACGGGCCGGAAGGGCGCGCGGTCCAGCGACTCGGGCCAGCCGGGGAGCGCCGACGCGCGGGCGTGCAGGTCCGCCAGCTCGGCCGCGCGCTCCGCCGCCGACGCGGGCAGGGCGGATCTGACGGTCCGCTTGTCGGCGTACGGGACGCGGTCCGGCACGCGCAGGGCCGCCCGCAGCAGTTCCTCCGTGCGCCGGGCCGCCATCAGCGGGCCCGAGCCCAGCCGGCTGAAGCAGACCGCGCCCTGCTCCAGCAACCGGACCGGTCCCCGCTCCACGGCGGTGATGCCGACCTTGGCCATGCCGGGTCCGAACCACGCCAGATAGACGTGGTACGGCCGCGGATCGTCCGCGAGGGTGTCCGCGGCGACCGAGTGCGCCCGGTCCAGCCGCGCGCACTCCTCGCAGCGCCCACCCGTGCCGCGCCCCGGCACGGCCGCCCGCCGCGGGCACGCGTGTCCCCGCGCCCCCACGCAGGTCCGCACTCCCCCTTCCGCCACCCCGAAGGCCACGCGCTTCCCCCAGGTCAGCGCGGAGCGCCGGCCGCCGTCCCACACCAGCTCGGGGCCGTGCGCCGACCACCGCAGACCCGAGCATCTCCATGCCTGTGCCATCGCTCTTCGACCTTAGAGGCAGGCACTGACAACTCGGGCCGGCCTGGTCCGCCGCCCTCGCCCACCCGCCGCCCTCGCCCGCCCGCCGCCTCCGCCCGCCCGGTCCCTCGTCCTCACGGTCCGCCGCCCTCACGGGCTGGTGCGCCCGCACGCTCGGGCCTGCGCAGGGCTCTCCGGGCGAGCCGCACCGGCAGGACGGGAGCCGGGCCTCAGCCGTAGAGGGCCACCCTCGGCCGTACCGTGCCCCCGGCCCTGGTCCCGGCCCCGGCGCCCGCGACGGTGAGGCGGTAGACCTCGGTGAGCGTCGCGCCCGGCGGCAGGGTGCGGTGCGCGCCCGCGAGGCCCGTGTACAGCGTCCCGGTCGTGGTCCGCACCGGGACGTCCTCCCAGTGGCCGTCCGCCGCGCGCCGCTCCAGCCGTACGTCCGACGGCGCCAGGAACGGCCCCGCGTCCGGGGAGAGGACGAGCAGCTGCGGGGCCACCGTGCGCCGCGCCGGGGTGTCGTTGCGGTAGGTCGCGGTGAACGCGCGCGACTCCCCCGGGTGCGGGAGCGGACCGGGCGGCAGCTCCGCGAACCCGGCCGGTGCCCGGTCGGCCAGGGGCTTGGCCCCCCGGGCGGCGGCCACGGCGGTCCCCGCCGCCACGACGCCGGTCAGCGTCACGGCGAGGGCCGCGCAGACGAGCAGACCACGACTTTTCTTGAACGACACGTTCACTGTTCCTTTCGGATTCGCTCAGGTGAACTGGCTTGTCCCGCACGGCTGTCGCCCTCGCGGTGCTCCAGGTTATGCCGTGGACTGGCGAGTTGACGGGCTCCGGGCCCTCCGGATCTCATCCTCGCGTGCGCGCGGGACGGTTCCGGTGTGCGACTGCAAGGGGACACGCGCCGGAGCGGGCGGCCCCGCGCCCCCGCCCGGGACCGCCCGCCCCCGCCGGGCCCGGCACGCCCCGCCGCCCGTACGCCCTCAACTGCGCTTGCCGCAGCGCTTGTTGACCGGTAGCCAACCGGTTGCGCGGCACCCGTGTGGATCTTGCGAAGCGGCGTTCCGGCCCAGTCCGGAACGGTAGAGTCCGCGACATGAACGCTCGGCTGACCCTGCTCGACACGGTGGCCCCCGGTGTCGCGGAAAGCGAGGTCTTCCGGCTGGCCCTCCAGCACGCGGTCGCCGAACTGGGCGCGCTGGGCGGCATGATCCATCTGCGCGGCCCGATGTCCGCGCTGCGCCTGGTGTCGGCGGCCGGACTGCCGCCCGCGTTCACCCGCTCCTGGGAGATCGTCGACCAGGACGCCCCGGTGGCCCCGGCCCGCGCCCTGCACGAGGACGCCGGCGTCTGGGTCCCGCTGGCCCCGGCCCGCGGCCCGCGCGAGAACGGCGGCGTCCGGCCCCCAGGGGCGGCGGCCCGCGCGTCGCAGGAGACCGAGGGCCCCCGGGCCCAGATCCCCCCGGCCCGCACCCCGCACGAGCACGACGGCTCCCGGACCCCGCACGAGAGCGGCGGCCCCCGCACCCCGTACCAGCGTGACGACTTCCGCACCCCGTACCAGCGTGACGGCTCCCGGACCCCTTACGCGAGCAGCGGCTCCCGCACGCCGTACGAGAGCGGCGGCCTCCGCACCCCGTACGACCACGGCCGTGTCCGCGTCCCGCCGGAGCCGGCCCGGTCCGCCGGTTCCCGGGGGCCCCTCTGGCCCGGCACCGGCCTCGCCGCCCTCCCCGTGCGCAGCGGCAACCGGGTCACCGGCGCCCTCAGCGTCCTGATGGACGAGCGGGGCGAACCGGAGCCCGCCCACTGGCGCTTCCTGCGGTCCGTCATCGCCTGGACCGAGGACCGTATGGCGAAGGCGCCGCCGCCCGCCGGCCCCTCCCGGCCCGCGCAGCCCGAGCAGAACGGCGAACGGCTGCGGCAGGCGCTGAAGGAGGTCAGCGTCGGCTCCTGGGACTGGAACATCGCCACCGGCGACCTGATCTGGGACGAGGCGGCCCTGGAGCTGTACGGCACCCTGCCGCAGGACTTCACCGGGCGGATCGACGCCTGGATGCGGTGCGTGCACCCCGACGACCTGGCGCCCACACTCGCCGCGGCGGAGCGCGCGATCCACGGCGGGAGCGCCTTCGAGGCCGAGTACCGGGTGCGGAAGCTGGACGGCACCTGGGGCTGGACGCAGGCGCGCGGCAGGGCGACGTACGGCGAACGGGGCGAGCCCCGCCGGATGGTCGGCGTCGGCTGGGACAGCACCGAGCCGCGGTCCGCCCGGGACGCGCTCGGCCGGGCCCTGCGCCACATGAGCGACGGCTTCCTCGCCATGGACGACGACTGGCGGATCACCTTCGCCAACCTGGAGGCCGAACGCACCCTCGGCTACTCCGAGAAGGAGCTGTTCGGGCGGCTGCTGTGGGACCTGCCCGCCGCCGAGCAGGTGCCCGGCCTGGAGATCCGCTGCCGGCAGGCCGCCGCCGCGGAGAAGTCGGTCAGCTTCGACGTACGGCTGCCCAACGGGCGCCTGTGCCACCTGCGGCTGGTCCCCGGCCCGGACGGGCGCACGATCTACTTCACCGACGTCACCGAGAAGCGGCGGATGGAGGAGGAGCGCCGCTCCGCCGAGCGCGCCGCGGCCGAACGGGCCGCCCGGATCGCGGAGTTGACGGCCGCCCTCGCCAAGGCGACGACCGTGCGGGACGTGGTGGACGCGGTCGCCAGCGGGGTGCTGCCCCCGTTCGAGGCGACCGGGCTGCTGGTGCAGGCCGTGGAGGGCGACCGGCTGCACACCGTGGGGTCCGTCGGCTACCCGGACGACGTCCTGGCCGTGCTCGACGGCCGCGAGCGTACCCAGCCCAGCCCGATGTGGGACGCGATCCTGGCCGGGGCGCCGCTGTTCCTGTCCAGCCCCCGCGAGTTCGCCGCCCGCTACCCGGGGCTCGCCGCGCTGCCGGCCCGCGCGGGCAAGCGGGCCTGGGCGCTGATCCCGCTGATCGCCTCGGGCCACACCTTCGGGGTCTGCGCCGTCAGCTTCGACCACCCGCGCCGCCTCACCGACGAGGAACGCACCCTGCTGACCGCGACCAGCGCCCTGGTCGCGCAGGCCCTGGAGCGGGCCCGCCTCTTCGACGCCGAGCACACCCGCTCCCGCGAACTCCAGCGCAGCCTGCTCCCCCGCGACCTGCCCGTCGTCCCCGCCTGCACGGCCGCCGCCCGCTATCTGCCGGCCGGCCACGGCATGGACGTCGGCGGCGACTGGTACGACATCATCCCGCTGTCCGGCGGGCAGGTGGCCCTCGTCGTCGGCGACGTCATGGGCCACGGCCTGCCGGAGGCGGCCACCATGGGCCGGCTGCGCACCGCCGTCCACACCCTCGCCGACCTCGAACTGCCGCCCGACGAGATCATGAGCCACCTCAACGACATCGTCGGCGCCATGGGCGAGGAGTCGTACGTCACGTGCCTGTACGCCCTGTACGACTCCACCAGCCGCGTCTGCTCCATAGCGAGGGCGGGCCACCCGCCGCCCGCGCTGCTGCACCCGGACGGCACGGTGGAGTTCCCCGCCCTGTCGGACGACCCGCCCCTGGGCGCGGCCGAGCCCCCGTTCGAGACGACGGAGGTCCCCGTCCCCGAGGGCAGCGTGCTGGCCCTGTACACCGACGGGCTGGTGGAGTCCGCCAAGCGCGAGCTGGACGTGGGCATGGCCGCGCTCGCCGAGGTGCTGCGCGCCGCGCACGGCGACGGCACGGCGGCCGACCTGGAGCTGCTGTGCGAGCGGATCACCGGCGCGCTGCTGCCCGCCGACCACCAGGCGGCCGACGACGCGGCCTTCCTGCTCGCCCGACTGCACGCCCTGCCCGCCGCCCGCATGGCCTCCTGGCCGCTGCCGGAGGACCCGCGGGCGGCGGGCCAGGCCCGCGGGCTGATCCGCGACCAGCTCGCCGCCTGGGAGCTGGACGACCTGATCCCGACCACCCAGCTCCTGGTGAGCGAACTCGTCGGCAACGTCGTGCGCCACGCCCGCGGCCCGCTGCGGCTACGGCTCCTGCACGGCACCGAGCTGATCTGCGAGGTCTTCGACGGCAGCCTGACGATGCCGCGCATCCGCCGGGCGACGGAGAACGACGAGGGCGGCCGGGGCCTGCAACTGGTCACCGCGCTGTCCACCCGCTGGGGCACGCGGTACACGCCGACGGGCAAGTGCATCTGGACCGAACAGGCCCTGCACACCCCGCTCGACCCGGCGGACCCGGCGGACCCGGCGGACCCGGCGGACCCGGCGGACCCGGCGGACTCGGCGGAGGCGCTGTTCCCGGGCTTCCCCGGCCCGGACTTCGACGGGGACCTGGACGCGCTGCTGCTCGACGACGAGCGGTGAGACGAGCTGCGCGGGGAGGGGGACGGCGCCGACGGTCCCCGGCGCTTCCCTCGGAGGCGGACGGACGCGCGTCGACTCGCGCGTCAATTCGAGTGCGCACGCACGTATGAGACCGGCCCCCGCAAGATTCTTTCGACTGCTATCACACAGCAGGAATACGAGTCGTCAGAACTTGTAGTTCGCGATCATAGCGTTACCGAACACATCGTAGACCGACACAAAACCCTGATCGGAGTCCTTCCATTCAGCGAATGCCTTGACGACTGCATCGGCGGCCGCTTGAGGGTCCTTCACCGGAGTCTTCCCGCCGTTGATATCAGTGGAGACGTACGCGTTTCCTGTCTTTGCGTTCCACTCACCGATGATTCGCTGGACACGTCCGACCGCGCCCTTCTGGACTGCGGTTCCGTTTTCGTTGATCCAGGCCCGGAACTCCCGGGCATTCTTCCTCGACTGCGCCTCATTCGTGTCTGCGGGCAACTTCTCAGCGACTCCGATCTTGTCAGGTTTCGCTGCACTGTCAGTGCTGCAGCCTGCGGCGCCGACAATCAGGACGGCACTGATCAGCATGGTGTGCACACGCACGAAAATCTTCCCCTTTTTTTACCAATGAACGACTGGAGCCCGTTCATTAATGGACGACGGGAGGGGCGGAGCGGGACATTACATGTCAAAGACTCGGCCAGCACCCGGAAACCCGGCTGGAGCCGATACAGAAATCCAGCTGCGGACGTGCCGGCGGAGGCCAGTCCTGCACAAGCCGACACACGCGATCTACTGTCCGGCCGATCCACCCATGCACATCGAGGCCATTCGGACCGCTTTTCCACGCACGGCGATTCCCCCATTTTCCCGTCCCGACGGCTTGGGCACGTGGTCGGAATACCCCTGCCCGCCTGTGCCCTTGATGTTCGGCACGAAGCGATCGATCGGAATCGACACAAAACCTAACACGTCGACCAACATCAACACCTGGTATTTTTCGGCCACATACAGCGAGGAGCGACGAAAAGCACTCACCCGACCTTCGGGGTGATGCATTCCGTCGGGCGGAGTCCGGGCGCCCGAACGCCGCTTTGTCAGAGGTGCAAGCTCGGGTGGTGAAGGTCCCCTTCCACCGCGAGGGCCTGCACCGTCCCCGACTCCTCACCCGGGCTCGGGCCCTGCTTGCGCCTCACTCCGAGCGGGGAAGCCGCGTCGGGACCACTCGCGCCGCTCACTCGTCGCCGCCCCGCCGGAGCGCCTCCGCCAGCCGCACGGCAAGGTCGGCGGGTACGCGCCCCCACTCCACGAGCCCGAGACCGGGCGGGCCGGCTCCGGCTTCGGCTCCGGCTCCGGCTCCGGCTCCGGCTCCGAGCGAGGGCAGCAGGATGCCGAAGCGGGGGCGTGGCATCGTCACCCGCTTTTGAGAGGACCGCGGCCATCTCCCTCGCCGGAGTCCACATAGCGGGCATCACCCTCTGGACCGCACGCCGGTCCGAACGAACCCCACAGCCGCGCTCGGCTCATGGATGAGGCGGGAAGCACACGGTCGCGGTCGGCTGCTGTCCGAAATGCGATCGCTCGTTCGCGGGAGTTCGGCATAGAGGGCCGATGTGGTGACAAGCCTCCCCTCGGCCGCCAGAACGGCCAGGCAATCGCAGCCTCGCACAAAGGAATTCGATCATGAGCTTCATCCAGACCGGCAAGGTCGACCTGCGGTCCGACGACCCCATCGAGACGAGCGGCGGCAACACCTCGACCTTCACGCGGGTCACGTTCCCCAGCCCGTTCCCACCGGGTTCCAACGTCGTCGTCCTCCCGCTGACCCAGACCTTCAACGGTCCGGAGACACCGGGCATCCGCGTCCACGACGTCACCAACACCGGCTTCCTCATCCGTCTCAACGAGGTGTACGCCGGCGCCACCAAGAGCGACGGCAAGCACACCACCGAAACCATCGGCTGGCTGGCCGCGACCGTCTGACGCACACGGTCCGGCCCGGCACGGGTACCCCGCTCCTTCGCTCGGACCGGGCCGGAGCACTACGCGCCGACCGAGGCGGTTTCCGTCAAAGCGCTCCCGTCAACGCCGAAACCAGAGGCCGTCAGGTCGCCCCTGACGGCCTCTGGCCTGCTGTGCACCCGGCAGGATTCGAACCTGCAACCTTCTGATCCGCAGCTCTGGAGAGATCGGTCATTGGAGGCCATACGGGCTGCGGGGAGGGGCGTGACTGCCGGTGGCGGTCGCTGGGGTTGCTGTACTTCGTTGCTGCACCGCAGAATCGGATGATGTCCCGATCAGTAGGTGAACGCACTGCCGACCCGTGCCCTCGGTGTCTCGTCGCAGCGGTCCGTCCGGGCCGACCGATGACTGTTGAGGGGTGCGATGTGGTCGGCTATCTCTGCGGTCACTGTTCGCATGCGTGGGCTCGTCCGGTCGAGGATGACCTGGACGTCCATGACATCGTCAGGGTGGATCTTCCCGACCGTACGCTCTACGGCGACGTCTGGCAGGTGGAAGACGACCGCGTCCAGGTCCGCGGTCCGGGCGGTGGGCTGCTGTGGGTTGAGCGCTGGAGAGTCATCCTCTACTGAGGGAACTCGGGAGCACCGGCTTTGCAGCACCGACCGCGCACCAAGGTATCGCCGCAGGGATGTGCACCCTTTCCAACTGTGATGGTGGGCTCAGGGGTCTCGAATGGGGTCGTTCACCTGCGTTCATGGGCAGCCGGTCGTTTGAGCGGCTACCGCCTCCGGTCCCATCTGAACGTCTGCGAACGGTGCCCGTTCACGGTGTAAACCCGCAAGGTCATCCGGGGCGGGAGACCGCCGTCCTCGCCAGGGCTTCCCGTGCCGATCACTCGACGCCGCCTTGTCGGAGCGCCTCCGCCAGTCGCACGGCCACGTCGGCGCGTACACGCCCCAGTTCCACGAGCCCAAGTGCGGGCGAGCCGACATCGACTCCGAGCGATGGCAGCACGATGTGTGCCTGATCGAGAGCCGCCCGTAGGGACTCCACAAATCTCGGTACAGCTCAGTCGGGGCAAATATCCTCGCCCGGCCAGAGCCCACACTCCCAGTACCGCATCGAGACGGTCCGCATCGAGACGGGCGAACAGACGCCGCAGCGTTGATTCGTCCACCCCGCCCCGCTCCAGACCCAGCCGTTCCAGCGCGGCACTTCCCGCATCCCGGGCCCACTCCCCGATCGCGGTGAACCCCCGGGCTCCGGCCACCACCGCACACACCGCCACCGCGATCAGTGCACCCACCGGGTGCCGGACCCCGCGCCGACGACGCGGATCAGGCATCCGAGCGAGCAACTGGACGAGGAGCTCATGATCCGAGGCGGGCGTGCGAACAGGGCCACAGATGCGGGACGATGGCATGGCGCGGGCGTGATCCCTTGGTCGGACGGTAAGGCGTAGGAACCTCCATCCAACCGGACCGGAACACGCCCGCACACCTCTTCCACCTGCAAAACCCCACGTCACAGGCCTACAGAACGACCGTCACAGGCCTACAGAACGACTTTGCCGGGGCCCTGCATTCACGCCCCAGACATGGGCATTGACCAGCGCCGGGTCATCCGCACGGTAGATCGAGTTGTACAGCGTGGTGGCATGGGTCCGCACCTCGATGCCAGGTACCCCGGCAAGGGGGCGATAGTGCATGAGGGCGAGTCGGCAACGGGACTCGATGCCGTGGCCGAACCGCTCTTCCGTGCCGCGCTGTTGGACATTCACGCTGTCCGGATCGCCGATCGCGATACGAACCGCGCACCCGTCGGCAGCTCGCTCTCGCAGCAGGTCGTTGAGCCGCGGGTACGCCTCGTGCAGGAAGACGGCGGCATACACCAGCACGTCGATGTGCCTGCGGGCCTGGGTCAGCATGTCCACAAAGGTGGACACAGGGATGTCCGCCCGCTGATCGTAAAGAGCCACAAGTTCCGGGCTGACGGGAGCCCTGCCGCAGGCCGGACTCGTCCACCGCACCGCACACCAGCGTGGCGCTGGGCTGCGTCGAGGCGCTGGCCGAACTCCACGCCAAGGGCTGGGCGCACGGTGACGTACAGCCCGCCCACTTCATCATCGGCCCGGAACGAACGCACCTCATCGACCTCGCCCTTGCACGGGGAAGCCACGTGCCCGAGGGATACGACTTCCCGTTCCGCGGCTGCCTCGTCCACTACGAGGCACCCGAGATCGCACGCAGCGTCCTCGACACCGGCCAAGCCGAGCCGACACCCGAAGCCGACGTCTACGCACTCGGCGCCTCCCTCCTCATCTCCGCCACCGGCCAGCGGGCGATGGAGTACCCGGACGACGCTCCCCGCACAGCACAGCGAGAGGCCGTCGCGAACGGACGGCGCCGGGAGGTCAAGGCGCCCGGCACGCTGGGCGAGTTGATCGACGCCATGCTCAGCCACACGCCAGCGGACCGGCCCACCCTCCCCGAAGTGAGCAAGACTCTGAACTGACTGATCCGGTCACGGGACCCCCGATCGGCACCCCGCCACCGAAGATCCCGGCGACCGTCCGCGCGCCCCCGAACACAGCCGCCGATTCGACCACCGGCCAACCCTCCCGGCAAGGCATAAGACAGAGGCCCTGTGGATCACTCCACAGGGCCTCTGGTCTGCTGTGCACTCGGCAGGATTCGAACCTGCAACCTTCTGATCCGTAGGATCGGGCAGCACGTGACGAGGATTGCCTGCGGCTTCCTGCTGCAATCGCCCAGAGGGGTGATCATGCGTGTCTGTGTGCCGTCGTTGCCGTCAGGGCTGCCGTCAAGTTCGAACGGTGGCGGACGGTTCCTGAGCGGTCGACTCACCCCATCACGGTGGCGATGGCGAGGGCGATTCGCTCGATCCAGTCGATCGCATCGGTCACGTCGGCGTCGGAGATGGGGCGGCGACGCTTGAGATCGCCGTCCAGCAAGTCCGCGTCATGGGCGATCCTATTTCGGCGATCGGTGATCGAGTTGTACTTCTGCTTCAGTGTCTGGGCGTTCATGGACGTACGGCCGTGGTTCCACTCGTTGAGCTGGACGGCGGCCTTGGCCCAGATGTCCTCTTCCGTCACCAGCTTCAGCGCCTCGCTAATCTTGCGAGGGTTCTGCAGTGCCGCGTTGCCCCACTTCGCCTTGACATGCTCGGAGACGGCGTCAGCGAGCGTCGTCGTACCGCGCCGGACTTCCTCCACCTTGACCAGGGGCAGCTCGAACTTCGTCAGCTGATACGGCATTCCGGGGCTGTCCGCAGCGGCCAGCTCGGCGACGCGCCGGTACAGCTCCTCGTGGAACCAGTGGTCGATGGCGCTGACGGCCTGCACCCAGGCAGCGCGGTAGAAGTCACCGATGTCGATAACCGGGGACTGGAAGGCAGCCAGGCTCCGACCCGCCACGATCATCTTCCGGGCGTACTCAAGGTTGGTCAGGAACGCCCGGAATTCGCGCGTCTGCGGCTGTGCGGCCGGCATGGGACTCCCCCGTCTCGCTGATCTGGAAACTCAGGATTCCGGCGGGACAGAGGAGGAGCAACCCAGTTACGGTTCAACCACTCTCAGTTGGCTCAATCGCATCGGTGTCGGCTGAGACCTCACCACCGAGGGCCTCCGCGATGGCCGCGAACTCGCTCAGCGCAGCCTGCAGCTCCTCGACGATCTCCTGGGCAATCAACTCGGGCGCCAGGAGGCTGTCGGCGTCGTCGAGTGCCGGGTCCTTCATCCAGGTGATGTCCAGATTCACCTTGTCGCGGGCGATGAGTTCGTCGTAGTCGAAGGACCTGAAACGCTCAGACTCAACCCGCTCGCTGCGCGACTTTCCGGGCAGGTACGCCTCGACGAACTCGTCCAGAGCCGCGCGGGTCAGCGGATGCTGCTTGAGGGTGAAGTGCTTGGCGGTACGGAAGTCATAGACCCACAACTTCGAGGTGTTGTGGGCACCGCCACTGCGCGGCGGCTCCTTCTCGAAGAACAGGACATTGGCCTTGACCCCGCCTGCGTAGAAGATGCCAGTCGGGAGACGCAGGATCGTGTGGAGGTCGAACTCTTCGAGTAGGCGGCGCCGTACCTTCTCACCCGCGCCGCCTTCGAAGAGCACGTTGTCCGGCAGGACAACAGCCGCACGGCCCTTCATCTCCAGCTGCGACATGATGTGCTGAAGGAAATTGAGTTGCTTGTTGGTGGTGGTGGCGCGGAAGTCGTCCCGCTCGTACGAAATGTCTTCCCTCTCTGCCTTGCCATCCGTGCCGACGATCGTGATCGCGGACTTCTTGCCAAAGGGCGGATTGGCGAGGATGAGCGACGCGTGGCGCTCGGGCTTGTCGGCAAGCGCATCACCCACGGTGATCAACGACTCGCCGTCGGCGTCACCGATCCCGTGCAGCAGCATGTTCATGGCTGCCAGGCGGGCCGTGCCGGTGACCAATTCGTTGCCCCAGATCTTGCCGGACCCCAAGTCGAGACGCTGTTCCCGCGACAGGTACTGCATGTGGTGCTTGCGGATGTAGCTGTGCGCGGCGATCAGGAAGCCGCCAGTACCACATGCGGGGTCAGTGATCGTGTCCTCGGGCTTTGGCTGCATCACGTCGACCATGGCGTCGATGAGTGCGCGGGGCGTGAAGTACTGGCCGGCACCCGTCTTGGTGTCCTCCGCACCCTTGGCAAGCAGACCCTCGTAGGCATCGCCCTTGAGGTCTGTCCCCTGGATCGTCCAGTCCTCTTTGCCGATCAGCTCGACAACCAGCTTTTCGAGCAAAGCGGGCTCGGTGATCCGGTTTTGGGATTTGGCGAAGATCGTCCCGAGGGTGGTGCCGGGGTTCTTGGCGAGTGCTTGGAGGGTGTCGCGGTAGTGGACTTCGAGGTCGATGCCCTTGAGGCGGGCCAGCGATTGCCAGTCGTACTTGGCGGGTACGACGGTCTTGGCCTCCTGCTCGGTGAAAGGGTCGGTTGCGATCTCGTCGGCCATCTTGAGGAAGAGCAAGTACGAGAGCTGCTCGACGTACTCGATGGTTGACAGGCCGTTGTCACGCAGGACGTTGCAGTAGTTCCAGAGCTTGGCGACCAGGCTGTTGGTCTGTGCATGCGCCAGGGCGGGAGATGCGGGGGTCACAGGGGAAGCTCCTGCTGAACGGCGTTGATGGGGAAGAGTGTTGAGGACTCGGGGGGTGGGGGCGGCGGTTCGTCGGCGGTGGCCGACCTGCGGGAGGGGCGGCCGGCCCGCTTCGGCTTGCCACCCTGGGCCTCGGACTCGGAGCGGATGCGGTCGAGGAGGACGGAGGCAGGCTCGTCGGCGGGGTCTTGAAGGACCAGTCTGCCCAGGAATGCGCGGCTCAGCAGCGCGCCCCTGAGGTGACGCTCACGTGCGCTCGACGTAACGGCCGCGTCTTGTAGACGCTTCAGGTGAATCTCAGTCGCTGCGAATTCCTCAACTAGCCGAGCTTGGACTTCGGCATGCGGAACAGGAATTTCCAGCTTTCGTAGCTTTTCCTGAGGTAGATGCTTAATGGTGGTTCCGGTAAGCATCCGAGCCGTTCGCCCGTTACGGACACACTCTTCGATCATGAGCGCGAGCCAGCAAGAAGAGGCTCTCTCAGACGGCCGGACCCGATGTAGGGCCTTCTGGAAGGTCATGAGCGTTTCCGAACCTGGCCAAATTGCACAGCGGCCAGGTTCGCCGCCCTCACAAACGAGCAAGTCCCCAGCATTGAGTGCGAATTTCACTGCCTGCTCGGGCGGCATAGGAACGCTCGAAATCGCCTCTAGGTCGAATTCGCCCCATCTGACATTCACGTTCCGTAGGTAGGGAGTGTCGGATCCGGCATTCTTCTTCGAGTCCAGCATCTTGCCTAGAGACGTCTGCGCCACAGCTTCCAAAGGCACGAGCTGCGCCCCCAAGATCATGGCGCGATCACGCAGTCGAGCCAGCGCGGAACGCCGCAATGGAATGGACCAGGATTGGGCACGATCCAGGTTGCTAGCAGCCGAATCAAGTCGGGAGAGATGATCTTCGAGGGCCTCGACGATGCGGTCCTGCTCCGCAAGCGGAGGTAGCGGAACCTTGACCCGTTTCACCTTGCTCGTACTCAAGGTGTAAAGACCGCTGGTTGACTGTGCAACTTCCTTCAGTTGGCGCGATACAACGGGCGCGTTCCAGACCAACTCCAAGTACCGAGCGGAAATAGCTCTGGTGGGGCGTACTCGGATCAGGTGGTTCTGATGCACCGCGTCACTAATCGCGCCACGCCATGTGGCAGCGCGTCCGATCTGGTCAGGACTTCCATTGCCTTCAACAACCAGCAAGTCTCCGTCCCTGAGCCTGTACTTCTCCAGTTCCCCTTCGAAAAGTTCAATGTCGTGTACTTCTTCGAGGGCAAGTTTTCCTCGTCCGACATTGGCAACACGTAGAAACGGGTAGATATTCTTGACAGGACGCCGCTTCTGTTGCTTCTGGATTCCGCCGCTAACCTCGGCCACCTCGCCCAGATCAAGCAGAATCCAAGTGGCCGGAAGTTCCACGTCACTCAACCCGCTCAAGCCAACTCTCGATTCAGCTCACTCAACATCGATCGAACGTCCCGCCCCGGAAATGCGTGCGCGAACCCCCGTCCGCCGCCCTTCCCCTTGAAGGGCTCGGCGTTAAGCTCCGCCGTGCTGATCCCGACGTCGCTCGCCACCACATCCCGTACGGACCGCAGCCACCACAGCTGCTCCTCTGAGAAGTCCGCCCCCGCCTGCCGTTGCTTGAGCAGCCACCCCTCGAAGCGTTCCTCCACCGTCTCACGATACGGCCGCAGCTCCTCCTCGACCCCGAGCTCGTACCGGATCAGCGAGATCAGATCGGGCACCCCGGCCTCCCGGCCCCCACCGTCGGAGTGGACCACCGCGCCCAGGTCCTCGTAGTACGTCCACAGCACCTGCGGCGTCCAGGCGAACTGCGGACGGCGGATCTCGAGTGCCAGTTCCTTCAGGGCGGCGTACGTCTCCGCAGGGGAAACCGACCGGGGGCTCGTCAGCGCGATGCTGACCGCCGCAATACGGTCGCGCTCGTCCTTCAGGAGTCGGCTCCAGCGGCCGACCTCCTCCCGGGCCCGCTCCTCGCGCGGGATCTCGTCGACGTCGGTCACCTCGACGGCCGTGAACTCGTCGAAAACGTAGTCCTTGTCCCGCCGGATCTCGATGATGTGGCGCCGCAGATCGGGATAATCCGTCAGCGGCGCGATCGCGTCCTCCACGAGCCGCCTGGCCGCCGCCTGGCCGCCCTCTTCCAGCGCACGCTCCTGCCGGTCCGGGTCCACCGCCTTCACTATGGCGCCCGCGATCTCCGACAGGGTGCGGCCACCCGAGGCCCGCGTCAGTTGCTCGCGTTCCTCGTCCGTCAGCTGCTGGTTGAGCCGGGCCAGTCGTCCCGCCAGGATCTCGGCCTCACCAGTACTGATCGACTTCGTACCGGCCTTGTCCAGCAGCTTCGCCAGCGAGACCTGCCGCTCGCCCGCCGGCACCAGCGGCTTGGCATCCACCAGCGGGGAGTCCGTCACGCCGACCGCATCGACTAGTACGAACCGATCTTTGCGGACCGATGCGTCCGCGTCCGGCGTGACTTCCTGGAGTTCGGTCGCGTCGATAGTGCGGGCGCCGCGGCCCTTCATCTGCTCGAAAAGGACGGCGCTGCGCACCTCGCGCAGGAAGATCACGCACTCCAGGGCCTTCACGTCTGTACCGGTCGCGATCATGTCGACGGTGACGGCGACCCGCATCCGAGGCGAGGTCCGCAGGGCGCGGATCAGTTCGTCCGGGTCCTCGCCGGCCTGGCGGCTCTTGTACGTGATCTTCTTTGCAAAGTCGTCGCCGCGCCTGAAGACTTCCTTAACCTGGGCGAGGACATCTTCCGCATGGTCTTCGCCGACCGCGAAGATGAGAGTCTTCGGCAACTCGGTCCGGCCGGGGAACCAGCGCCGCCAGTTATCCCGGTATGCGGTGAGCACCGCCCGGATCTCGTCCACCGTCACTACCGAGCGGCCTATCTGCCCGGTCGTGTAGGTGAAGTCGTCGTCCAGTTCCTGGTAGCGCTGCCGCCGCGTCTTGCGGTCCTTGACCCGCACCGTCGTGCCCGACTCGATGGTCGCGGCACCCTTCTCACGCAGGTCGGTGCGCATCCGTACGACGTCGAAGTCGACGTTCACCCCGTCCGCAACGGCCTGCGGATAGGTGTATTCGGAGACCAAGTTACGGCCGAAAAAGCCGAGGGTCTGAAGTGTGGGGGTGGCGGTCAGACCAACCAGATGTGCGTCGAAGTACTCCAGCACACCCCGCCACAGGCCGTAGATCGAGCGGTGGCACTCGTCCACGATGATCAGGTCGAAGGACTCGATCGGGACCTTGGGGTTGTAGGAGACCTCGATGGGCAGATCCGTGGCGTACGTGTCCTCGTACGCCGTGCTGTCCGAAGCCTCGTCCGCCTGCTCGTCATCGACGAGGATCTCCCCACGCAACAGCGAGTACATCTTCTGGATCGTGCAGATGACCACCGACGAGGTGTCCTGGAGGCCCGCCGCTCCGAGCCGGTCGACGTTGTAGATGTCGGACAGCTTGCGGCCGTCGTCCGGTGTCGTGAACTTGCGGAACTCGTCGTACGCCTGCCTGCCCAGGTTGTTGCGGTCGACGAGGAACAGGACCCGGCGTGCCTTGGCATGCTTGAGCAGCCGGTAGGTCTGTGCCACGGCGGTGAAGGTCTTGCCCGCGCCCGTAGCCATTTGGATCAGGGCCCTCGACCGGTCCTCGCTCAGGGACTCCTCCAGACCACTGATGGCGTCGATCTGGGCTAGACGCAGCCCGTTCGGCTCCAGTACGGGCAGTCGGCGCAGAGCTGCCCGGAACGTCGGGGCGCCCGGTGTCTCGTCGGCGCGACGCATCCAGGCGGCCACCGTCTCGGGGCGGTGGAAGGAGAACACCTCTCGGGAGCGGGCGTCGGGGTCGAGGCGGTTGATGAAATAGGTCTCGGTGCCGGTCGTCGCGTAGCGGAACGCGAACGGCTCCGTCTCCCGCCAGACGGCGAGCCGGTGCTCCTTGAGGACACCGGCAGCGTATCGGTCGTTCTGCTCCACGGCGCTGGAGAGGTGGTCGCCCTCCCGCTTGGCCTCGATCACACCGACGATCCTGCCGTCGACATACAGGACGTAGTCCGCGCGGCCGGTGGCCAGCGTGAACTCACGGACCGCCACCCCCTGGTTTTCTGCCGGGCTGACCTGGTCGCGGTCCTGGACGACCCATCCAGCCGCGTGCAGCATCTCGTCGATAGCCTCACGGGCCTGCACCTCGTTTAGTGCGGCCGGCCGTTGCGCACGGTGGATGATCGCCTCGCGCCGCTTGGCGTCGACCGGGCGCGGCTGCCTGCGAGCGGCCTCGTACTTCGCCTGCTGGGCAGCGCGCAGCTCTTCAATCTGGGTGCTCAACTGCTCGACCCGTGCCAGCAGCTCGGTCTTGTTGGCGTCGGCGCTGGCGATCAGGTTCTCGGCCTCGGCTCGCGCCCTGCGCTCGGCCTCTAGCGCATCGCCAGCCTCCGCGAGCCGCATGCGGGCCTGCGTGAGCGCCTGGCGGTGGCCGTCGAGGGCCTCACGCAGCTCGGCCAGCTCGACAGGGTCCGTGATCTGAGCGCTGTCACCGGGGTCCGTGGGCGGCACAAACTCGGCGACGGTCCGCCGGCCGTCCATGGCATCGTGGAACCAGAGGCCGAGCCGGTAGCAGATCCGCACTGCGGCCAGGGCCCGCGCCGTGTCGAAGAGGTGACTATGAGCGGCCTTGTTCCGGTCCCGGCGCAACCTGTCGAAATCGTCGCGGATCTCCGGAACGAGGACTCCGGCTCTGGTCAGAGCGGTCAGTCGGTCGATCTGCCGGTCGCCCTCGATCCGCATCCCGATACGGGCGACCAGTTCCTCGGCAAGGACCTCGCCGAACTGGCCCGCCTGGACCAGGGAGGAATTGGGGTTCGTGAACACGGTCGCTTCGGCAGAAGCCCCGTACAGGGAGAGGAGCGGCTGGTGCTGATACAGCACCCCGAAGTTGGGTGAGCCCTTCGCGAAGTCGCGAAGCCGATCGTCCATGCTGCCCTATCCCCCGCTATCGCACCCTACTAATTGGTGGGAACTCAGCTTACGCAGCGATGCGTGGGGAGGTGTGGATGTTGTCGGTTCAACCGCTGCGTCGTACCCAGGTAAGAGTGTCTCGGGGGCGCTCATCCCGCCATCGACCGACCGGCATGGCTCTGCAGCGTTGCTGCAAGGGCTGAG
>NZ_AGBF01000105.1 GCF_000225525.1 Streptomyces zinciresistens K42 | reverse complement strand
TGCTGTGGCCGGGAGGGTTTGCCGGAGGCTCGCGGCGTCCGGTGCGATGCCCCGCACGGCGGAGCCTCGTCCGCGTACCGGACGTACCCGGGTGAGGCGACAACGCGGCGAGGGGCCGTGCCGGGCGTCGCGAGCCGGTGAACCCTCCCGGCCACCGCACCAGCGCCGAGTGCGGCGCCGCCCTCCCGGTCACCGCACGGCCGACGGCTCAGTCCGGTCGGCCGGTGTCGTCTCGGGGGAAGGCGGACGGCGGTGATTCGAGGTCCTCCAGCTCGATGCCGGGGGCCGAGAGGACCACGTCGCCCGCGATGTGCACGGTGTGCCGTTCCCCGGTGTCCAGGGCTGTGACCTGGTACTCGTCCACGAGCAGGGGGCCGTTGTCAGTGGCGTGTGCTTCGCTGTTCACCAAGGTCCAGGACTCGTCCACGGTGCGGGGGGCGAGGACCGGGTCCGTGAAGCAGACCAGGCGTACGCGGGTGGCCGAGGCGGAAGGGGTGAGGCGCAGGAGACGGGCGGTGGCGACGAGGAACGCGGGGGACGTCCCGGCGAAGGCGTGGGCGCGCACGTTGCCTTCCGTGGCATCGGAGCCGGTGGGGCCGGTGCGGACCCAGGTGACGCCGTCGAGGGCGGCGCCGCGCACCTGCCAGCCGCCGGCGTGCAGTTCGAGCCGGATGGGGCGGCCGAGTTCGTCGAGGGCGAGGTCGACCGAGCCCCCGTGATCGCCGCTGGGGGTGGTCCGTTGGGCGACGTAGCGCCAGCCGGAGGGGCCGGGGGCGCACTGGAAGTGCTCTTCTGCGAGGGGGGTGTGATCGTGCGGATCGTGGAGCGAATAGCGGCCGCGGGGCATCGGGGTCCTGGATCTTGACGGGCTGGTCCGGCCGCGGGCCGTGGGGCGGGCCGGGGCCGCGCCGGGGCTCACGGGCCGAAGGGGCAGGCCCCCGACACGGGGGTGCGGGGGCCTGCCTCGGAGGTCTCGCCGCTCTGGGGCGCGACCGGTCGGCTCAGTAGCGGTAGTGGTCCGGCTTGTAGGGGCCCTCGACCTCGACGCCGATGTAGGCGGCCTGCTCGGTGCGGAGCGTCGTCAGCTTCACGCCGAGCGAGTCCAGGTGGAGGCGGGCCACCTTCTCGTCCAGGTGCTTGGGCAGCGTGTACACACCGGTCGGGTAGGTGTCCGGCTTGGTGAAGAGCTCGATCTGCGCCAGCGTCTGGTCGGCGAAGGAGTTCGACATGACGAAGGACGGGTGGCCGGTGGCGTTGCCCAGGTTCAGCAGGCGGCCCTCGGACAGGACGATGAGGACCTTGCCGTCCTCGAAGGTCCAGGTGTGGACCTGCGGCTTGACCTCGTCCTTGACGATGCCCGGGATCTTGGCGAGGCCGGCCATGTCGATCTCGTTGTCGAAGTGGCCGATGTTGCCGACGATCGCCTGGTGCTTCATCTTGGCCATGTCCGAGGCCATGATGATGTCCTTGTTGCCGGTCGTGGTGATGAAGATGTCGGCCTTGTCGACGACCTCGTCGAGCGTCGTGACCTGGTAGCCGTCCATCGCGGCCTGCAGGGCGCAGATCGGGTCGATCTCGGTGATGATCACGCGCGCGCCCTGGCCGCGCAGGGACTCCGCGCAGCCCTTGCCCACGTCGCCGTAGCCGCAGACGACGGCGGTCTTGCCGCCGATGAGGACATCGGTGGCGCGGTTGATGCCGTCGATCAGGGAGTGGCGGCAGCCGTACTTGTTGTCGAACTTCGACTTGGTGACGGCGTCGTTCACGTTGATCGCCGGGAACAGGAGGACGCCGTCGCGCTGCATCTCGTACAGGCGGTGGACGCCGGTCGTGGTCTCCTCGGTCACGCCGCGGATCTCGGACGCCAGCTGGGTCCACTTCTGCGAACCGTCCGTGATGGTGCGGTGCAGGAGTTCGAGGATGACGCGGTGCTCGTCGGACTCGGCGGTGTCGACGTCCGGGACCTTGCCGTCCTTCTCGTACTCGACGCCCTTGTGGACGAGGAGGGTGGCGTCACCGCCGTCGTCGAGGATCATGTTCGGGCCGCCGGTGGGGCTGTTCGGCCAGGTCAGCGCCTGCTCCGTGCACCACCAGTACTCCTCCAGCGTCTCACCCTTCCAGGCGAAGACCGGGATGCCCCGGGGGTTCTCGGGCGTGCCGTCCGGGCCGACGGCGATGGCGGCGGCCGCGTGGTCCTGGGTGGAGAAGATGTTGCAGGAGGCCCAGCGGACCTCGGCGCCCAGGGCGACGAGGGTCTCGATGAGCACGGCGGTCTGCACGGTCATGTGCAGGGAGCCGGTGACGCGGGCGCCGGCCAGCGGCTGCGCCTGCGCGTACTCCCTGCGGATCGACATCAGGCCGGGCATCTCGTGCTCGGCGAGGGTGATCTCCTTGCGGCCGAAGTCGGCAAGGGAGAGGTCGGCGACCTTGAAGTCCTGCCGGTTGTCGACAGTCGTCATGCGAGCTGCTCCTCGGGATCGGATCGAGGGTGGGTACGGCTGGTCTGCGCGGCGGCGGGCACAGAGGTGCCCGAGGAGGACACGGGGATGCCCGCGTGCGCGCAGCGCAGTCCGTCGGAGGCCCTCTCTCCCTCGGCCGGTCCGTGCGGGACCGCCCGACCGCCATCAGCAGCGACGTCTGGCTCCGACCCAAGCTACACCGGGACCCCCGCCCGTCCCCAGCCCGCCGGGGAGGGATCGAGCCATCGCGAGGTGCGCGTCGGGGTGGGGACGGGGGTGTCCGGCGGCCGTCCGCCGGGGTAGGTGGCGAGGGGGCGCGGAAGCGAGGGCGGGACACCGGCGAAGGGCGGCCAGGACGGTCGTCTCCGGATGTTCCGGTGATTGCGCCCCTGTGAGCGTGCCGATCGGTGAGGCAGGACGCCCTGCGGATCGGGACCTCTGATCGACCCTGCGGGACGCCCGGGACGGCGTACCCGTGCGACGAAGGCGTGAGGAGAATGATGTGACCAGTCCGGCCGGCCCTCCCCCCACGGGCGGCGGTGGCGGTGAGCAGCGGAGGTGGAAGCTGCTCGCGGTGACCGCGTGCCCGACCGGCATCGCCCATACGTACATGGCGGCAGAGAAGCTCGCGCAGGCGGCCGAGAGCCGCGGCATCGGCATGAAGGTGGAGACGCAGGGGTCGATAGGGGCCGAAAACGTTCTCGACGACAACGATGTCAGCCAGGCGGACGGTGTCATCGTCGCCGCCGACAAGGATGTGGACCTGAGCCGTTTCGCCGGGAAGCGGGTGCTCTCGGTCGGGGTGGCGGAGGCCGTCCGTCATCCCGGGGAGCTGATCGAGCGGGTGCTCTCGGCGCCCGTGCACACCCCCGCGGGCTCCCCCACAGCCACCTCGTCCGGCGGCGGCAGGGAACGCGGCGTCGGATACAGGGCGCTGATGAACGGCGTCAGTTACATGATCCCGTTCGTCGTCGTCGGCGGGCTGCTGATCGCGATCTCGCTGTCGCTCGGCGGCAGCACCGACCCGGCGGGCGGCCTCGTCATCCCGAAGGACTCCTTCTGGATGGACGTGAACAACATCGGTGTCATCGGCTTCACGCTGATGGTGCCGATCCTGTCCGGCTACATCGCCTACGCGATCGGGGACCGGCCCGCCCTCGTGCCCGGCATGATCGGCGGCTGGATGGCCAACACCGGTTCGCTGTACGACTCCAAGGCGGGCGCCGGGTTCATCGGGGCGATCGTGACCGGGTTCCTCGCCGGGTACCTGGTGCTGTGGATCAAGAAGGTGAAGGTCCCGAAGTTCGCCCGGCCGATCATGCCGATCATCGTGATCCCGATCGTGGCGACGACGGCGCTGGGGCTGTTCTTCGTCTACGTGCTCGGCAGGCCGATCTCCTGGGTGTTCGAGAACCTGACCGAGTGGCTGAGCGGGATGACGGGCACGAGCGCGATCCTGCTCGGCGCGATCCTGGGGCTCATGATCGCGTTCGACATGGGCGGTCCGGTCAACAAGACGGCGTTCCTGTTCGGCGCCGGGCTCATCGCGACCGGCAACCAGACGGTGATGGGCATGTGCGCGGCGGCGATCCCGGTCATGCCGCTGGGCCAGGGGCTGGCCACGCTGCTGCGCCGGCGGCTGTACACCGAGCAGGAGCGGGAGACCGGGCTCGCCTCGCTGTTCATGGGCTGCTTCGGCATCTCCGAGGGCGCGATCCCGTTCGCGGCGGCGCGGCCCGCGCAGGTCATCCCCGCCAACATGCTGGGCGGTGCGGTCGCCGGTGCGCTCGCCGGGGTCGCCGGTGTGGAGGGCGCGGTGCCGCACGGCGGGCCGATCGTGGCCGTGCTGGGTGCGGTGGGCGGCGTGCCGATGTTCTTCGTGGCGGTGCTGATCGGCTCGGTCGTCACCGCGCTGACGACGGTCGCGCTCATCGACCTGAGCGAGCGCGGGCGGCGCGCGGCGCCAGGTGCCGCCAAGGGTGGCGGTACGCCGGTGCCGGAGCGCGTGCTCGCCGGCGCGGCCGTCGGAGCGGCGGGGGCTGCCGCCGTACGGAAGTCCGCGGCGGAGCCGGAATCGGGCGGCGCGGGTGCGCCCGTGGCTGCCTCCGGCGAGGGCGGCGCGGGTGCGCCCGTCACCGCTCCCGCTGAGGGCGGCATGCGTACGCCGACTGCTGCCTCCGCCGAGGAGGGCGCGGGCGGGGTGCTGTCCGGTCATCTCACCGAGCTGACCGTGCGGGTCGAACTCGCCGCCGGGGACAAGGAGTCGGCGATCCGTGAGATGGCCGGTCTGCTGGCGCGGTCCGGAAACGTCGCGGATCAGGACGAGTTGGTGGCGACGGCACTCCGGCGCGAGGAGCAGGGCACGACCGGGCTCGGTGAGGGGATCGCGGTTCCGCACGCCAAGACGGACGCGGTGACGGCGCCGGTCGTCGGCTTCGCCCGCTCCGAGCGGGGCGTCGCGTGGGACTCGCCGGACGGTACGAGGGCGAGGCTGGTGTTCATGATCGCCGTACCGGAGGCGGCCGCGGGCGACGAACATCTGCGGATCCTGGCGCGGTTGTCGCGGAAGCTGGCTGACGGGGCTTTCCGGGGGCGGCTGTTGGCCGCGCCGGACGAGGCGGCGATCCTCGGGGTGCTGCGCGAGGTCGGCTGACGGCACGCGCGGGCCCCTGCTGCGGGTGCGGAACGCGGGCCCGTTCGCCCGGCCGTCCGGCGGTCGGCCTTCGCGCTCTGAGGTGCAGCGCACGGCGAGGGCCCACCGGGTAATGGCGTCCGGTGGGCCCCCTCGTGGTGCGCGGGTGTGCGGGGGTGTCAGTGATCGGCTTCCTGGGGCGCCGGGCCGCCGGGAGCCGCCTCGGCGTCGGCACCCCTGGCGGCCTCGGAGTCGCTGTAGATGTCGGGTTCGAGGTAGATCGCGCGGGCGATCGGCACGGCCTCGCGGATGCGGGCCTCGGCGGCGTCGATGGCGGCGGCGACCTCGCCCGCCGTGTCGTCGTGGCGGACCGCGATCTTCGCGGCGACCAGCAGTTCCTCGGGGCCGAGGTGGAGCGTGCGCATGTGGATGACGCGGGTGACGACGTCACCGTCGACGACGGCGGCCTCGATCTTCCGGACCTCCTCGGCGCCCGCGGACTCGCCCAGCAGCAGCGACTTGGTCTCGATGGCCAGCACGATCGCGATGAGCACGAGCAGGACGCCGATGAGGATGGTGCCGATGCCGTCCCAGACGCTGTCGCCGGTGGCCGCGGTCAGGCCGACGGCGCCGAGGGCCAGGATCAGACCGGCCAGCGCGCCCAGGTCCTCCAGCAGCACCACGGGCAGTTCGGGGGCCTTGGCGTGGCGGACGAACTGCTTCCAGGACTTCTGGCCCCGCGAGACGTTGGACTCCTTGACTGCCGTCCGGAACGAGAACGACTCGGCGACGATCGCGAAGACGAGCACGCCGACCGGCCAGTACCAGTGCTCCATCTCGTGGGGGTTCTTCAGCTTCTCGTAGCCCTGGTAGACGGCGAAGACGCCGCCGACGGAGAACAGGATGATCGAGACGAGGAAGGCGTAGACGTACCGCTCGCGGCCGTAGCCGAAGGGGTGTTGGGGGGTCGCCTCGCGCTTGGCCCGCTTGCCGCCGACCAGCAGCAGGAACTGGTTGCCCGAGTCGGCGAGCGAGTGCACGCCCTCGGCGAGCATCGAGGACGCCCCGCTGAACGCGAACGCGACGAATTTCGCTACCGCGATCGCGAGGTTGGCGGCGAGTGCCGCCACGATCGCCCTGGTTCCGCCTGCCGCGCTCATGAGCCGGGTGTCCCTTCGCCTGCGTACGTACGCCGTCCGGGGCGTCGCCGAGGGGAGCCGTGGCCCCCGCTCGGCTGTGCCCGCGCTGTGCGTGTGCTGTGCCGGTGGGCCATTGTTGCAGCCCGGCACGGAAGGGGTCCGCCACGTGACGGGATACGTGCGGTCAGACGACGACCGTGGCCCGGAAGACCGTGCCGGCGCCGGTCACTTCGGCCTTCTCGCCCGCCGGGACGAAGACCGAGCGGCCCGGGGTCAGCTCGAACTCCCCGGCGCGCAACCGGCCGGCGGTGCACAGCAGGATCTGCGGCGTCGCGCGGGTGAGGTCGTGGGCGGTGGTGCCCTCGGGCAGGACGTAGCGGGAGAGCCGGAACTCGTCGATGGGGGTCTCGTAGACCTCCTCGCCGTCGGGGGCCGCCTCCGGGCGCAGCACGCCCGCGTCGCCCGCCTCGAAGCGGACGATGCGCAGGAGTTCGGGGACGTCGACGTGTTTGGGGGTGAGGCCGCAGCGCAGGACGTTGTCGGAGTTGGCCATGATCTCGACGCCGAGTCCGTCGAGATAGGCGTGCGGGATGCCCGCGCCGAGGAAGAGGGCCTCGCCGGGCTGGAGCCGGACGTGGTTCAGGAGCATCGCGGCGATGACCCCGGGGTCGCCGGGGTGGTGGTGGGCGATGTCGGCGTACGGGGCGTACGCGCGGCCGAGGCGGGAGCAGGCGGCCGCGGCCTCCGCGACGGTGCGGGCCATCTGCTCGCGGTCGGCGGTGAGGATCGCGGTGAGGACCTCGCGCAGGGCCGCCTCCTCGGGGCGGGCGTGCAGCAGGTCGACGTACGGCTTGAGGGAGTCGACGCCGAGGCCGTCCAGCAGCGCGGCGGCGGCGAGCGGGGCGCGGAATCCGCACAGGCCGTCGAACTCGGTGAGCGCGCAGATCAGTTCGGGCTTGTGGTTGGCGTCCTTGTAGTTGCGGTGGGCGGCGTCCGCGGGGATGCCGCGGCGCTGCTCGTCCGCGTAGCCCTGCCCGGCCTGCTCCAGGTCGGGGTGGACCTGGAGGGAGAGCGGGGCGCCGGCGGCGAGGATCTTGAGCAGGAACGGCAGCCGGGGGCCGAACTTCGCCACCGCCGCGTCGCCCAACTCCCTTCGCGGGTCGGCCTCGATCACCTCGGCGAGAGTGCCGCGTCCCGTGCGCGAGGGGGCGCCGGGGTGCGCGCCCATCCACATCTCCGCCTGCGGTTCGCCGGTGGGTTCGACGCCGAGGAGGCCCGGGAGGGCGGTGGTGGAACCCCAGGCGTAGGGGCGGACGGTGTTGTCGAGGCGGTCCATGCGGGTTGTGCCTGCTCTCTGTGCGTGCGTGGCGCTGTGCGGGCGCGCGGCGTTCTGCGGGTGGGGCGCGGAGCGCTCCGCGCGCGCCGCCGTCGGTACGAGGGTGCCCGCGCGGGTACGGCTGCCGGTGCGCCCCGGGGACAGATCAGGCGCCCGAGGCGAGCGCCAGGTAAACGGCGGCGAAATCCGTGATGGCGATCAGCTCCGCGAGGGTCTCCAGCTCGCCGCCGGGCTCCGGTTCCAGTTCGCTGATCGGCGTGTCGTGGCTGAGGGCCAGGTCGCGGGCGCTGGGCGCGGCGGTGAGGCCGCCGATGGGGCGGTCGCGCAGCAGCACCACGCGCGCGTGCAGCGCGGGAGTTTCCTCGACGCGGTCGCGGAAGAAGTCGTCGGGGTCGGCGCTGGCCGCGAGCCGCCCGGCGAGCAGGGCGCTGTGCGCGGCGAGGGCCTCGGGCAGTTCGGCGACGAGGGCGGGGTGGCCGGAGAGTTCGGCGAGCGCGGCGGCGAACCTGCGGCCGGCCGGTCCGGCGGAGACGCCCTCGGTCCAGATCAGCGGGAGCGCGTCGGCAAGTTCGGCGGCGAGGGTCTTGGCGGGGTTGCTGTAGGTGGCGATGGCGGGCCCGCAGCGCTCGGCGATGTGGTCGAGGCGGTCGGCGACCTTCTCGACGGCCTCGGGCGGGGCGCTGAGCAGGCCGGTGCGGTCCAGGAGGGCCAGCAGGGGGGTGAGCAGGGCCCAGAGCACGCCGGGTGCGGAGGCGGCGAGGGGTGGTTCGTCCTGCTCGTAGGGGGCGGTGGCCATCGGTACGAACAGGCCGTGGCTGTTGTGCACGGCCTCGGTGAGCGGGGTGGCGTCGGGGGCGACGGCGACGACCGTGCAGCCGCGGCGGTATGCCTGTTCGGCGAGCAGGGACAGGCCGGGTTCCGAGCCGTCGGGTGTGGCGATCAGCAGCAGGTCCACGGAGCCGGCCCAGCCGGGCAGCTCCCAGCGCAGGGCGCCCGCGGCGGGGGCGACGCCGGTCGGCGCCAGCCGGGTGACGGGGCTGGTGGCGCCGGCGAGCGTGCCGAGGAAGTCGGCGACGCAGATGGCGGCGGCGCCGGGGCCCGCGATGAGGACGGCGCGGGGGCGGCCGTCGGGCCGCAGGCCGCCGATACCGGCCTCGACCGCGTGCCGGGCGGCGGTGCGGACACGGGCGCCTGCCTCGGCCGCGCCGCGCAGCAGGGCACGGCGGTCGGCCTCGGCGAGCGCCTCCGGCGTGTCCAGCAGCGATTCGTCGAGCATGGGCGGCAGCCTCCGATCGCCGGGTCGTCTGACGGCTGATTGTGCCGGGTGGCTCTGGGGGCCGGTGGGTCGGTGCGGTGGTTCTTCTTCGCGTGTTGCCGCTGGGCGCGGTTGTATGTGGGCCGTCGCGCCCCGGGTCCGGGGCGGCGGGCGGCGGCTACGCGGGGCGGCGGGCCTCGTCGACCAGCAGGACCGGGATGCCGTCGCGGACGGGGTAGGCCAGTCCGCACTCCTCGCCGGTGCAGATCAGCTCGGTGTCCTGCTCGGTGAGGGGGGCGTGGCAGGCGGGGCAGGCGAGGATCTCCAGGAGGCCGGCTTCCAGCGGCATGGCGGGTCCCTTCGGGGTGGGTGGGCGCTACGGGGGCTGAGTGGATGTGCCTGGTCAGGGTACCGCCGGTGGGGGCGGGGTGCGGGGGCGTACGCCGCACCCCGCCGGGCGCCGCACGGGGTCCGCGGCGCCGGGCGGTCCGGGCGCTCCCGGGGGTGCGGGGCCCCCGGGGGTGCGGGGCCCCCGGGGGTGCGGGCGGTCCGGGCGCCCCGGGGGCGCGGCTCAGGCTCTGACGATCGCCAGCACCTCGTCGCGCACCTTGGCCATCGTGGCCTCGTCGCGGGCTTCCGCGTTCAGGCGCAGGAGGGGTTCCGTGTTGGACGGGCGGACGTTGAACCACCAGTCGGCGGACGACACCGTGAGGCCGTCGAGGTCGTCGAGGGTGACGCCCTCGGTGCCCTCGTAGGCGGCGCGCACCGCAGCGAGGCGGCCCGCCTGGTCGGCCACCGTGGAGTTGATCTCCCCCGAGCTGGCATAGCGGTCGTACTGGGCGACGAGCGCGGACAGCGGGCCGTCCTGGCCGCCGAGGGCCGCGAGGACGTGCAGGGCGGCCAGCATGCCGGTGTCGGCGTTCCAGAAGTCCTTGAAGTAGTAGTGGGCGGAGTGCTCGCCGCCGAAGATCGCGCCGGTCCTGGCCATCTCGGCCTTGATGAAGGAGTGGCCCACGCGGGTGCGGACGGGGGTGCCGCCGTGCTCGCCGACGACCTCGGGGACCGACCAGGAGGTGATCAGGTTGTGGATGACCGTGCCCCGGCCGCCGTTCCTCGCCAGCTCGCGCGCGGCCACGAGGGCGGTGACGGCGGACGGGGAGACGGGTTCGCCCCGCTCGTCGATCACGAAGCAGCGGTCGGCGTCGCCGTCGAAGGCGATGCCGAGGTCGGCGCCCTCCTCGCGGACCCGCTTCTGCAGGTCGACGAGGTTCGCCGGGTCCAGGGGGTTGGCCTCGTGGTTCGGGAACGTGCCGTCCAGTTCGAAGTACATCGGGACCACGTCGAGCGGCAGGCCCGCGAGGACGGTCGGCACCGTGTGGCCGCCCATGCCGTTGCCCGCGTCGACGACGGCTTTGAGGCGGCGCACGGCGGTGAGGTCGACGAGGGACCGCAGATGGGCCGCGTAGTCCTCAAGGGTGTCGCGCCGGACGAGGGCGCCGCTCGTCGCGGCGGGTGCCGGGGCGCCCGACTCCAGCCACTGCTCGGCCAGTTCGCGGATCCGGGTGAGGCCGGTGTCCTGGCCGACGGGGGCGGCGCCCGCGCGGCACATCTTGATGCCGTTGTAGCGGGCGGGGTTGTGCGAGGCGGTGAACATGGCGCCCGGCAGGTCCAGCGCGCCCGAGGCGTAGTACAGCTGGTCGGTGGAGCACAGGCCGATCTCGGTGACGTCGGCCCCGAGCCGCGCGGCGCCGCGCGCGAAGGCGCGGGACAGCCCGGGGGACGAGGGCCGCATGTCGTGCCCGATGACGATCGCGCTCGCCTCGGTCACCTGGACGAAGGCGGCGCCGAACAACTCGGCCAGCGGCTCGTCCCACTGGTCCGGGACCACTCCGCGTACGTCGTACGCCTTCACGATCTGTGACAGATCAGCAGCCACGGCCAGCCCTCCTGGAGTCCTGTCGGTCACCTCCAAACTACCCGCCCGCACTGACAGGGCGCTGCCCGGAGGCGTGCCGTAACCTCAGGTCAGCGGGGTCGTCAGGGCAGCATCCAGCCGAGCACCGGGGAGCTCTGCCCGACCACGATCAGGCACATCACCAGCAGCAGCCCGAGACTCCACGGCAGCACTCTGCGCAGCAGGTCCCCCTCCCGGCCGGCGAGCCCCACGGCCGCGCAGGCGATGGTGAGGTTCTGCGGCGAGATCATCTTGCCGAGCACACCACCTGAACTGTTGGCGGCGGCCAGGAGTTCCGGCGAGAGGCCCGATTCGCGGGCCGCGGTCACCTGCAGCGCGCCGAACAGGGCGTTGGCGGAGGTGTCCGAGCCGGAGACGGCGACGCCGAACCAGCCCAGCACCGGGGAGAGGAAGGCGAGGCCCGCGCCGGCCGCGGCGACGAAGTAGCCGATGGTGGCGGCCTGTCCGGAGAGGTTCATGACGTACGCGAGCGCCAGCACGGACGTGACGGTCAGGATCGCGAACCGCAACTCGTGCACGGTGGCCGCCCATTCCCGTACGGCCACGCGCGCGTGCACGCCGAGGACGACGGCCGTGCACATTCCGGCGAGCAGCACGAGGGTGCCGCCGGTGGAGACGATCGGCCAGCTGAAGACGTTGCCGGCGACCGGTTCCCCGTCCGGGTTCGCGACGTTCAGCAGGGGCCAGTCGAAGGTCCGGGTCGCCCCCGCGAGCCACTCCTTGACCACGGGGATCTGGGCGACGGAGAAGATCACGACGATCAGCGCGTACGGCGTGTAGGCCCGTACGACCTCCCCGCGCGGGTCGTCCTCGTCGAGTTCCTCGCTGCGCGTGCCGGTCAGCACGGACGCGCGTACGGCCTCGGCGGCCGGCACGCGCGCGCGGGGCACGGCGACCAGGGCGGCCGCGCCCGCCAGGGCGGCGCCGATGTCGGCGAGTTGGGCGGATACGTAGTTGGAGGCGGCGAACTGCGCGACGGCGAAGGCGACTCCGCACGCCATGGCGGGCACCCAGGTCTCGCGCAGCCCGCGCCTGCCGTCCACCAGCCAGACCAGGACGAGCGGGACCACGAGGGCCAGCAGGGGTGTCTGCCGTCCCACCACGGAGGCCACGTCGTCCAGCGGCAGTCCGGTGACCTGGGCGAGGGTCACCACGGGGGTGCCCATCGCCCCGAACGCCACGGGCGCGGTGTTGGCGACCAGGGCGACGACCGCCGCCCGTACGGGCTCGAACCCGAGGGCGACGAGCATCACCGCGGAGATCGCCACGGGCGCGCCGAAGCCGGCGAGGGCTTCCAGCAGCGCCCCGAAGCAGAAGGCGACGACGAGGGCCTGGATGCGCGGGTCGTCGGACAGCCGCCCGAACGACCGGCGCAGGATGTCGAAATGACGCGTGTGCACGGTCATCCGGTACACCCACAGGGCGTTGACGACGATCCACAGGATGGGGAAGAGCCCGAAGACGGCTCCCTGGACGCCGCTGGAGAGCGTCTGGCCGAGCGGCATGCCGTAGACGAGCCAGGCGACCAGCACGGCGGAGAGAAGCCCGGTGAGCCCGGCGAGGTGGGCCTTCATCCGGACCGCGCCCAGCAGCACGAGGACGATCACCAGGGGCAGCGCCGCCACCAGGGCCGAAAGCCCCAGCGATCCGGCGACGGGTTCCAGTTCCTGGACGTACACGGGCGCCTCCCCGGCTTCCGTCATGCGGAAAGCGATTTCTCGTTCCGGCATACGGAATGATCGTGTCCACGCCAAGGCACGTCAATGGTCGTGCGGCACCCGGCGAAACGAGCGGGGCGGAGACGGCACAGAGGCGCCTCAAGGAGAAGGCGGAGGGATGCAGGGGGAAGGGCGCAGGGGGAAGGGCGCAGGGGGAAGGGCGCAGGGGGAAGGCGAAAGGGGAGACGCGCGCCGTCAGTTGTCGGGCGAGCGCAGGACGCGCAGATGACCCCGGCGCGCGACCTCCATCGGGTCCGCGCCGCGCGATCCACCGCCGCCGGCCCCTGCCGCGCGCTGCTGCGGACGGGCCGCCTCGCGCACGGCGTTGGCGAGCGCCTCCAGGTCGTCGCCGCTCGGGCGGGCCGGGGCCGAACTGTCCAGCAGGCGGACGACCTCCCACCCGCGGGGGGCGGTCAACCGCTCGGAGTGCTCGGCGCACAGGTCGTAGCAGTGCGGTTCGGCGTAGGTGGCGAGCGGGCCGAGGACGGCGGTCGAGTCGGCGTAGACGTACGTCAGCGTCGCTACGGCGGGACGGCCGCAAGCGGTGCGCGAACAGCGACGTACAGGGCTCACGACGTTGGACGGTACCGCACTCTTGAGCGGGCCGCGACGACTCTCCCCCGGGTCACCCCACCGTGTCGTGTACCGCCGGGGCGCCTGACCTCTTCTCGCCACACCCGCTCTGACCTGCACGTATGCAATACTCCGCCCCCTCTGCCCCGTTCAGGACCGGTCACCACTCGGTACAAACCATGTCAATTACCTCGACCTCAACCGACTCCGAGAGATAGGGAATCGAGCCCAAGCTTGGCTTGAATGGTCATCCTCCGACATGCCGCACGCGGGGCGGACGCGGTCCCGGCCCCGCGCGCGGATCGGACAGGCGGTGGCCGCGAGGACTACGCTTCGTCGGTGATGGAGATGCCCGTACCGCCTCGCGCCGCCGGCCCCGGGCCCCGCCGCCGTGATCGCCACGGACGGGGCATGCGCGGGCCGATCGCACCGCCCCAGGTCCCCCTCGCCGCCAGCCGCGCCGACGCCTTCGCCGACCTGGTGCAGGACTCGGTGGAACGCCTGGAACGCCGCTGGCCGCAGCTCGCCGACATCGATTTCCTGGTCCTGGAGGTCCCCCGCCTGGACGGGCCGGGACGGGACTGGAACGACGAGGCCGTCCCCCTCGGCGGGACCGTCGCCGCGCGCGAGGGGCATCCGGCGCGGGTGGTGGTCTACCGCCGCCCGGTGGAGATCCGCACCAAGGGCCGCGACGAGCGGGCGGCCCTGGTGCACGAGGTCGTCGTGGAGCAGGTGGCGGAGATCCTGGGCCTGACCCCGGAGACGGTGGACCCCCGCTACGGCGAGGACTAGGAGACCGCTGAAGATCCCGCTCCGGCCGCCCGACTCGCCCTGGACTGCCGAGACATGTCAATCGCCGTCAACCAGGGCAAGCCAGGCGTCGTTTCAAGATCTTCAGGACGCTTCCGGGGCCTGCCGCGCCACGGCGTCGGCGTCCGTCGCCCCGTGGTCACCCGCCGGACCGCTGGAGCACCGACAGGTCCTGCCGCGCCCGCGGTACGGACACGGTGCCGCGGTCGTCCGGGAGCGTCTGGACGGTGAACGCCTCGACGCCGTCCCGGGGCACCGTCAGTGTGCGGGAGGCGTAGGCCGGGCCGCCCGAGACCGTCTCGACCGTCAGCGCGTACGTGCCCTTCAGGCCGCTCGGCACCGGCACGGGCACCTCCTGGGTCGTACCCGCCTTGATCGTGTACGTCTTCGAGGCCGGCGCCCCGCCCCCGCTGCCCGCCGACGCGGTCACCCTGACCTCCGCGGCCCCGAACGGCGCCGCCACCGAGAGGGTCGTGCCCTTCGCGCGGTTGTCCGCGACCGTCGCGCGCGCGGCCACCGGCCGCGTGGCCGGGATGAACGCCGTCTCCTGCCGGGTGCCCTTGCCGCGCACCACCCGCACCGCGGCCACCACGGGCACGGACCGGTCCGCGGGCGTCAGCACCAGGGAGCCTGCCTCGCCCCGCATCACGTCGCCGAGGTCGACCGCGGCCGTCATGCCCGCCTTGACCGCCAGGGACTCGTTGCCCGCCGGGGTGATCAGCGCGGAGGGCGAGGCGAGCCGCACCTTCAGGTCGGCGTCGGCGTCCCCCGGCGCGAACACGACCAGGCGCACGGATGTCGCGTCCTTCGGGATGCCCGGGACCACCAGGCTGCCCGCGGGATCGGCGGAGGCGGCCAGCCAGTCCCCGCCGAGCTTGTCGTCCAGGGCCTGCACCGAGGCGCCCACCCGGCCGCTGCGCACACTGACGCGCACGGTGACGTTGTCCGGCTTCTCGGCGGTGAGCGTCGACAACAGGACGGGCTCGGCGGAGCGCGGCTGGACGGTGATGCCCTCGCCCGCCTTGCCCTCCAGGGCGCCGTCCTTGCCGTACAGCTCGATGTCGACCACCGCGGTGGAGTCGTCCGGGTTGGTCAGCTGGACGTAGTCCGTGCGGTCCGGGGCGGCGCTGGCGCCGGGGAACCAGAAGTCGGTGTCCGGAGCGGTGCAGTTGACACCCTGGAGGCCGCGTCCGCTGCCCGTGGCGACCTCAGTGGTCTGCTGCACGCTCCAGCCGGGCGCGAACCGTCCGTCGGCCGTCCCGACCAGGGCGGGCGAGCCGGCGCCCGACGCCTTCCCGGTGGACGGCCTGCCGGGCTCGCCGCCCTTCAGGACCGGCTTGCCCGCCTTCCCGGACGCCTTGCCGGACGTGTCCGTCCCGGCGCCGTCCTTGCCGCCCGCGCCGGTGCCGGGCCGCGTCCCCGCCGCCCGGAGCTGCGCCGTGCCGCCGCCGCCCGCGCCCTTGGTGACGGGCGTGAACGAGGTGTACGCCGTCTCGGCGAGGTCCGACATGCTCGGCGTGGGACACACCAGGCTCGTGCGCTCCACGGGCAGCTTCGTCGCCGTCCCGGCGGCGGCCGCACCGGCGCCGGACGCGTCGGGCGTGGTCAGCGCCGCGAACCCGGTGACGGCGGCGAGCGCGCAGACTCCGGCGATCAGGGAGAGGGTCGGGCGGTTCACTGCTGGCTCCCGTCGGGACGCTGGCCGTCGGGCCGGTGCCCGCGCGCCTGGTCGTGGGCGGGGTCGTAACCCTGCTGGTAGGTCTGCTCGTACGGCGGGTCGTAGGGGCCCTGCCGGCCCTGTCCGCCGTACGCGTAGGGGTCGTACCGACCACCCTGGTACGGGTCCGCGCCGTACCCCTGGTTGTAGCCGGCGGGCGGATGGCTCTGGGGGACCGCGCCGCCGTGGTACTGCTCGCCGCTCTGGCCCCCGTGTCCGGCGCCGGCGTGTCCGGGCGTGTCCCACTCGCCGTACGGCGGCTGCTGCGGGATCTCGACGGCGGGCGCCTGCGAGGGCGGGAGCGGGAAGTCGTCGGCGGGAGCCGGGCCCTCGGGCCCGGCGGTGCCCTCCGCCCCGGCCTGCGCGCGCAGCCGCCGGGCCCGGCGGCCCTCGCCCGCCATGGCCTCGGCCGGGACGGGCTGCCGCTCCTCGGGCAGGTCGTCGTCGATGTCGCGGCGGCGCCCCGGAAGGGCCATCACGACGAGCACGAGGGCGAGGAAGCCCTGCGTCCACAGCCAGGTGGTGCGGCCGGCCGGATCGTCGTAGGTGACGTCCAGCCTGCCGCCGCCCGCGGGCAGTTCGAATCCCTGCGCCCAGCCGTCGACGGTCGTCGCGGTCAGGGGGCGGCCGTCCAGGGTGGCGCTCCAGCCCTGGTCCGCGGTGTCCGCGAGGCGCAGGACGCGCCCGTCGGCCCCGGCCGGGACCGTGGTGTGGATCTCGACGGGGCCCGCGGCGACGGGCCGCGGCTCGGCAGCGGCGGAGGCGCCCGATGAGCCGCCCGCGGTGACGATCGCCGCGCGCGACACCTGCCGGTCGACGCGCCACAGCGCGCTGCCGTCCTGCTCGCTGAGGCGCGACAGGCCGGGCGTGGCGTCCAGCACGCGCGCGACCTCGCGCGGCGCGCCCTTGTGGACGAGGACGTAGCGCACGGCGAACGCGCCCAGCTGGTCGGCCTGGTCGGCTCCGGAGCCGGCGACCAGATTGCCGACGATCTTGTCCAGCCGGGTGTTCCCCCCGTCGGCCGCGGCGATCTCGGCGTCGCCCAGGCGGGCGCCGGAGCCGCGCACGAGGAGGTAGCCGACGCGCGCGGGGGACTCGCTGCTCAGCACGAGGGTGCGGGCCTGGTCGCGGGTGCCGCTCTCCTCGGCGACGAACGCGGGCACCTGCACGGGGTCTCGGCGCTTCAACGGCCCGTCCGCGCCGGCGATCATCCAGCCGGCGGCGGCGAGCAGCGGGCCCGCGGCCGCGGTGAACGCGATGAGCGCGGCGACCGGCTGACGCCAGCCGAAGTTCTGCTCGGCCACGCGCGCGCGTGCCCCGTCGGCGCCGAGCAGGGCGGCGGCCAGCAGGGCGATGCCGTAGACGAGGGTGGCGGGTCCGGCCCAGGTGGAGCCGTTGGACAGGGCCGCGAAGACGAGGCCCGCCAGGGCCGCCGCCCAGGCCGTGCGGATGCCGGTCTGCCGCTCGGAGCGCAGCAGGGCGGCCAGCGCGGCCAGGACGACGCCGAGGAGCATCAGGCCGCTGACGGTGCCGGGTCCGCCCGGACTCGCACCGAGCAGGTCCGTGGCGGACGCGGCCGAGGGGCCGTAGTCCAGGCCCGCCTGCCGGAAGAAGCCGAACGGCAGCAGTGACAGCGACCAGGGCGCGAGAATCAGTAGGGGCACGCCGAACTGGGCCAGGAAGCGCAGCCCGTAGGCGGTGATGTCGGCGCGCCGCACCGCCAGCAGGGCGATCCCGAGGAGCAGCGCGAGGGGCCAGACGATCGGTGTGAACGCCATGGCGACCGTCAGCAGCAGGGCGTAGGCCCAGGTGGCGCGCCAGCTGCCGCGCGTGCCGTCGCTGCCGGCGAGACCGGAGGCGGCGACGCCCGCGCGGGCGATCAGCGGCAGCAGGACGGCGAGGACGGCCGTGCCGAGCCGGCCGCCGGCCAGGGCGCCGGTGGCGGCGGGCAGGAGGGCGTAGGCGACGGCGGCCCACGCGCGCAGCAGGCGCGAGGGGACGAGCGGGCGGGAGGCGAAGTAGGCGCTGGCGCCGGCCAGCGGCACCGAGCACACCAGCAGGACGGTGACCGCGAGTCCGGTCGAACCGAACAGGAGGGAGGAGAGCATCGCCACGAGGGCGAGGTAGGGCGGCGCGGACGTGGTGACGCCGGCGCCGACCGGATGCCAGGAGTCGAGGTAGCGGGACCACAGGTCGGCGGAGTCGGCCGGGGCGGGCAGCAGGGCGCCGCCGGCGAGCGCGCCGCCGCCCAGGAGCGAGCGGCACGCGATCAGTGAGACGAGCAGCAGCACCAGGAAGAGGACCGGGCCGGGCTTGCGGGCGACCCGCTTCAGGCGGGCGAACTGCTCGATCTCCATGAAGTCGGCGTCGTCGCCGCCGGGTCCGGACTCGACCGCGCCGCCGTGCCGGCCGGCGCCGGAGGTCGCGTCGGGGTCGGAGCGGCCGACGAGGCTGCTCGCGGCCTGCTCGACGGTGGCCCGCACGGTCGCGCCGGGCGGCGGGAACAGTGCCCGCAGCTCGCCCTTGTCGATGACGGGGCTGCCGCGCCTGCGCCGTGCGGCGATGATCCGCTCGGGGCGCAGCAGGGTGCCCATGAGGCCGCGGATCTCGTCGAGGGCCTGGCCGGGGGCCTTGCCCACGAGGTAGGCGAAGGTCCGCAGGACCGTGCCGAGGACCAGGCGCAGCAGCACCCAGGGCAGCCCGGCGGTGCGGGTGTTGACGAGCAGGGTGTAGACGGCGCCCGCCTTGTCGACCTTGTGCGGGGAGGCGGCGGTGCGCCCCACGCAGTCGACGGTGCGGCGCTCGCGGGAGGACGCCTCGGCGTGCCGGACGACCGCCTCGGGCGCCACGAGGACGCGGTGGCCGGCGGCGGTGACCCGCCAGCACAGGTCGACGTCGTCGCGCATGAGGGGGAGGCGCCGGTCGAAGCCGCCGAGTTCCTCGAAGACGTCGCGGCGGACCAGCATGCCCGCGGTGGAGACGGACAGCACGGAACGGACGTGGTCGTGCTGGCCCTGGTCCTGTTCCCGGCGGTCCAGGCCGGTCCAGCGGCGGCCGGAGTGGGCGATGGTGACGCCGACCTCCAGGAGCTGGCGGCGGTCGTACCAGCCGCGCAGCTTGGGGCCGACGACCGCCACGTCGTCGCGGCCCAGTTCGCGTTCGCTCTCCACGACGCGCAGCAGGCCGGCCAGGGCCTCGGGCTCGGGGGCGCAGTCGTCGTGCAGCAGCCACAGCCACTGCACCGGCTCCCCGTGGGGGAGGTCGGGCAGGTCGTAGGCGTCGTCGTGCCAGGTGCGCGAGACGGGGTCCCAGCCGCTCGGCCGCTTCAGATAGACCAGCTCGTCCGGGGTCAGGACGGGTGCCGTGCGGGCGGCTTCCTCGACGGCCTGGCCGAATCCGGTGCGCCGCGCGAGGTGCAGGACGCGGTCGGCGCCGAGGGCGTCGGTGACCAGCTGCGCGGAGCGGTCGGCGCTGCCGGTGTCGGCGGCCACGGCGTACTGCGCGGGCCGGGTCTGGCCGAGCAGTCCGGCGAGCACGTCGGGCAGCCAGCGTGCGCCGTCGTGGGAGACGATGACCGCGGTCACCACATGACGCGGGAACTCAGGTGTGGCAGCGGCGTCGTACTGGGCTGCCGTGTGGCTGTGCACGGACATCGGCGTACAGGCCCCGGTTCGCTGGACTGCGGTGGACGCCTGTGCCCCCTCGGGGACAGCGGGGCGTCTCGGACGAGCGACCACACTATCGGCTGGGCATCACAGCGGCCCGTCGCCTGTGGACAACTCACCCGCGACGGGCCGTTCGAAAGATGTTCGAGACAGATTCACAACAGAGGCGGACGGATCGGGACAAGCGGATTCGTGCGCCCCGGGCGGCCGTTCCGACCGCCGACCGGCCGGGCCGTGCACTCCCGCCGCCCTGTCGCACGCCCGCGCTCGCGCCGTCCCCCGCGGGTCAGCGCCCCGCGCGGGTCAGACGGCGGCCTTCTTCAGCCGGCGGCGCTCACGCTCGGACAGGCCGCCCCAGATGCCGAAGCGCTCGTCGTTGGCGAGGGCGTATTCGAGGCACTCGGAGCGGACCTCACAGGCCAGGCAGACCTTCTTGGCCTCCCGGGTCGAGCCGCCCTTCTCGGGGAAGAACGACTCAGGGTCGGTCTGGGCGCAGAGCGCGCGCTCCTGCCAGCCGAGTTCCTCGTCCGCGTCGTCGACCAGCAGTTGCTGCACCAGCTCGGTCATGTGCGCCCCTCGTCTGTCTTTCGCGTCCCCGTGATGCGGCCGTTACCGATTCCGGCTGAACGACACGAGTGAAATTACAAGTGTGCTGCTCCGGGCGAGTCAAGCCGAGATCTGCTATTGGGCCCCTTATTCACTCTGCGGAACCAAGGGCTAGCGGAAAGTGTTCAAATCGGCATAAACGTTGACAACCAGACGAGACTCCCACGGGTGTCCGACCCCGCCCGAAGTCTGTACGGGAAAAGACGCCCAAAAGTTCGATCTCGTTGCACACACGCGCAGATGCGAACCGGATCACCGTCCGATCACAGGATCACAACGACGCACGAACGCTCGGATGTGCGCCATGTGTCCCGGTCACCCCCTGGACAAACCTTTCGCCTTCAAGATGAACCGGATGAGGTGAAAGCTGTGCCACACCGAGGGGCGCCGAGTTGACAGTGCCGGGCATGAACCGCTGTCCTTGTGGGCATGCTCGCGAACTCGGCCTCCACCTCGACCCGCCCCGCCGGGTCCCACGGTGCTGCCCGCGCTCGCTGTAGCTGTTGTTGCCGTTCCGGCTGTTGAGCCGTCCCCGACGCTCCGGCCGACTCTGAGTCCACCGCGACTCGGCTGCTTGTTCCCGCGCCCGCACCCGGGCCTTCCTGTCCCCCGCGACCCGGGCGGACGGTCCCGACACCCAGCCACCCCCCACTTCTTCCGCCAAGGAACCCACGCACCCCATGAACAGCGACAGCGACCTCCAGATCGCGGGCGACCTCCTCGAAGTCCCGCACCTCCTCCAGGCCCCGCGCGAGCACCCGGCCACCGTCGCCGAGTTCGCCGGCCTGGCCCGCTCCCTCGCCGCCGACCGCTCCCGCTGGGAACCGCTCGTCCGCTACGACGCGGCCTCCCGCTGGTACCACCGGCTGCGCACCGGCCCCGGCTACGAGGTGTGGCTGCTCAGCTGGGTCCCCGGACAGGGCAGCGGCCCGCACGGCCACGGCCGCTCCTCCGGTGTCCTGACCGTGCTGGACGGCACCCTCACCGAGCGCACGGACCGCGGCACGCGCGCGCTGGCGCCCGGGGCCCAGCGGGTGTTCGCCCCGGGCTACGCGCACGACGTCGTGAACGACGCGCTGGAGCCGGCCGTGAGCCTGCACGTGTACTTCCCCGGCCTGACCGAGATGCCGATGCGCACCGGCACCACCGCCGCCTGCCAGGCGCGCGGCGAGGCGCGTCCCGTGACTGCCTGACGCGTTGTCGTACCCGCCTGCCAGACTTGGCCCCATGCGCATTGTGGTTCTGGCAGGCGGCATCGGCGGTGCCCGGTTCCTGCGTGGTCTGAAGCGGGCCGTCCCGGAAGCGGACGTCACGGTCATCGGCAACACCGGGGACGACATCCACCTCTTCGGGCTGAAGGTCTGCCCCGACCTCGACACGGTGATGTACACCCTGGGCGGCGGCATCAACGAGGAGCAGGGCTGGGGCCGAGCCGACGAGACCTTCCGTCTCAAGGAGGAACTCGCCGCGTACGGCGTGGGTCCGGAGTGGTTCGGTCTGGGCGACCGCGACTTCGCCACCCACATCGTGCGCACGCAGATGATCGGCGCCGGATTCCCGCTGAGCGCGGTGACCGAGGCCCTGTGCGACCGGTGGAAGCCGGGTGTGCGGCTGATCCCGATGACCGACGACCGTGTCGAGACCCATGTGGCGGTCGACCTCGGCGGCGAGCGCCGGGCGGTCCATTTCCAGGAGTACTGGGTGCGGCTGCGGGCGTCCGTCCCGGCCGAGGCCGTCGTGCCCGTCGGCGCCGAGCAGGCGAAGCCCGCGCCCGGTGTCCTGGAGGCCGTCGCCGCCGCGGACGTGATCCTCTTCCCGCCGTCCAACCCCGTCGTCTCGGTCGGCGCGATCCTCGCCGTGCCCGGCATCCGCGAGGCGATCGCCGACGCGGGCGTGCCCGTCGTGGGCCTCTCCCCGATCGTCGGGGACGCGCCCGTGCGCGGCATGGCCGACAAGGTGCTCGCCGCGGTCGGCGTCGAGTCGTCGGCCGCCGCGGTCGCCGAGCACTACGGCTCCGGACTCCTGGACGGCTGGCTCGTCGACACCGTGGACGCGGCCGCCGTGGAGCGCGTCGAGGCGGCCGGGATCCGCTGCCGGGCCGTCCCGCTGCTGATGACCGGCCTCGACGCGACCACCGCGATGGCCCGGGAGGCCCTGGCGCTCGCCGAGGAGGTGCGCGTCGTATGAGCGGGACCGCCGACGACGGCTACCGGGTCTGGGCCGTCCCCGGGATGCCCGAGATCCAGCGGGGCGACGACCTCGCCAAACTGATCGCCGCCGCCGAACCCGGACTCGCCGACGGCGACATCCTCCTGGTCACCTCCAAGATCGTCTCCAAGGCGGAGGGCCGGGTCGCCGAGGCGGCCGACCGGGAGTCCGCCATCGACGCCGAGACCGTGCGGGTGGTGGCGCGCCGCGGTCCGCTGCGCATCGTGGAGAACCGGCTCGGGCTGGTGATGGCGGCCGCCGGGGTGGACGCCTCCAACACCCCCGCCGGGACGGTGCTGTTGCTGCCCGAGGACCCGGACGCCTCCGCGCGGGCGATCCGTGACGGCGTGCGCGAGGCGCTCGGCGTCGAGGTCGGGGTCGTCGTCACCGACACCTCCGGACGGCCCTGGCGCGCGGGGCTCACGGACGTCGCGATCGGCGCCGCGGGCGTGCGCGTGCTGGACGACCTGCGGGGCGGCACCGACACGCACGGCAATCCGCTGAGCGCGACCGTGGTGGCGACGGCCGACGAACTGGCCGCCGCCGGCGACCTGGTGAAGGGCAAGACCGCGGGGCTGCCCGTCGCCGTCGTGCGCGGCCTGGCGCACACCGTGACCGGGGACGGGCAGCAGGGCGCGCGTGCCCTGGTGCGCGCCGCGCGGGACGACATGTTCCGGCTGGGCACGTCGGAGGCGGTCCGGGAGGCGGTCGCCCAGCGGCGTACCGTACGGGCCTTCACGGACGAGCCCGTCGACCCGGGAGCCGTGCGGCGGGCGGTGGCCGCCGCGGTGACGGCGCCGGCGCCGCACCACACCACGCCCTGGCGGTTCGTGCTGCTGGAGTCGGCGGGGTCCCGGACGCGGCTGCTCGACGCGATGCGCGAGGCGTGGATCGCGGACCTGCGGGGGGACGGCAAGAGCGAGGAGTCCATCGCGAAGCGGGTGCGCCGCGGCGACGTGCTGCGCGACGCGCCGTACCTGGTGGTGCCGTGCCTGGTGATGGACGGTTCGCACACCTACGGCGACGCGCGGCGGGACGGGGCCGAGCGGGAGATGTTCGTCGTCGCCACCGGGGCCGGGGTGCAGAACTTCCTGGTCGCGCTGGCCGGCGAGCGGCTGGGCTCGGCCTGGGTGTCGTCGACGATGTTCTGCCGGGACGTGGTGCGCGAGGTCCTGGCACTGCCCGCCGGCTGGGATCCGATGGGCGCGGTCGCCGTCGGCCATCCGGCCGGGGAGCCGCGCCCGCGTCCCGCGCGGGACGCGGCGGCCTTCCTGGAGGTGCGCTGACCGCCGCCGCCGGACGCCTACGCTCGTAGCACCCCTTCCCTTCCGTGCACCCCTTCCGTGCACCCCTTCCGTCTTCCGAGGACTCGACCCGTGGCAGGACGATTCGCCCAGCGGCCCACGCGTACGACCGTGCGCGGCGGCGGTGCCGGCGTGCCCGCGGGGGTGCCGCGGCAGGCCGCCGCGCCCGCGCGGGTGCG
>NZ_AGBF01000106.1 GCF_000225525.1 Streptomyces zinciresistens K42 | reverse complement strand
AGCGGGAGCCGACAGCCTCCCGTCCGCGCCCGCCGGCACGCCCGGCCCCGCCGACGGCGCCGCGGACCCCATGGCCGGCCTGATACGCCGTCTGCTGGCCGAGGCGCTGCACCGCGCACCCGGGGAGATCGGCGACCACGAACCCTTCCTGGCGCTCGGCCTGGACTCGCTGACCGCCGTCGACCTCGCGCGCCGCCTGGAGAGCGAACTCGGCCTGCCGCTGTCCGCCACACTCCTCTTCGAGCACCGCACGATCGGTGAACTCGCCACCCATCTCGCCGCGCAGAGCCCGCCGGCCGACGCCGCACCGCCGCACGCGCCCGCGCCCCACACCCCTCCGGACACCCCGGGGCGCAGCACAGTCCGCGACCCCCGCTCCGGACACCCCGAGCCCCCTCACCGCCCTCCAGCGGGCCTTCCTCACCACCGAGGCGCTGTACGAGGGAGTCACGGCCCACGGCTACCTGCGCCAGACGGTCCGCGGACCCCTCGACGCCGGTCTCCTCGGCCTTGCCCTGGCCGCCGTCGCCGCACGCCACCCGATGCTGCGCCTGCGCGTCACCGGCGGCACGTCACCGCGGCAGTACACCGCCCCCGCCGGACCCGCCGACCGCGCCCCCGACTGGTACGAGGTGCACGAGCCGGGCGACCGGACCGATCCCGGGCGCGTGCTGGCCGACCTCGAACAGCACCTGTACAACCGGCCGTTCGACCTGACCGCCGAGAGCCCCGTGCGCGCCGTCCTGGTCCGCGACCACCGGGACCCGCACCTCGCCCACCTGCTGCTGGCCGTCCACCACGGCGCCGCCGACGGCTTCAGCCTCAAGATCCTCTGCGAAGATCTGTGGTCGCTCTACACCGCGTTCGCCGAAGGACGGCCGGTGAGTGAACTCCCTCTTCCGCAAGCCGACTTCGCCGACCACATCGCACTCGCCGACGCACAGCGCCGCTCCGCCGGCTTCGCCCGGGACCAGCGGTACTGGCGGGACCGCCTCGCCCGGCACACCCCGCGCGAAGCGGCCCGCGCACTGCCGTACGACGCCGATCCCGACACCCCTCCGGCGCCGCCGTTCACCCACCACCAGACCACCCTCGACCCGGCCCTCGGCGCCGCGCTGCGCGACGTCGCCGCCCGGCACGAGGTCTCGCTGTTCCACCTGCTGCTCGCGGCGTACACCCGGTGCCTGTCGCGCTGGGGCGGCGGCCCCTCCGTCGCCGTCAACGTGGCACGGGCCCGCCGGGAGGCGCCGCTGCCCGGCATCGAACGCCTCGTCGGCCCCCTCGCCGACACCCTCCCCGTGCTCGTCGCCGTCGGCGCCGACGAGCCCCTGCCGGCCCTCGCCCGGCGGCTGCGGGGCATCTGGCGCGAGGCGGAGGCCCACGGCAGCCTCACCAGCCCGGACATCGCCGCCCTGCTGCCGAGCGGCGGCGCCGCGCCCCGTACGGCCGCCGCGGCCGGCTTCAGCTTCGCCCGGTTCCCCGTGCGCCACGGCCTCGGCCGGCCCGTCGAGGTGACCCCGGCCGCCGCGGCCACCGCCTCGGCGGCGACCCGGCTGAGCCTGCTCTGCTGGGAGGCCGACGCGGCTCTGCACTTCTCCTGGAACCACCCGGCCCGGCTCTTCCACCGCGAGACCGTCGAACGCCTCGCCGCTGAGTACTCCGCCGAACTCCGGCGCGTGGCCGAGGAGTTCGGGGCCACCGGGCAGGAGAGCGGGGGAGCGGGCATCGTCGCGCGGCTGAGCGCGCGGTTCCGGGCCGCCGCCGGATCCGTCGCCGTGGACACCGGCGACACCACCCTCACCTACGCCGAACTCGACACCGCCTCCGCCGCCCTCGCCGCCCGGCTGCGCGCACACGGCGTGCGGCCCGGCGATCTCGTCGGCCTGCTCACCGAACGCGGCGCCGACACCGTACTCGGCGTCGTGGGCATCCTGCGGGCCGGCGCCGGCTGGGTGCCCCTGGACCCCTCCCACCCCGCGGCCCGCCTCCAGGAGCAGCTCACCCGCACCGGGGCCCGCACGGTCGTCTGCCACGCCGCGACCCGCGCGACGGCCGCCGCGCTCGACGGCGTCAGCCCCGTCCCGGCCGACGCGCCCGGTCCTGCCCCCGCGGCCGGGCTCCCGGACGTGCCGACGGACCCGGACGCCCTCGCGTACGTCATCTTCACCTCGGGGTCCACCGGCCGCCCCAAGGCCGTGCCGATCACCCACCGTTCCCTGCTCGCCTACCTCGACTGGGCGCTGACCGCCTTCGGTTACCACGCCGGGGACCGGCTCCTGCAGACGGCGTCCCCCTGCTTCGACGCCTCCGTACGGCAGTTGCTGGCTCCCCTGCTCGTCGGCGCCCGGGTCCACACGCTCACCCAGGACGACCTGCGCGACCCCGACACGCTCCTCGACCGGGTCGTGAACGACCGGATCACCGTGTGGAGTTCGGTGCCGACCCTCTGGGAGCGGCTGATCACCGCCGCCGAACTCCGAGCGCCGCGCGAGGGCGCACCGCCGGACCTGTCGGCCCTGCGCTGGGTCCACGTCGGCGGCGAGGCACTGCCCCCGGCCCATGTCCGCCGCTGGTTCGACCTGCTCGGCGACCGCGCCGGAGCCGGGCACAGGGTGTCCAACCTCTACGGGCCCACCGAGGCCACCATCAACGCCACCTGCCACATCATCGACGCCCGCCCCGGCGACGACGTCCGCACGCTGCCCATCGGCCGCCCCGTCGCCGGGACCGAACTCGCCGTCGTGGACGAGGAAGGGCACCCGTGCGCCCCCGGGGAGGAGGGCCACCTGCTCATCGCCGGAACCGGGCTGACACCCGGCTACCTCGGTGAACCCGGGCTCACCGAGGCGGCGTTCACCGAGCGGGACGGCAGGCGCTGGTACCGCAGCGGCGACCGGGTCCGCCGCACCGACGACGGCGTACTGGAGTACCTCGGCCGACTCGACGACCAGGTGAAGGTGCGCGGCCACCGGGTGGAGCCCGGTGAGGTGGAGGCCGCGCTGCTCACGCTCCCGGACGTCGCGCGCGCCGCCGTACTGCTCGTCGGCGGGCGTCTGGCGGCCTACCTCGAACCGCGCGCCGGAGCGGCCGGCCCGGACGCGCGCGCGGTGCGCGCCGCCCTGGCCCGGACGCTGCCGCCGTACATGGTGCCCGGACGGGTGCACACCCTCGCGGCCATGCCGCTGACCGGCACCGGCAAGATCGACCGCACCAGGCTGCCCCACCGCCCCGGGGACCACACCCGCCCCGGGGGTGATGACCACTCCGGGGCCGATGACCGCTCCGGCCCGGCGGCCGGCGACCACGACGGCTCCGCAGTCGGCGGCCACGACGGCCCCGCACCCGGGGAGCTGGGCGGCCCCGCGACCGGGCGACAAGGCATCCCCGCATCCGGTGATCACGACAACCCGGCCGCCGGGGGTCACGACGACCCCGCCGCCGGGGGTCACGACGCCCAGGCGACCCCCCGCCCCGGGCCCGCCACGCCCACCGAGCAGTTGCTGGCGCGTGTCTGGTCGGACCTGCTGGACGTCCCCGAGGTCGCCCGCGACGACGACTTCTTCCAGCTCGGCGGCGACTCGATCATGGTGCTGGAACTCTTCGCCCGGCTCCGCGCCGAACTGCCCCGCGTGCCGCGGCCCACGACCCTCTACACCCACCGCACACTCGCCGCCCTCGCCACCGCCCTCGACGCCGCGCACACGGCCGATCCGGCCCCCGTCGACCGCACGCCCCCGACGCCCGCCGACGCCCCCTACCCCCTCACCCCCTCCCAGCGCGGCTTCCTCCTCGCCGAGGCCGTCGACCCCGGCGCGGCTCCCGTCTGGCTCGCCCGGTTCCGGCTCAGCGGCCCGCTGCGCCCCGATGTCCTCCAACGCGCCGTCGACGTGCTGGTGGCCCGCCATCCGATGCTCCGCACGGTCTTCCCGGCCGGCGCCCGCCCGCCCGTCCAGCAGGAACTGCCGGCCTCACTGCGCCTGCCCGTTCAGCGCGAGACCCTCACCGGCGGCCCCGCCCGGCTCGAACAGCGCATCGCCGAGGAGGCACGGCGCGAACTGGAGCCCTGGGCCTGGCCGTTGCTCCGGCTGCGGCTGTTCACCCTGGCCGCCGACGAGCACGTCCTGCTGGTCCACGCCCACCATCTGATCGGCGACGGCTACAGCGCCGCCCTCCTCGCGAGAGAACTCCTCACCGCCTACGGCAACCTGGAGCACGGCCGCCCGCACGGCCTGCCACCCCTCACCGGCACCTTCCGCGACCACGTCACCCGCTCCGCCGCGCGTCAGCGCCCGCACGGCCCGGACGCCGACGCCCACCGCGCCCGCCTGCGCGAGCCCTACACGCCCCCTGTGCTGCGTGCCCCCGCGGCCGGGGAATCCGCGTCCCGGCAGGGCTTCCACACCAGCGGGTTCACCCTGGACGCCGCCGCCACCCGGGCCGTGCGCCGCCTCGCGCGCGCCGCCGGCACCACCGCGCACGCGCCCCTGCTCACCGCCTACTACCAGGCCCTCGCCGAGCTGACCGGGCAACGCGACCTGATGGTCGGGCTCGCCGTCACCGGACGCGAGGACTCCACCCCGGACGCCCACCGCGTCTTCGGGCCGTTCGCGCAAGCGGTGACCCTGCGGCCGTCCCCGCCGAGCGGGCCGCGCCAGGAGCGGACCCCCGCCTTCGCGGACGACGTACGGCTGCTGGCCGCCGAGTCCGCCCTCGCCCGGACCGAGGGCCCCAGCGCACCGCGCACGGCGAGCGGGCTGCCCCGGCACGCCCAGTTCTTCTTCACCTTCCTGGACTTCACGTCCCTGGGACCGGTCGGCGGCGGGGGCCCGACCCTGCGCACCGACGACTCCGACACCTCCCTCGCACCGCCACCGCTGGGCACCGACGTGTTCCTGGCCGCGCGTCCGCTCTCCGGCGACGCGGGCCTGCGCGTCACCCTGCGCGCCTCGGCCGCGGCCCTGACGGACCGTCAGGCGCGGGACCTGGCCGAGGACATCCGGCGCCGCCTCCTCGACGGCGCCGCCGGTCCGGCCCGCGCGCCGCGCCGGACCGGGCTCGACGCCGCCCTCGTCGGCTACCTGCCCTCCCCCCGCGATCTCGCCGCGTTCGCCGGGCTCCCCGACGGCATCCCGGGGCTCGGCCGCGAGGAGATCCGCGCCTCGCTCTTCCCGGACGGCCGCGCCCGGCTGCTGGAACGCACCGGCACCCCGCTGGGGGAGTCCGGCTTCGTCGCGCTCCCCCTCTTCGCCGACGAACTCGCCGGGGCCGGCGACCTCGCGGCCCGCACCGCACGGGCCGTCGAGCACGCCGCCTCCCTCGGCGCCCGCAGCGTCTCGCTGGCCGGCATGATCCCCTCCCTGACCGGCTACGGCCACGACGTCCTGCGCGAGAGCGGCACCCGGGCGGCGATCACCACCGGGCACGCCACGACCACCGTCGCCGTGGCCAGGACCGTGCGGGCCGCCCTCGCGGCGAGCGGCCGCGACCTCGGCGACCTCACCCTCGCCGTCGTCGGCTGCGGCTCCATCGGCGTGTCGTCGCTGCGGCTGCTGCTCGCGACCTCACCGCGCCCACCGGCCCGCCTGCTCCTGTGCGACCTGCCCGGCGGCGCCGACCGCCTGCGCCGGCTGGCCGCCGACCTGTCGCGCGCGCACCCCGCGACGCCGGTCCGGGTCGTGGAGTCGGGGCGGCGGCTGCCCGCCGAGGCGTACGAGGCCGACGTCCTGGTCACGGCGGTCAGCGGCGCCGGGAACCTCGTCGACGTGGCACGCCTGCGGCCGGGGACCGTCCTGGTCGACGACTCCTTCCCGCACTGCTTCGACACCGCGCGCGCCCTGGACCGGATGAGCACGGCGGGGGACGTGCTCGTCCTCGGGGGCGGCCTGCTGGCCCTGGACTCCACGGCCACACGGCTGAGCGAGGACCTGCCGCCGGCGGCCGCGACGGGCTTCGCCGCCCGCCCCGCGATCGCGGACACCCTCGCCTCGTGCCGGCTGGAGTCGCTGCTGCACGCCCACCTGGCGGACCGGCCGGGCCGGCTGGCGCCCGTGCACGGCCTCGTCGACCTCCCCCGCGCCCTCGCCCACTGGGACGCGGCCGAGGCCGCCGGGGTGCGGGCGGCACCGCTGCACCTGCTGGACCGCGTCCTGGCCGACGCGGACGGCCGGCACGTCAGGCGCGCGGACTCCAGCCCGGCGCCGGACCGAGGCGGGTCGCCATGCCGGTGAGGATCTGCACGCAGTCCTCGTGGCCGAAGGCGAACGGCAGCGCGAACGGCGCCCCCCTCCCCTCAGCCGAGCGGGATCGTGACCTCGTCCTCGACCGGCGGCTCGGCCTCCTGCGCGCGGTTGCCCGTCGCTGCGTGACAGCGCAGCCGGACGGACTGCGGGGTGACGTCGAGTTTCAGGAAGCACTTGAAGAACGGCGGGCTGTACGTCGCCGAACTCGGCGAGAACAACTGCGTGTAGATCTTGCGCACGGGCAGCCGGAACCGGCCGCCGCGGCCCGGCCTGCGTCCCGCGCCGAGCAGCGCGGCGACCACGCGCGTGCGGCGGGTGACCGGGGCGGTGGTCTGCCGGGCGCGGGTCAGCGGCATGCCGAGGCGTTCCGCGACGACCGCCGCCGCCTCGGCCTCGGTGAGCGTGAACAGGCGCCGCATCCGCAGCCGCCGTCCGTAGAGCGCGCTGTAGAAGGCGAGGGAGTCACCGCGCAGCGGGTAGCAGCGGAAGTCCTCCTCGGTGACGTCCGCGACGCCGACGCGCGGGATGGTGTGCGTGGCGTGCATGAACGCGCCGCCGCCGCCCGCGACCACGTACTGGATGGTGCGGCCGTCCACATGCACCGGGTAGCGCTGGTAGTTGTGGATGTCGCCGCCTATCGCGGCCACATAGCGGTGGGCCGGGTCGCGGACCACCTCGTCCACGGTCCCGCCGCCCTCGATCTGGCAGGGGCGGTACTCACCGTCGACGTAGATCGGCGAGCCCGTGACGAGGATCTTCGGCCGGGGGTCCCTGGACACCTCGCGCAGCCACGCGCCCTGCCGGGCGTCGATGCTGCCGAGCAGCCCGGTGTCGATGCCGACGATGCGCACCGGCCCGGCGTCGATCGCCCAGTACGGCCCCGGCTGCACCGCCTGCTGGGCGGGCGCGGCCCGCAGGGCTCGCGCCTCGTCCAGGCGCGCGCCGTCCCCGCGGCGCGGCCGGTGCCACAGCAGCGTGCGCAGCCGGGCGCGGCTGAGCGGCCGGGGGCGTTCGGCGGGCGGCAGCGGAGGGGCGTCGTCGCAGAAGACGCGCATGAACGCGCCGAGATCCTCGTACCAGTCGTGGTTGCCCGGTATCGCGTAGATGGGCGCCCGGTAGTCCTGGTACGGCCGGAAGAACTTCGAGGAGTAGTCGTCGGCGCTGCCCACCGGGTAGATCACATCGCTGGCGAGGACCGCGAAGCGGGTGTCCCGCCCCTCCTTCAGGAAGCCCGGCACCACGGCGTACTGGGGGTCGTCGCCCTCGCCGGTGTCGCCGATCACGAGGAACGAGAACCGGTCCGGGTCGTCGCGCCGGATCACCTTGTCGGCGCTCACGCCCGCGGCCTCGCGCTGCGCGACCCACCGCTCGCGGGTACGGCCCGTGGGATCACCGAACCACGACGCCAGCACGCCGTTGCGGGCCGCCCACAGCATCCGGGGGTCCAGCCAGGAGATCTTCTTGCCCCCGGGCGGCATCAGCCGCCTGTACGTGCCGGGTTCGGCGGCGCCCCAGCCGGCGCCTTCGGCGGTGTCACGTGAAGAGTCAGCCACCGGTGCACCGTAACAACGATCTCCGGCGGCCGAACACGGGCGGCGGGCAACCCGGTTGTCCGGCGCTCGTGTTCGGCCGCCGACAGGCCGGGTGCCGACTCCGTTAGCGGGCCGGGGAGTTGCGGGCGTCGGCACCGACTCCGCCCAGGCGCAGGCGGGTTGCGGTCCCCCCGGTCCGGTGTCCGCCGCCCCGGCTCAGATGCCGGCCGGTACCGGGCGGCGCAGCAGGTAGCCGGCCGCGGCCGTCACCAGGACCGCCATGCAGGCGATGAACACCAGCCCGGCGCCCCTCAGCCCGAGCGGGCCCGTCAGCACCCCGACCCCGATGACCGGGACCGAGATGCCGGTGTAGGCCACCACGAACAGGGCGGAGATCACCGCCGCCCGCTTGCGCGCGGGAGAGGCCGCGGCCACCGCCGACAGCGCGCCCCGGAAGGACAGCCCCTGCCCGGCACCGCCGACGACCGCGCTCGCCACCACCAGCGCCAGTACCTCCCGGGTCAGCGCGCCCGCGAGCAGCGCCAGGCCCGCCAGCAGGGCGGCGCAGCCCAGCGGCAGCGACCGGCCCACCCCGATCCGGCCGACCGACGCCTGTCCCGCGATCGAGGCGAAGAACGCCGTCGCCACGACCAGTCCGCTCAGCGCGAGGTCGCGCTCGTGGAGGGATTCCGCGAGGAACGCCGGGCTGACGGAGGTGAACACCCCGAACAGGGCGAACCCCACGAACGCCGCCGTCGCCGCGGGTCCGAACACCCGCCGCACCCCCCGCGGCAGATCCGGCCGCCGGGGCCGCACCGTGCTCAGCGGCCGGCGCTCCCCCACGGTCTCCGCCAGCCCGAGCACGACGGCGCCCGCGCAGACCACGAAGCCCAGATGGACGGCGAAGGGCAGGTACAGCGGCCAGGGCGCGTACTCGGCCAGCACCCCCGCGAGCAGCGGGCCGCAGCCCAGACCGCCCATGTTGGCGGCCGTCGCGACCAGGGTCGCCCGCGCGGCGCCGCCCGGGGGCGCCAGCTCGATGACGTAGGCCGTGGCGGCCCCGGTGAGCAGCCCCGCGGACAGCCCCGACAGCAGCCGGCCCGCGTACAGCCAGCCCAGCCCCGAGGCGGACAGGAAGCACACGGCGCTCGCGGCGGCGAACCCCAGACCCCACAGGATCACCGGGCGCCTGCCGACGGCGTCGGAGACATCGCCCGCGAGCAGCAGGACCGCGATGACGGCGAACGCGTAGACGGCGTACACGACCGTCACCGTCAGCTCGGAGAAGTCGAACTCGCGCCGGTAGTGGCCGTACAGGGGGGTGGGCAGCGTGGTGCCGGCCATGCACACGGCGAACACCAGCCCGCCGAGCACACACGCACGCCACCCTCGGCGGTCACCGTCCATGGCGCCGACCGTATCCCCGGCACGGCGCCGCGGGGCGGGGACGCGGCCGTACGGCGGCCCGGACCGCGGACCCGGGCCCGCTACCCGGGGAAGGCGCGCTCCAGCAGATCCAGCAGGGCCGCCCAGTGCCGCTCGTCGGCCCCGGCGTCGTACGCGGACGTGTCGGACTGCGTGTAGCCGTGCCCGGCCCCGGCGTACACCTCGCTGCGGTGCCGGACGCCGGCCCTCGTCAGCGCGGCCTCCAGGCGCTCGATCTGCTCGGCGGGCAGGGACGGGTCCTGGTCGGCGTGCCCGAAGTACAGCTCGGCGGTGATGTGCCGCGCCACCAGATGGGGGCTGTCCGGCGCCTCCGTCGCCAGTCGACCGCCGTGGAACCCGGCGGCCGCCGCGACCCGGTCGGGGTAGGTCCCGGCGGTCAGCAGGGACAGCCGCGCGCCCATGCAGTAGCCGGTCAGCGCGACCGGCCCGGCCGCCGCCGCCGGGGACGCGGCGAGCAGGTCCAGAAAGGCCCGCGCGTCCCGCATCGCCGCCCGCGGGGTCAGCTCCCGCATCATCGGCGTGACGCTCCGGAGGATGTCCGGCCGGGCGGCCGGGTCGATGAACTCGGGCAGTTCGACCACGGGGGCGCGCCCGGCGCGGTAGAACACGTTGGGCACCAGCACCGTGTACCCGGCCCCGGCCAGCCGGTCCGCCATCGCGCGCAGCCGGGGCCGCAGCCCGAAGGCGTCCATGTAGAGCAGGACCGCCGGCCGGGGCACGCCGTCGGCGGGACGGACCAGATAGGCGTCGGCGGTGCCGTCCTCGGTGGGGACGTCGACGGCGGTTCCCTGTACGGCGGTCGTCATGGGGGTGCCTCTCTGTGTGAGCGCGCGGCGAGCGGGTCGCCGGTCCGGCGGGGCCGGGCCCCCGCACATGGTTTCATGCACCATCCATCCGCTCGCCGCGCCCCCGCGCCGGCCCGGCCGTCACTCGAACCGGGAGACGTCGCCCGCTCCCGCGCGCACCACCTCCGCCTCGCCGGACGAGAAGTCGATCACGGTCGTGGGTTCGGTGCCGCAGTCCCCGGAGTCGACCACCCCGTCCAGGACATGGTCCAGCCGGTCCTTGATCTCCCAGCCCTGCGTCAGGGGTTCGTCCTCGTCGGGCAGCAGCAGGGTGCTGGACAGCAGCGGCTCGCCCAGCTCGGTGAGGAGCGCCTGGGTGACGACGTGATCGGGGATGCGCACACCCACCGTCTTCTTCCTGGGGTGCTGGAGCATGCGCGGCACCTCCCTCGTCGCGGGCAGGATGAACGTGTAACTGCCGGGCGTCGACGCCTTGATCGCGCGGAACACGTCGTTGTCGATCCGCACGAACTGGCCGAGCTGCGCGAAGTCCTGGCAGACCAGGGTGAAATGGTGGCGGTCGTCCAGGCGCCGGATGGACCTGATCCGGTCGATGCCGTCACGGCTGCCCAGCCGGCAGCCCAGTGCGTAACAGGAGTCCGTGGGATACGCGATGAGCGCGCCGGAGCGCACGCTGTCGGCGATCTGCGCGATGGTGCGCGGCTGAGGGTTGTCGGGGTGCACGTCGAAGTACTTCGCCATTCACCGAGCCTATGCCCTGGGCGTCCGGCCGCCGCGCAGGCCGGTGCCCGCCGCCCCCGCACGGCCCCCGGACCTGCCGGGCGGGCGCCGGGGAACTCGGCTCGCCACGGAGCCGCCGACGCGTCACGGCTTCCCCGGCCCGCGGCGGTGACGGCGGCGCGGGCCGCCCGATACCGTACCGGTCGGTAACCGGTACACATCCCAGGAGGCCCGCATGCCGCAGCTCGAAGTCGACGGCGCGAAGCTGACGTACGACGACGAGGGCCCCCGCGAGGGCGGGGGCGTGCCCCTGGTGTTCGTCCACGGCTGGACGGCCGACCGGCACCGCTGGGACCACCAGACGGCCCACTTCGCGCAGCGGCGCCGCGTCGTCCGGCTCGACCTGCGCGGGCACGGGGAGAGCACCGGTGCCGGGGTGCGCCGGGTCGAGGACCTCGCCGGGGACGTCCTCGCCCTGCTCGACCACCTGGAGATCGGGCGGTTCGTGGTCGTCGGCCACTCCATGGGCGGCATGATCGCCCAGACCCTCGCCCTCTCCCACCCCGGCCGGGTGGAGCGCATGGTCCTGGTGAACTCCATCGGGAAGATGGCCTACAGCCGGGGCCGCGCCCTGCTGATGGCGGCCTCGACCCTGGTCCCCTTCAAGCTGTTCGTCGCCGCGAACATCAAGCGCGCCTTCGCTCCCGGCCATCCCCGCGAGGAGATCCGCGCCCACGTCCGCGCCTCGGCCGGCACGCCCCGCGAGGTCGTGATGACGCTGTACGGGGCCATGCGCGCCTTCGACGTCCTGGACAGGGCGGGCGCGATACAGGCGCCGACCCTGATCGTGCACGGCTACCACGACGTCCAGCTGCCGCTGTCGCAGATGCTGAGGCTGGCGAAGGAGCTTCCGGACGCCGTGGTCCGGGTCGTGGACGCCGGCCACGAACTGCCGGTGGAGAAGCCGGCCGAACTGACGACGGCCCTCGACCGCTTCCTCGCCTGCCGCTCCTAGACGGCCGCCGCCGGGCGGCGGTCCGGGCCCGGCCGTCCCTGCGCCCGTCGCCCGGCGTGCGGCGCGGGGTGCTGCCGGTCCCGCGCCGCGCACGGCTCGCGCTCAGGTGGCGCGCAGGGTCCGCTTGGCCAGTTCGTACGCCGGGAGCATCGCCCGGTGCTCCTCGGTGTCCAGGCCGCCGAGGTGGATGACGACCGGCCCCCGCCCGGTGGTGACCGCCACCGCGCTCGCCTCCTTCGTCTCGTCGAGGAGTTCGCTGCGCACCAGGTACTTCACCTCGGCACCGGCCAGACCGCCCGCCGTGAACGGCGTGTACGTAGCCTTGCGGGCACCGGTCTCCGCCGTCACGAAAGCCTCCAGCACGGCACGCGCGTCGCCCCCGCCCCGGGCGCCCGTCCACACCCGCAGATAGCCGATGTTCCCCGCGGGCTTGGCGTCCACCTCGCAGGCCGCCGTGACCGGCCCCTGGCGCACCAGGGAGTCGACGATCTCCTGCGTCACCTCGTCGCCCGAACCCTTCGACGCCGCCTCCGCCGCGTCGACCGCCTGGGGCTTCCAGCCCTCGGCGACGTCGAAGGACACGGGGAGCTCGCACGCCGAGCCGTCGGCGCCGATCGTCCCCCCGCTCCTGGCCGCCGTACCGCCGCCGGCCGACGCGCCGTCCTCCGCGCCCCCCGACGCCGAAGCCGAAACCGACGTGCCGGAGGCTGCCCTCGGCTCCTCCTGCGCGGTCCCCGAACAGCCCGTCAGCACACCGGCAAGCACAGCCGCCTGCACCAGGCGACGTCTCATCCGTCCCGCCCCCACCCGCATCGTGATCTTCCCCTCCCGATCTTGCACAGGCGGCATACGGTATACGAGACCACGGACAGTGGCGCCCGGCCGAGACGTGGCACCAGGGCGCGACGACCTCGCCGACCCGCGCGCGCCCCTGCGACGAGAGCGTCGCCCGGACCGAACGGCCGGCCGCGGCGGGCGCGGACCTGCCTGCCCTGTTCACGGACTGCCCCGGCCGGAACCCGGGCCGGCTGCCGCGGCGCGTCGGCGACCGCCGCTGCGCGCGGGAGCCGTACGGACCCGGGCCACCGGGCCTGGCCCCGCCGGACCCGCTCGCCGACGCGGGCGTCGGCCTCCCCCGAGGACGCCTCGGTCCGCAGGGGCGCGGCTCGCGCCGCGGGCGCGGTCCGGTTCGCCGCCGCGCTCGGGGAGAACCGACCGCACACGGGCAACGCGGTTTTGCCGGACCGGCAACGACGTTCGCCGCTGCCGCGCGATGTGCCGCAGGCTTCTTCCGCGAGGGCCGGGCGTGCGTCCGGGCCCCGCCCGCCGTCCACGCACCGGGAGAGACCATGACCGAGACCCCCGCCCCGACCGCCGCCGAGTTCTGGGAGGCCCGCTACCGCGACAGCGGCCCGGTCTGGAGCGGCCGGCCCAACAAGCTGCTCGTGCGGGAGGCGGCGGACCTGACGCCGGGCACCGCGCTCGACCTCGGCTGCGGCGAGGGCGGCGACGCGGTCTGGCTGGCCTCCCGCGGCTGGCGGGTCACCGGCGCCGACATCTCGCACACCGCCCTGGTCCGCGCGGCCGGGCACGCCGCCGACGCGGGCGTCGGCGACCGTACGCGCTGGGAGCGCCATGTGCTCGGCGAGACCTTCCCCGAGGGCTCCTTCGACCTGGTCAACGCGCAGTTCCTGCAGTCGCCGGTCGCGCTCGACCAGGCCCGGGTCCTGCGGCGGGCGGCCGACGCGGTCGCCGCCGGCGGCACCCTGCTGATCGTCATGCACGCGGGCTGGCCGTCCTGGCAGACCGAACCGCCGTTCGAGGCGGACTTCCCGACCCTCGACGGCGTCACCGGCGAACTCGCCCTGCCCCGCGCCGGGTGGACCGTGGTGCGCCGGGAGACCGTGCGCAGCCCCCACGTGTCGCCCGAGGGCGTGGAGGGCCACCGTGAGGACAACGTGTGGCACTTCCGCCGCGCCGCGGCCTGAGCCGGAGGCCCGCGCGGGTTGCGCCCCGGCCGGGCGTGCCGCGCGCGGGCCGCCGCCCGCCGCCGTACGGCCGGTTCGAGGTGGGTGCGCCGGTCCCGTGCGGATCGGTTCGCTGTGGATCGGTCGGACGCGGGTGGCCGGTCCGGACGGGGGTGCCCCCGTGGGTCGCCCGAGGGCGGAGGGGCACCGTCAGGACACGGCGTGCGCGCCGCCGCCCGACACGGTCCCTACAGGGCCGTGTCCCCGGCCGGGTGCGCCCCGTACTCGCGCAGGATGTCGCGGGCGGCGGCCAGTGCGGCCGCACGGTCCTGCGGGACGAGTCCGACGCGGGTGCGGCGGTCGAGCAGGTCGGCCTCGTCGAGGGCGCCCTCGTGCCGTACGGCCCACAGCAGTTCGGCCCCGGTGACGGGGTGCCCGGGGAGCAGGGGGGCGTTCAGCCGGGCGTCGCGGGTGCCGAGCGCCTCGACGGCCGGGGCCTCGGTGCCGTAGCGCCGGACGAGGCGGCGCGGCGCGCGCACCGCGCCGAGCGTCGCCGCGGCCGCCGCGCCGACCAGCGGCAGGGCGGCGGTGGGGGAGGGGCCGGCGCCGATCCGTCCCGTGGCGACGGCCGCGTCGACGGCGTCCTCGGCCATGCGCCGGTAGGTGGTGAGCTTGCCGCCGACCACCGTGATCACGCCCTCGGACGAGGTGAGGACCGCGTGGCGGCGGGAGATGTCCGAGGTGCGCGGCGCCGCCCCCGGCCCGTCCGCGGCCGTGGTGTCCAGCAGGGGGCGCAGTCCGGCGAAGGCGCCCGCCACGTCGTCCCGGCCGACGGGGGTCTCCAGGACCGAGCCGAGCACGTCGAGCAGGAACCCGATGTCGCTCTCGGGCACGTCCGGCACGTCCGGGACGTCGCCCTCGACGGGCTCGTCGGTGAGCCCGACGTAGACCCGCCCGTCGCCCTGCGGCAGCACCAGGACGAAGCGGTTGGTCTCGCCCGGGACCGGCACGTGCAGTCCGGCCGGCAGCGCGCCCAGCCGCTCGGCGCGCAGCACGAGATGGGTGCCGCGCGAGGGGCGGATCCGGATGCCGTCCACGAGGCCGCCCGCCCAGACGCCGGAGGCGTTGACCACCACCCGGGCCCTGATCTCGCCCTCCTCGCCGGTGAGTTCGTCGCGCACGCGCGCGCCGGAGGCGGTGAGCTCCAGGGCCCGCACCCGGGTCAGGACGCGGGCGCCGCGCGCGGCGGCGGTGCGGGCGACCGCGGTCACCAGGCGCGCGTCGTCGGTCAGCCGCCCGTCCCAGGACAGCAGTCCGCCGCGCAGGCCCTGCGCGCGCAGCGCGGGCGCGAGGTGCCGGGTCTCGACCACGGACAGGCGACGCGGCGCGGGCAGCGTGGCGCGGGCGGTGCGCGCCGCGAGCCGCAGGGTGTCGCCGGCCCGGAACCCGGCCCTCGCGAGGGCGGCCTGACCGCGGGAGACCAGGGGCGTCAGCGGCAGTACGAAGGGCTGGGCGCGCACCAGATGGGGCGCGGTGCGCTCCATGAGCACCCCGCGTTCGACGGCGCTCTCGTGCGCCACGCCGAACTGGCCGGAGGCGAGGTAGCGCAGCCCGCCGTGGACGAGCTTGCTGCTGAAGCGGGAGGTGCCGAAGGCCAGGTCGTGCGCGTCCACCGCGGCCACCGTCAGCCCGCGGGCTGCGGCGTCCAGCGCTGCCCCGGCGCCGGTGGCGCCCAGCCCGACGACCAGGACGTCGACGGCGGAACCGCCGACGGTGGCGGTGAGTTCGCGGGCGCGCCGGGCGGCCGACAGGGACGATCCGGGCAGCGGGGCGGGGGCGGGGCTCATGGCGTCAGGGTCCTCTCCAGGATGCCGCGCAGTTCCGCGAGGAAGGCCCCGCCGGTCAGCTCGGTGTCGTCCTCGTCGGTCATGGTCCGCAGGGACAGCGTGAAGGACTGCACGATCAGCAGCAGGGCGCGCGCCTGCCGTTCGACGTGACCGGCGCGCACCGACCCGTCGGCGTGGCCCTCCTCCAGCGCCCCGGCGAGCAGGGCGAGCAGCGCCTCCTGGCTCGCGCCGCGCCGGTCGAGGACGTAGGGGAGCAGCAGCTCCGGATCGACGTCGATGATCTTGAGGAACAGGGGATGGGCGCGGAAGTCCCCCGCCCCGCGGACCAGCCCGTCGACGATGAGGGCGCGCGTCGGCCTCCCGGGCTCCCGGTCCGGCATGGCGGCGGTCGCGACGGCGACCCACTCCCGGGTCATCAGGTCGCCCACCAGCGAGCGGACGTCGGGCCAGCGGCGGTACAGCGTCATCCGGGAGACCCCGGCACGGCGGGCCACGTCGGTCAGCGTCGTACGGCGGACCCCGACGGCCAGGACGCAGTCGCGCACCGCGTCGAGCACCGCGTCGCCGTCCGGACCGTTGTGACGAATAGGCGTCATGTGTAACAGTGTAACGCCTGCGAGGCCGTCCGGGACACGGCATCGCCCGAGACGACCGGTGAGGACGACCGCCGATGGACATGCTGTGGAGTGGCTGGGGCGACCCGGCCGAGGCGGCGCCGCTGCCCGAGACCGTGACCGGGCTGCTGCGCGATCTGCTCGGAGTGAAGCCGCGCGCCGCCGGACCGGTGGCCCTGGAGGACATCGCCGTCCCCGGGCCGGTACTCCTGCCCGCGGCGCGGCGGGCCCTCGCCGCCGCGGTGGGCGGCGAGGAGCACGTCCGCGAGGACCCGGAGAGCCGGGTGCGGCACACCCGCGGCAAGTCCACCCCCGATCTGCTGCGCATCCGGCGGGGCGAGGTCGACGACGCCCCCGCGGCCGTCCTGCTCCCGGGCAGCCACGAGGAGGTGCTGGCCTGCCTGCGCGCCTGCGCCCGACACGGCCTGTCCGTGGTGCCGTTCGGCGGCGGCACCTCCGTCGTCGGCGGCCTCGCCCCCGCCCGGCGCGCCCCCTTCGCCGCACTGGACCTGCGGCGCATGGACCGGCTCACCGCCCTCGACCCCGTCTCGCGCACCGCCACCCTCCAGCCGGGGCTGCGCGCCCCCCGCGCGGAGGCGCTGCTGGCCGAACACGGCTACACCCTCGGCCACTTCCCCCAGTCCTACGAGTGGGCCACCATCGGCGGATTCGCCGCCACCCGCTCCAGCGGCCAGGCGTCGGCCGGCTACGGCCGCTTCGACGAGATGGTCCTCGGGCTCACCCTCGCCACCCCCGAGGGCACCGTCGAGACCGGCCGCGCGCCGCGCTCGGCGGCCGGCCCCGACCTGCGGCAGCTCCTGCTCGGCTCGGAGGGGGCGTTCGGCGTCATCACCTCCGTGACCGTGCGCATCCGGCCCGTCCCGCGCACCCGTGTCTACGAGGGCTGGCGCTTCGACTCCTTCGAGGAGGGCGCCGCCGCGCTGCGCAGCCTCGCCCAGGACGGCCCGCGCCCCACGGTGCTGCGGCTGTCCGACGAGACCGAGACCCTGATCGGCCTCGCCCAGCCCGACGCGATCGGCGCCGCCGACGGCCTCCCGCAGAACGCGGGATGCGCGGCGATCACCGGCTACGAGGGCACGGACGAGGACACCGCCCACCGCCGGGAGAAGGCCGCCGAGGTCCTGCGCGAGCGCGGCGGCACCCCGCTCGGCGAGGAGCCGGGGCGGCGCTGGGCGCACGGCCGCTACTCGGCGCCGTATCTGCGCGACGCGCTGCTGGACGCCGGGGCGTTCGCCGAGACGCTGGAGACGGCGGCCTTCTGGTCCCGCGTCCCCGCCCTCCACGCCGCCGTCCGCGACGCGCTCACCGCCACCCTCACCGAGGCCGGCACCCCGCCGCTGGTCATGTGCCACATCTCGCACGTCTACGAGAACGGCGCCTCGCTGTACTTCACGGTGGTCTCGGCCCAGGGCGACGACGCCGCCGCCCACTGGGCGAGGGCCAAGCACGCGGCCAACGAGGCGATCCTCGCCGCGGGCGGCACGATCACCCACCACCACGGCGTGGGCACCGACCACCGCGACTGGTACGTCCGCGAGGCCGGCCCCCTGGGCGTCGAGGCGCTCCGCGCCGTCAAGCGCCGGCTGGACCCGGCGGGAGTGCTCAACCCCGGGGTCCTCCTCCCGCTCGACTGACCCGCGGGCACCCGCGGCGCGCAGCCCGCGTTCCCGCCCCGCGGGCACCAGCGGCGCGCACCGCCCGCGTCCCGGACCCGCGGGAGTACGTGCGGCGGGCAGCGTTCCCGTACCGGACCCGCGGTCACCTCCGGCGCGCACCGCCCCGTCTCCGCCCCACCGGTACGTCCGGCGCGCACCGCCCCGTCTCCGCCCCGCCGGTACGTCGTCGGGCGCGCACCACCCCGTCCCCGCCCCACCGTCCGCCCCGGCAACTCCCTCCCGTCGGCCCGAAAGGCTCACCGATGCGACAGTTCACGGCCATCGTCAACCCCACGGCGGGCGGCTCCGCCGCAGCCGCCGCACTGCTGCGCGTGGCCCGGCCGCTGCGGGAGGCCGGGGCCGACCTGCGGACCCGGTACAGCCGCAGCCTGGCCCACGCCCGGGAACTGGCCCGCCAGGCCGCGCAGGAGGGCCGGGTGGTGCTCGCCGTCGGCGGCGACGGGATGGCCGGCGGCGTCGGCGGCGCCCTGAGCGGCACGGGCGCCCTGCTCGGCCTCGTCCCCGCGGGCCGCGGCAACGACTTCGCGCGGGCCCTCGAACTGCCGCGCGCGCCGGACGCGCTGGCGCGGGTGCTGCTCGACAACGAGCCGCGCAGCGTCGACACGATAGAGGTCGAGTCGGCCCGCCACGCGAGGACCGTCGTCCTCGGCAGCGTGTACGCTGGCGTCGACGCGCTCGCCAACCGGCACGCCAACAACGCCTCGCTGCTGCGCGGTTCGGCCTCCTACTACGCGGGCGGCCTGCGCGCGGTGACCACATGGCGGGCCGCGCGCTACCGCGTCACCGTGGACGGCCGCGAGCACCTGCACATCGGCTACACCGTCGTGGCCGCCAACTCCGGCTACTACGGCTCCGGCCGGCGGATAGCGCCCGCCGCGCGGATCGACGACGGACTGCTGGAGATCGTGATGATCCGCGACGCCCCGCGCCGGCTGTTCTTCACCCTGATGAACGAGCTGAGGACCGGAGCCCACGTCCACCGGCCCGAGGTGGAGATCCTGCGCGGCAGGGAGATCCGCATCTCGGCAGACCGCGAGGTGCCCTACGGCGCCGACGGCGAGGTGGAGGCGCGGCTGCCCGTCACGGTCCGGGTACTGCCCGGCGCGCTGCGCGTCCTGGCCTGAACGGCCTCGCGCGGCAGGGCCGTTCAGGCGTCGTCGGCCGGCACCCGCGGCTGCGCCGCCCTCAGCCGCGCGGTCGCGTCGGCCCGGTCGGCCTCGTCCCGGAGCAGCAGCGCGAGCAGCGAGGCCACCGGCAGCCCCGCCTCGGCGGGGTGGCGCAGCAGCTTGCCCGGCTCGATCCGGTAGATGTTGGTCCGCCCCTCGCGGCTGTGGGACAGGTGACCGTCCCGCTCCAGCTCCGAGATGATCTTCTGCACGGCTCGTTCGGTGAGGCGGCAGTGCGCCGCGATGTTCCGGATGCGGACGTCGGGGTTCTCGGCGATGGCCGCCAGTACGCGCGCGTGGTTGGTCAGAAACGTCCATCCGGTGTGTGGCTCAGGGACTTTGTCCATGGGGCAACGGTACGACCGGGCGTTCACGTATAGGGGGTTGAGACTGGTAGGCCCACATGTTGAGGGGTCGCGTATTCCAGCTTGGACGGGCGTCGTTGGTCACTCTGGGTGGCGAGGCCCGTGTTAGTGGTCCGTCCTTGGGCGGATAGGTTCCTGTGTTGTGTCCGAGGCACTTCTGGAGGGGTCACCGGTGGACGTTGTCGCGATCATGGAAGCGCTGGCTGAACAGGGCGTAACCGTGCTGTTCAAGGCTGATGCTGAGCGGATGGCAGAGAGGCGGAAGCCTTGGACGTTCGTGGCCAGTGGCGCCCCATTGCGTGACGACATCCTCGTGCGTACCGATGCCGCGTCGGTGGAGCAGTGCCTCGAAGTCTGCCTGCCCCGCCTGCGTGAACTGGGTTTCTCATTTCCCGAGTGACGAGGTATGCCAGCCGGAGTGGAGCGACAACTCACCGTGTGTGATCGCCGGGGGCGTATCGGCTCCAAGTTCCTCCAGCTTTGGTGACCAGGCGGGTGGCTGTCTTGTCGTGGTAACCGAGCGCCTTCGCGATGACGGGGGCCGGGGCCTGGAGGACGAGTTGACGGATCGCGGAGGTCCTGCCCCGCTGCGGCGGGACGCCGATCTTCCGCAGGTGGACTTGGAGGCTGACCGGGTTCATCGGCTGTCCGGGCTGGCGCCCGGGGAAGAGCCACTGTGAGCTTCTGCTGCTGGCGTAGGGCAGGTGTTGGCAGGACTGGATGTAGGCCCGCATGAGGTCAGCGACGGGCTCCGGAAGCGGGGACGGCGGGTCTCCCAGCCGGACTGTGACGGTGGCCCCGTCGTCGATGATGTCGTCGACAGTGAGGCGGACGATGCGGGTGACGGATTGCGCGTAGAGGAGAACGAGCGCGGCGGCGATCCGGGCCCGCAGAGGCAGCGAGTCGTCGTTGAGGATCCGCCGGAGAATGGCGAGTCGGCGGTGCTGGTGCAGCGGCGCGTCGTCCTGGTTGATGACCTGGGGTGGCAGGGTGAGGCGGGGCATCCGGCTCGTCTTCATGCACCAGCGCAGGAACGTCTGGGCCGGGCGCCGGGTGGCCAGCTTCTCGGTGTGCCAGGCGTCGGGATCAGCCTGCTGGCAGTGTTCGATGGTGCGGTCTCGGTCGGCGAGCCAGGCGAGGAAGGCGCCGGCCTGGGTGATCTCCTGTTTCGCCTGGCTGATCTGGGAGCGTCCCAGAGGCCCCTTCTCCGCCTTGCTCCGCAGGCGCCGCATCTGGTGCCAGGTGACGAAGTGCTGTAGACGCCGACGGTGTTCGGTGTCCTCGATGACGGCGAGCCGTTCGGTCCGGAAGATTTCAAGTCCAGTGAGACGGTCGTGACGCTATGAGCTTTGTGGCGCGGGTTCCCTGCGCTTGGCCGGGTCGTTGATCCATGCCTGCTGGGGTATCTGGGGTGGTCGGGGACGGCGGCCGAAGCGTTCGGGGTGGCGGGTGTATGCCTCGGCGAGGGTGACGGCCCGCTGGTCGCGGACCTCCTCGGCGGTGCCGAAGTGCACGCTGGCGGGCGTGTGCCAGCCGATGCCCGAATGCCGGTGCTCGTGGTTGTAGTACGCGATGAACGCGTCGAACCACTCGCGGGCATGGGCCGGCGAGTCAAACCGTTCGGGGTAGTCGGACATGTACTTCGTGGTCTTGAAGTGGGCCTCGCTGTAGGGGTTGTCGTTGGAGATCTTTGGCCGCGAGTGCGACCGGGTGACCCCGAGGTCGATCAGCAGCTGCGAGACCTTCTTCGAGGTCATCGACGTGCCGCGGTCCGCGTGCACGGTTTCGGGCACGATGCCGTTTCGGGCGATGGTCTCGCGGATCAACTCCTCGGCCCGCACCGCCGATTCGGCCCGCTCGACGGTATGGCCGACGACATAGCGGCTGAAGATGTCGATGACGACGTAGGCGTGATAGCAGACGCCCCTGACCGGTCCGGCCGCCTTGGTGATGTCCCAGGTGAACACCTGCGAGGGCCCCGTGGCGACCAGCTCGGGCACCGTCTTCGCCGGGTGGGTGGCCTGCCTTCGGCGCTCGCCGGACTGCCCCTTCTCGCGCAGGATCCGGTACATCGTGGAAACGGAGCAGTGGTAACGCCCGGCATCCAGCTCACGGGCCCAGATCTGCGCGGGCGGGAGTTCGGCGTACTCGTCGCCGTTCATCAACTCCGACACCGCGGCCCGCTCTTCGGCTGTCAGGGCCGAGGGCTGGACCCCGGGTTTCCTGGGCCTTCGCTCCGGTGAGGGCCGCAGCCTGCGGTAGTGGGTGGCCCGCGAGCGGCCGGTCAGCCGGCACGCGGTGGTGATGCCCAGCGCGTCCTCGACGCCGGCGAAGGCATCGTCGGCGACGGGTTCGGCGGCAGCCTTCAGTCCGCGCCCTCGGAGATCATTTCCAAGAGCGCGGAAGCTTTTCCCATAACCTCCAACGCGGCCTTGTTCCGGGCCAGTTCCCTCTCCAGGCGCTCCACCTGCCGGCGCAGTTTCTCGTTCTCCGCCTCGGCGGCAGACTTCTTCGGCCTCGCCGGGCTGGTGCGCTTGTCGACCAGCTTCTCCAGCGCCCCGGCATCCCGCGCGGCCCGCCACTCCTTCACGTGCGAGTGATACAGCCGCTCGCGGCGCAGGACCGCGCCCTTCTCGTTCTTGGGCGCGGCGTCATACTCGGCCACGATCCGCAGCTTGTACTCGGGACTGAAAGTGCGGCGCTTCGGCCGGGGAGCCGGGTCGGATCCGGCGGGGGTGGTACTGGTCATGAGGGGGTGGTTCTCCTGTCGTGCCCTCTCAGGCTAACCCGACGAAGCGGGATGTCTCACCCAAGGCTGACAGAGAGGGGAGCGGGCTGACCGGGCCTGGCAACGAGCAGCTGCGATACACGCCCCACGACTTCCGAAGAATCTTCGTGACAGACGCCCTCCGCTCCGGCCTGCCCCCGCACATCGCCGCCCGCATCTGCGGCCACCGGACGGTCGACACGACCCTCGGCTATGCCGCGATCTATCCCGAGGACGTCGTCAACCACCACCGATCTTTCATCGCCCGCCGCCGGGCGCTGCGACCCGGGGAGGAGCACCGCGAGCCCACCGCCCAGGAGTGGCAGGACTTCCTCGCCCACTTCGAGCTGCGGAAGGTCGCCCTCGGCGTCTGCGCACGCGACTTCGGCACCCCCTGCGTCCATGAACACGCCTGCATCCGCTGCCCTGTCCTGCGGCCCGATCCCGACCAGATGCCCCGCCTGGAGGAGATCCACGCGAACCTGCTCGACCGGCTCCAGGAGGCAAAGGAACAGGGATGGCTCGGCGAGGTCGCCGCGATCGAGGCCAGCCTCGCCGCTGCGGAGCAGAAGCTCGCCGCCATGCGCGACCTCGCGGCCCGGCACACCACCGTCCACCTGGGCATGCCCGATCTCCGTGGCGTCGTCGCGCGCATCGACTCCGAGCAGCGAAACGAAGATGCGAAGCCGCAGCCCTGAGCACTACAACGAGGGGATGACCGTCTTCCTCTGTTCCAAGTGTGGCACCGCGATCACGCCGGAGCTCTCCGAGCTTGCCGCCGTCCCTGGCGTCTCAGACGACGAGCGCGACCGGGACAAGGAGACGCGCCGGGCGCCTTCCACCGTTCCGCAGGGCCACTACGCGATCGATCCCGAGCCCTGGGGCCCTCCCTACGTGGTGCAGGACGATCAGGAGGACCCGAAGCCGGCTCAGTCGTGCGGACCTGTGGTCTGCCGCGAAGAAGGCTTCGTCATCTCGGCCGGCAGCCGACACACAGTGCTGGTGCACCCTGATGACGCCGCCGGTCTTCAGCCACTGCCTAACTGGGAGAACAGCAGTGGGTGCTGCGGACCGACAGGCGACGAGGGACTCAACCGGGCCTGCCCCTGCGGCGCTCCGGTCGCGACCCTCGCGGCCGACTGTTTCGGGCCCTTCGAACTGCATCTCGACCCCGTCCGGACCTACGCGTTTCCCCAGTAGTGTCGGGGTACGACCTAAGAAGCTGTTGTCTTTTCGATCTTGAGCGGTGGCGGTCGAACGCGGGTTCCCGGTCGGGTGATTCTGCGGTGGTGAGGGCATGAGGAAGGGGCCTCCTGAACAGCTCGTGGGTGTCGAATCCATAGAGCAACAGGAGGCCCCTGTGCT
>NZ_AGBF01000107.1 GCF_000225525.1 Streptomyces zinciresistens K42 | reverse complement strand
ACAGGCTGTCCTGGAGATCACGCACAAGGGGATCACCGTTGAAGGCCGGCACGTCCATCAGCAGCCGGGCGTCCAGCACGTAGCCGCTGCACTCCGCGCTCGCGGCGAACTCCCGGCCCTTGATCTTCTCCACGCCCAGGATCAAGCCGCCCTTGCCGTCCGACCGCGCGACCACGCGCTCGCCGGGGCGGACGATCGGCAGCTGTTCCATCAGCACAGTCCTCCAGAGATGATCAACGTCGTCCTCGCCGTGTCCCGGCACGGCCGCCGCGTCGTGCACCACGGCGGCACCGGCCCCCGGCCCCCCGTACCCCGCCCGGACCTGCGCTACGAGATCGGCTCCGCGTCGAAGACCTTCACCGGGCTGCTGCTCGCCCGGCTCGTCGAACGCGGTGTGCTGAGCGGTGGCGAGCCGGCCGCCCGCTGCCTGGACCCCGGCCGCCGCGCCGGCCCCGACCCCGTGACGCTCGCCCACCTCGTCACCCACACCGCCGGACTGCCCGCGCTGCCCGCGGACTTCTACCCGCGGGCCCTGCCCGCCTGGCGCACCGCCCCCTACGGCCGCTACCCCGCCGAGCGGGTGGTCGCCGCCTTCCTGCGGCACCGCCCCCGGCACCGGCCCGGCACCCGCTGGCACTACTCCAACTTCGGCGTCGCCGTCCTCGGCCACGCCCTCAGCACGCTGACCGGCACTCCGTGGGAGGAACTGCTGCGCGCCCAGGTGCTGCGCCCGCTCGGGCTGCACGGCACCGCGCCCCGCCCCGGCGGCCCGGCCGCGGACGCCGTCGGCCACGGCAAGGACGGCCGCACCCCCACCCCACCCTTCGACGCGGGCGGCTTCGACGCGGCGGGCGCGGTCCGCGCCACACCGCACGACCTGCTCACCTTCCTCGAAGCCCACCTCGACCCGGACGGCTCCCCGCTCGCCGGGGCGCTGCGCGCGGTGCGCACCCCCGTGCTGCGGCGCGGCCCCGGCCGCCGGCACGTGCACACGATGGCCTGGTTCCGGCACCCCACGGACGCCGGGCCGATGTACTTCCACAGCGGCGCCACCCTCGGCCAGCAGGCGTTCCTGGGCTTCCGGCCCGACACGGGCACCGCCCTTGCCGCGCTGTGCACCCGGCGCTTCCGGGCCCGCGACCCCTTCATCGCCACCGCGTACGGGCTCCTCGCGCAGAGCGGGCCGTAGCGTCACGGCACGAGCCGGCCGGCCGGTGCGGGACCGTGACGCCCGTGCCCGCACCGGAAGCCGTACGGCCCCTTCCCGGTCCGCTACATCCGCTGCCACAGGGACGGCGTCGCCGTCGGCGACCAGCGGCCCTGCGCCTGGTGGCTCTGCAGGCAGGTGTAGCGCACGCCCGCGTGGGTCACCGTCGTACCGGCCTCGTAGACCCGCCCGGCGGCCCACTTGGCGGCCGCGGCGCTGTCCTGCGGGGCGGGCGTGCCCTGCTGGGCTGTCGCCGTCTTCAGCACCAGCCCGAACTCGCTGAGGATCGGGTTGACGGGCTGGTAGAAGGTGGTGCCGCCGCTGGTGCAGTCACCGGAGCCGCCGGAGGTCACGCCCTGGGCCTGGGAGCCGGAGACGTAGGGGCCGCCGGAGTCGCCCGGCTCGGCGCACACGGTGGTCTCGGTGACGCCGTCCACGGTGCCCTCGGAGTAGCTGACGCTGGTGTCGTGCTGCTGGATGGTGCCGCAGTGCCAGCCGGTGGTCGAGCCGGAACGGCAGACCGACGCCCCCACGAGCGCCTGGACCGAGCCGGTGACCTGGGTGCGCTGGCCGCCCTCGCCCTTGACGTCGGCGGTGGCGGTCCAGCCGCTGTTGACGGCGACCCAGGACATGTCCTTGCCGGGGAAGGTCGACGCCTTGAACTCGCCCTGGGCGGACATGTCGGCGCCGCTGGTGGTGTCACCGGGGTTGCCGCAGTGCCCGGCCGAGGCGAAGCCCTGCTGGTCGCCCTTGGTGACGGAGAACCCGATGGAGCAGCGCGCGGAGTTCTGGATGTAGTACGCCTCCCCGCCGACCAGGTCCGCCAGCAGCCGCGGCCGGGCCGGCGACACGAGCACGCCGACGCCCTTGCCCCGGACCCCGGCGCTGGTGATGAACGAGGTGGCGGCCGACCGCTTCGTCGCGCGGACGACGACCCGGTTCGTGGGGATGTCGACGTACCAGACGGGCGTCTCCAGCGTCTTGACGCGGCCCGCCGCCGCGTCCAGCTTCTCCTTCACGGCCCGCAGGTCGGTGAGGGTCCGCTTGACGACCGCGGCCTTCGCGCCCTGCGCCGTGATGGCCGTCACGTCGGAGGCGTCCGTGGTGGCGACGGTGAGGTCGGTGGCGGTCGACCCGCTGAGCCAGGCCCCGGCGAACCGGTCGCCCAGCGCGGTGCGCAGCCGGCCCGCGCGGACCCCGGCCTCGGCCTCGTTGACCAGCCGCTCGGCGGCCTGTCCCGGCGTGAGCCTGAGGTCCCGCTCCAGCGCGCGCAGCACCGCGGGCGCCGGCCGGTCGGCGCCGACCGTCTGCGCCGCGACGGACGCGGGCAGGGGCGCGGGCGGCGGCTCGGCGGCCGCCGCGGTGGTGACGCCGGTGAGGACGAGGGTGCCGAGAGCGGTCAGGGCGGCGCGGCGGCCCGCCGCGGTGTGTCTGCCGAGCATGCGTGATTCCTCCATCGAGTTCGCTTGGGTCTGCGAGCAATGGAGCCCTTGACGCAACGGGGTGGCCCGATGTCGGACGACACGTTTTTTCGCGCTTTGGGGGTGGTCGGGGAGTGTCATGTGCGCCACCGGACGCCATCCGGAGGAAAAAGGTGGGGTCGGCGGGGTGACGGGCCGGGCGGTCCGACACGCCAGAGTTTCATCATTCGTTTTCTTGAATCATTCGTGTTTGGCGCGGTAGGTTGTGCGCCATGACCGCATCCCGGACTCCGACCCCCGCCGAGGAGCTGCGCGGCGCCGGCCTGCGGGTGACGGCGGCGCGGGTCGCGCTGCTGGACACCGTCCGGGCCGGCGACCACCTCGGTGTAGAGGCCATCGCCTCGGGGGTGCGTGATCGCGTGGGTCATGTCTCCCTGCAGGCCGTCTACGAGGGGCTGCACGCCCTCACTGCCGCGGGACTCGTACGACGTATCGAGCCGGCCGGCAGTCCGGCCCGGTTCGAGGGGCGGGTCGGCGACAACCACCACCACATCGTGTGCCGGTCCTGCGGTGCCGTCGCCGACGTCGACTGCCAGGTCGGCGAGGCGCCCTGCCTGACCGCGTCCCACGACCACGGCTTCGCCATCGACGAGGCCGAGGTCATCTACTGGGGCCTGTGCCCCGACTGCTCCACCGCCAGCGGTGCGCCCCCAGCACTGTGATCCACCTAGTTCGGAAGGTTTCCCATGGCTGAGAACCCCGATGCGATCGTCACCGACGCGAAGGCGGAGGGCACCGGCGGCTGCCCCGTCGCGCACGATCGCGCCGCACACCCCACCCAGGGCGGCGGTAACCGCCAGTGGTGGCCCGAGCGGCTCAACCTGAAGATCCTCGCCAAGAACCCCGACGTGGCGAACCCCCTCGGTGAGAAGTTCGACTACGCCGCGGCCTTCGAGGGCCTCGACCTCGCGGCCGTGAAACAGGACATCGCCGAGATCCTCACCACCTCGCAGGACTGGTGGCCCGCCGACTTCGGCAACTACGGCCCGCTCATGATCCGCATGGCCTGGCACAGCGCCGGCACCTACCGCATCAGCGACGGCCGCGGCGGCGCCGGGGCCGGCCAGCAGCGCTTCGCCCCGCTGAACAGCTGGCCGGACAACGGCAACCTCGACAAGGCCCGCCGCCTGCTGTGGCCGGTGAAGAAGAAGTACGGCCAGGCCATCTCCTGGGCCGACCTCATGATCCTCACCGGCAACGTCGCCCTGGAGCAGATGGGCTTCGAGACGTTCGGCTTCGCGGGCGGCCGCGAGGACGTCTGGGAGGCCGAGGAGGACGTGTACTGGGGCCCCGAGACCACCTGGCTCGACGACCGCCGCTACAGCGGTGACCGCGAGCTGGAGAACCCGCTCGGCGCGGTCCAGATGGGCCTGATCTACGTCAACCCGGAGGGCCCCAACGGCAACCCGGACCCGATCGCCGCGGCCCGCGACATCCGGGAGACGTTCCGCCGCATGGCGATGAACGACGAGGAGACCGTCGCCCTCATCGCCGGCGGCCACACCTTCGGCAAGACCCACGGCGCCGGCCCCGCCGACCACGTGGGCAACGACCCCGAGGCCGCCTCCCTGGAGGAGCAGGGCCTGGGCTGGCGCAGCACCTACGGCACGGGCGTCGGCAAGGACGCGATCACCTCGGGCCTGGAGGTCACCTGGACCACCACCCCGACGCAGTGGGGCAACGGGTTCTTCAAGAACCTCTTCGAGTTCGAGTACGAGCCGGACGTCAGCCCGGCCGGCGCCCACCAGTGGATCGCCAAGGACGCCCCCGAGATCGTCCCGGACGCCTTCGACCCGGAGAAGAAGCACCGCCCGCGGATGCTCACCACCGACCTGTCGCTGCGCCTCGACCCGATCTACGAGCCGATCTCCCGCCGCTTCTACGAGAACCCCGCGGAGTTCGCGGACGCCTTCGCGCGCGCCTGGTACAAGCTGACCCACCGCGACATGGGCCCGAAGGCCCTCTACCTCGGCCCGGAGGTCCCGCAGGAGACCCTCCTGTGGCAGGACCCGCTGCCCGAGGCGCGGGGTGAGGCCCTCGACGCCGCCGACGTCGCCGCCCTCAAGGCCACGCTGCTCGACTCCGGCCTGAGCGTCTCCGAGCTGGTCGGCACGGCCTGGGCGTCCGCCTCGACCTACCGCGGCAGCGACAAGCGCGGCGGCGCCGACGGCGCCCGCGTCCGGCTGGAGCCGCAGCGCGGCTGGGAGGCCAACGACCCCGACCGGCTCGCCACGGTCCTGCGCACCCTCGAAGGCGTGCAGCGGGAGTTCAACGCCGCCGGCGGCAAGCAGGTCTCCCTGGCCGACCTCATCGTCCTCGGCGGTTCCGCCGCCGTGGAGAAGGCCGCCGAGGACGCCGGGTACGCCGTCGAGGTGCCGTTCGCCCCGGGCCGGGTGGACGCCACCGACGAGCACACCGACGCCGAGTCCTTCGCGGCGCTGGAGCCGGTGGCCGACGGGTTCCGCAACTACCTCGGCAAGGGCAACCGCCTGCCGGCCGAGTACCTGCTGCTGGACCGCGCCAACCTGCTCACCCTGTCCGCCCCCGAGATGACCGTCCTGGTCGGCGGCCTGCGGGTGCTGGGTGCCAACCAGGGCGGCTCGAAGCACGGCGTGCTGACCCAGACGCCGGGCACGCTCACCAACGCCTTCTTCGTCAACCTGCTCGACCCGGGCACGACGTGGAAGTCCACCTCCGAGGACCAGGCCACCTTCGAGGGCCGGGACGCCTCGGGCCAGGTCAAGTGGACCGGCACCCGCGCCGACCTCGTCTTCGGCTCGAACTCCGAGCTGCGCGCGCTCGCCGAGGTCTACGCGAGCGACGACGCCGGGGAGAAGTTCGTGCACGACTTCGTCGAGGCGTGGGTCAAGGTCATGAACCTCGACCGGATCGGCCTCGGCTGATCCCTTCGCCGCCCGTCCGACGCCCGTCCCGGCCCCTCGCGGCCCGGGGCGGGCGTCGCGGTGTGGGCGAGGCCACGCCTTGCATCCGGCCCCGGGCATGTCCGCAACCGGGGACGGCGGGCTACGGTGCTACGACCCCCCCCGTTCCCGCCAGTACCTCGGACGGCCCGGCAGTGCTCGCAGACCTCTCCCCGCTCATCGCGGCGACCACCCACTGGCTCACCCGCTCCTACCCGGCGTGCGGCGGCGCCCTCTCCGAAGCCCTCGGGGAGGCCCAGGCCCGGCAGGCCGTCACCGTCGCCGCCCGGCTGCGCTACCCGACCCCGACCGACGCCGCGCTGGTCGGCATGGCCGGCCCCGGCGGCTCCGCCGCCCTGGACCTGATCACCGGCGCCGCCCCCGGGGACCGTACCGGCACGCACGACGACGCCTGGCGCACCTGGGTGGACGAGGTAGTGGCCAGCTGGGCGGCCTGCCTGCTCGGCGACCTGGCCCTGGCCCGGCGGGCGGTGGCCGCCCTCGGCCCAGGCGACGGCACTCCGGCCGCGTTCCGGCGCCTGCTCTCGCCCGACAGCCGCGACCGGGCGGCGGCGGCCCTGCTGCGCCACCCCGACCTGCTCGACCCGGTGGCCGCGCTGCACCGGCCGGCCCTCCAGGACCGCCTCGACCCGGGACGCGCCCTCATCGCCTGAACCGTCCCCCGCCCGCCCCGCGCGTGCGGTCAGCCCTCCTTGCCGCGGCCCGAGAGGGCGTCCCGCAGCCGGTCGACCAGCCCCAAGCCCGGCACCAGCATCTTGTTGGCCGGCGGCTTGTCCGGCGCGGCCGGATGCGGACGCGTCGGGGCCAGCTTCTTCGCCCGGCGCACCTTGTCGCCCAGCTCGTCGAGCCGCTCGGGCGGGCAGGCCGCGCGCAGCCGCGGGAAGAGGTTCTCCTCCTCGTCGGCGATATGGGCGCGCACCTCCGTCGTCAGCCTGGCGACGAGCCGGTCGAACTCGGCGTCGCCGGCGTCGCGGCCCTCCAGATCCTTCATGATCTGCTCGGCCTCGGAGTGGTCCTCGATCTCCCGGTCCGCGAGCGCGTCGCCGCCCGCCACGTGCGCGCGCACGGCCGGGTACAGGTACTCCTCCTCGGCCACCGAGTGCCGGACCAGCTCCATGGTGACCTGGTCGGCGAAGAGCTTGCGGCGCTTCTCGCCGGGCGGCAGGGCCTCGATGCGGCCGAACAGCTCCGCGACCTCGCCGTGATCGGTCACCAGCTCGTCGATGACGTCGCCACCGTGCCCCATGTCCTCCACCTCCGGTGCGTACGGCGGTCCGGGCGGATCCGCCGGGCACTTCGAGTGCCCGCGCCCGCCGGGCTCACACGAGGCCCCCGCCGGCCGCAGCACCAGGGCGTGTTTCGCCCTAGGGTGCGGTCATGAACTCGCGGGCCTACCTCTCCGAACTGTTCTCGCTGGACGGCCGCGTCGCCCTGGTGACCGGCGGCAGCTCCGGCATCGGCCGGGCGGTCTCCGAGGCCCTGGCCCGCGCCGGTGCGGACGTCGTGATCGTCGCGCGCCGGAAGGCCGAGCTCGCGGCCGCGGTCGGGGCGCTTCAGGAGCACGGCTGCCGGGCGGCGTGGGTGAGCGGGGACCTGAGCACCCGCGAGGGCGTGCGGGCGGCCGCCGAGGAGGCCGCCGGGGTGTTCGGGGAGCCGGACATCCTCGTCAACTGCGCCGGTGTCAACCTGCGGCCCCCCATGGGCGAGCTGGGCGAGGACGTGTGGGACCGCACGATGGCCGTCAACCTGGAGGCGCCGTTCCTGCTGGGACAGCGCTTCGGTCCCGGCATGGCCGAGCGGGGCTTCGGGCGGATCGTCCACATCACCTCCCAGCAGGCCCACCGCGCACTGGTGCAGAGCGGCGCCTACGGCGTCTCCAAGGGGGCGCTGGAGTCGCTGGCCCGCTCGCAGGCGGAGGCGTGGTCGCCGTACGGCGTCACCTGCAACACACTCGTGCCCGGGTTCGTGATGACACCGCTGAACACGCGGCTGTCCTCCGATCCGCGGCAGGTCGCGGCGCTGGCCGCGCGCACCCTCGTCGGGCGGAACGGCCTGGCCGAGGACTTCGCGGGCGCCGCGGTCTTCCTCGCGAGCCGCGCCTCCGCCTATGTCACCGGGCAGTCCGTCTGCGTCGACGGGGGCTTCTCCGTGCACTGAGCGGGCGACGGCACGGGGTCACGGTGCGTGACCGTCAGCGCAGGTCGAGCAGCATAACTATCCGGGGGCGCCCGGCGAGGACGGGGTCGCCCGGCGAGGACGGGCACGCCCGCGGCGAGGACGGACGCCGTGGCCGCCGCGGGCGTGAATCCGGCCCGCTCGAAGTCCGCGCGCAGTCCGGCGTACGCCGTCGTCGGGTCGACCCGGGTGCCCGCGTTGTCCGGAAGGTATGCCTCGGTCGCCGGCGCGCCCCGGTCCCGGGCGGAACCGGCCGCGCCGGCGGTGCGCGTGTGGGAGATCCCCCGCCCGCCGTGGCCGGGGCGCACCCGCACGCACCACAGCGACCACACCGGCAGGTCGTCGACGTGCGGAATCGTGCGGCTGCGCGCGGAGGACGTCGCCGCGCGGGGCGCCACGGGGCCCAGCCCACCGGCCCGCCGCCGTCGTGGGCGATGACTCCGGGCGGGGGATCGGCACGGCACAGCCCGGCCGCGTACCCGCCCCGGGCCGGCCCCCGCAGTCGCCTGCCGGGTGCCGGGGGATGCGGTGGCTCAGATGCCAACAGACTCTCGCCCCGGGGGACTTCGGCCCGACGAGCGTACGGGCGTCCGCGAAGACCGACGCGGGGCGCACTTCCACGGGCATGGCACCGCCCTGATCGGCCCCGGATGGCCCGCGGCACGGAGGGTGCCCCTCCGCCGCCCTCGGCGCGGCACTCCACGTCCGGCCGGGCCGTTCGCCGGTCGGGCGGCGGGAACCGGACCGTCCGCCGAGCCCGTCCGGCACGAGGAGGCCGCCGCGACCGGCGGCACGCCCCTTCCGCGTGCCTTTACGCGAGCGTCACACCTGAGCATTAGGCCGTATTCGGGGCATCCCAGACCGCCGGTCACCTGCAAAAAGGCCGGTTTCCACGGTGCGCCGGGCTGCGCGCCCGGCGCACAGGGCGCATGGTGGTGTCATGAGCACGCGTCCCCCCGTGGTGGTGATGCCACCGGAATCGGACGGCGGCCGTCCGGTGACGATCCGCGGCGAGCCGGCGGAGACCGCCTACAGCCTCTTCGACGTGATGGACCTGGTCCACCGCGCGGGTCTGCCCGCCGAGGACCGGGCCATCGACGATCCCGAGCTGATCGAGTGGCGCGGCGGCGGACCGTACGACTGGAACGCCAACGGCACCGCCGACGCGCCGAACGGGTGAAGCGGGCGGCCCATGCGGTTCCGTGACCGCGCCGAGGCCGGACGGCACCTGGCGGAACTCCTGAGGCCGCGCCAGGAGGCCGGTGCCCTCCCCGATCCCGTGGTCCTCGCCCTGCCGCGCGGCGGTGTCGCGGTCGCCCGCGAGATCGCCCCGGCGCTGCGGGCGCCGCTGGACGTGCTCGTCGTCCGCAAGATCGGGGCGCCGGGCCACGAGGAGTTCGGCGTGGGCGCGCTCGCGGGCGACGGTCCGCCGCTCTTCGACGACCGGACCCTGCGCGCGCTGGGGCTGACCCGGGCCGACCTGGACCCGGTGGTGGAGCGTGAGCGCCGGGAGCTGCGCCGGCGCGAGGAGCGCTACCGGCAGGGACGCCCGCCGCCGGTGCTGCGCGGGCGGACGGCGGTCGTCGTCGACGACGGGGTGGCCACCGGCTCCACCGCGCGCGCCGCCCTGCGCGCGGTGCGCGGCCACCGGCCCGCGCGGCTGGTCCTCGCCGTGCCGGTCTGCGCGCCGGAGGCGGCCGGAGAGCTGCGCGGTCTGGTGGACGAGTTCGTGTGTCCGGCTCGGCCGGCGCTCTTCGGCTCGGTCGGCGAGTGGTACGAGGACTTCGGCCAGCTCACGGACGAGGACGTCCTGACGGCACTGCGCGGCGGATGAGCCGGGCGGCGGATGAACCGGGCGGCGGACGAGCCGGGCCGGTGCGTGGCCCGCGCGGCGGCAGCCCCCGGCACCGCGCCGCCCCGGCGCCCCGGCGCCCCGCACGGTGGCGGGCGTCCTCAGACGTCGACCGTCACCGAGCAGGACCAGCCGTACGGACCGGGTCCGATGCGCAGGCCGTGCCAGGAGATGTCCGCGGGCTCCGCCGCGGCGGGCGCCGCCTCGGACAGGTCGGCGAGGGCGAGCCGTACGTCCAGCTCCCCCTCGGTGGCGTCGGCCTCCAGGTCGACCGGCACCAGGCCGTCCTCGTCGAGCCGGACGGCGACCTCGTCCAGGAGCGCCGCCAGCAGCTCGTGGTCGCCGATCTCGCGGAGCCGTACCCGCTCCACCGAGGTGGGCCGCACCGCCGTCACGTCCGCGAAGCACTCCACCATGCCCAGCGCGGCCTCCACCAGGCACCGCTCCCGGCTCACCGCCCACGCCTCGATGCGTACGTCGTCCGGGTGCGGCACCGTGCGATGGCCGCTCTCGCCGCGCCGCCGCGCCTGGATGACGTCGTCCGTGTCACCGACCACTGACACCACCTGATCCGCCGAGTCCTTCCCCGGGTGCGGGGTGCTTGTGGGGTAGGGGTACCCGGGAGGGGGCACGGTGTACCGCCGGGCTGAGGAGCCGACATGCCGGACATGGAGCAGGACGAAGCACGCACGCGGTTCGCGGCGGCCCCCGTCGCACGGCTGGCCACGGTCGATCCCGAGGGCCGCCCGCACCTGGTGCCGGTGGTGTTCGCGGTGCGCGGCGACGAGATCGTCACCGCCGTGGACGCCAAGCCGAAACGGTCGCCGCGGCTGCGGCGGCTGCGCAACATCGCCGTACGCCCCGCCGTCTGCCTGCTGGCGGACGCCTACGACGACGACTGGGACCGGCTGTGGTGGGTCAGGGCCGACGGGGGCGCCCGCATCCTGCCGCCGGACGCGCCGGAGGACGGGGACGCCGCCGGGTACGCGGACGCCGTGGGGCTGCTGCGGGCGAAGTACCGCCGGTACCGGACCGAGCCGCCGCACGGCCCGGTGATCGTGACGACGGTGCTGCGCTGGACCGGCTGGCGGGCGGCCGGCGGCACCGGATGACCCCGCGGGGGCGAAACCGCCGGCGCGGAGCCATTGACCCCGGTCGTCCACGGACATAATCTCCGTCCCCCTATGTAGACATGGGCTGCGAGGGTCCGCGTCCCGGGTGCCGGTCCCGGAGCGGCTCCGCGCCGCCCGGTCCGCCGCCCGCCTCACGAGAACGGCACCCCCGTCATGAGACAGCCCGTCGTCACCCGCCTCTCGGTCCACCCCGTCGCCGGCCGGGACGCGATGCTCCTGAACCTCTCCGGTGCCCACGCCCCGTACTTCACCCGCAACGTCGTCGTCCTGGAGGACTCCGAGGGGCGCACCGGGCTCGGGGAGGTGCCCGGCGGTGAGGGGATCGCCCGGACCCTGCGGGACGCGGCACCCCTGGTCGTCGGAGCCCCGCTGGGCGGCCACAAGAACGTCCTGCGCGCGGTGGGGGAGCGGTTCGCCGGCCGCGACGCGGGCGGGCGCGGTGCGCAGACCTTCGACCTGCGCACGACCGTGCACGCCGTCACCGCCCTCGAGTCCGCCCTGCTCGACCTGCTCGGCCAGCACCTGGAGGTCCCGGTCGCTGCCCTGCTCGGCGACGGCAAGCAGCGCGACACGGTACGGATGCTCGGCTACCTCTTCTACGTCGGAGACGCCGACCGCACCGACCTGGACTACGTCCGCGCGCCCGACGCGTCCGTGGCCTGGTACCGCCTCCGGCACGAACTGGCGCTCAGCCCCGAGGCCGTCGTCCGCCAGGCCGAGGCCACCCACGAGCTGTACGGCTTCCGGGACTTCAAGCTCAAGGGCGGCGTCCTCCCGGGCGCCGAGGAGGTCAGGGCCGTCACCGCCCTCAAGGAGCGCTTCCCCGACGCGCGGATCACCCTGGACCCCAACGGCGCCTGGTCCCTGCGGGAGGCGGTCGACCTGTGCCGGCCCCTGCTCGGCACGCTCGCCTACGCCGAGGACCCCTGCGGCGCCGAGGACGGCTACTCGGGGCGTGAGATCCTCGCGGAGTTCCGCCGGGCCACCGGGCTGCCCACGGCCACCAACATGGTCGCCACCGACTGGCGCCAGCTCACCCACGCGCTGGCCCTGCAGTCGGTGTCCATCCCGCTGGCCGACCCGCACTTCTGGACGATGCAGGGCTCGGTCCGCGTCGCCCAGCTGTGCCACGCGGCGGGTCTGACCTGGGGCTGCCACTCCAACAACCACTTCGACATCTCCCTGGCGATGATGGCCCACTGCGGGGCGGCGGCGCCCGGCGAGTACAACGCCCTGGACACCCACTGGATCTGGCAGGAGGGGCGCGAGCGGCTCACCGTCGAACCGCCGCGGATCACCGGCGGGGAGGTCGCCGTGCCGGACACCCCCGGCCTGGGCGTACGGCTCGACCGGGACCGGCTGCTGGCCGCCCAGGAGCTGTACCGGGAGCAGGCGTTGTCGGGCCGCGACGACGCGGCCGGGATGCGGTACCTGGTCGAGGGCTGGACGTTCGACCCGAAGCGTCCGTGCCTCGTGCGCTGAACGAGGGCGGAACGGCCGCCGGACGGGCAGCCGTCCGGTGCGCGCCGCACGGCGGGAACGGGCGGGCCCACGGGAGCGCGCGCGAGGCCGGCGATCCCGCGGCGGGGCGGCGGGCCGCGGTGCGGGTCACGGTGTCGAACGGGAGACGGCCGGTTCAACACCGTGACGGAATGCGGGAGTTGCGGCTCAGCCCGCTCCCGTCGCGGCCTCGGCGCGGGGGAGTACCGTGACCCGGCGGAAGTTGCACCCGGCGCGTCCGTCCGGGCGCGGGGCCGTCGGCGGTCCGGCCTGGTGGGCCTTCAGCGCCACACTGACCAGGCTCAGCAGCAGCTCCACGTCCGCGTCGCAGTCCAGGTGGACGGTCACCCAGCCCGACCCCGCCACCAGCCGTACCGCCGTGGACGCCCGCAGGTCGTCACCGAAGCGTTCGACGGCCGGGAGCGTAAGGTGCAGATCCACGCTGCCCCGGCCGGAGTGGAAATGCACGATCTCGCTGCGGCCGCAGCGCAGGGCCCGCCCCGCGCCGCAACCGGCCTGGCCCCAGCTGAGGTCGGGCCAGACTTCCAGGCGCTCCATGGCGCGTTGGGCCGGTGTCATGGCCATATGGTCGCGCGATCACCGCCCCGCAACCAGGGGTTGAGCGATTCTTAACCGCCCCGTGAGCATCGGGGGCAGGGGAGTCCGGGAACCAGCTGGGGTGCGGCGGAACCGGAAGGCGCCCGCGCCCACGGTGCCGGCTTCGTCCGCACTCGCGCGTGCGGCGGTGAATCCGGCGGCCATCGGTGCGGGGGGGCGTGCGGTGCGCCGCGGATCGCCCCTGCCCGCCCGGCCCGGGTTCCGGTGCGTCAGGCCGGCGGGGCGCCCGCGTGGGCCGCTCGCAGTACGGTGAGCACGCCCTCCGCGGTGACCGGACGGGGGTTGGCGCAGGGCGAGCCCGCGACCAGATCGGCGGCGTGCGCCAAGTCGGCCCCGGAGAGCCCCAGTTCGGCCAGCGAGCGGGGTGCGCCCAGACGGCCGGCGAGGTCGCGCAGTGCCAGCGGCGCGTCGGTCGCGTCCAGCGCGCGGGCCACCGCGGCGGTCGCCTCCGGGGCCGCGGGCGCGTTGTGGGCGAGGACGTGGGGCAGCACCACCGTGTGCGTCTCGGCGTGCGGCAGCCCGAAGGTGCCGCCGAGCACATGGCACACCTTGTGATGCAGGCCCATGGTGGTGACGCCCAGACAGGACCCGCACAGCCACGCCCCGTACAGGGCCCGCGCGCGGGCGGGCGCCGACCGCGGCGCGCGGGCCAGTTCGGGCAGCGCCCCCGCCATCGCCCGTACGCCCTCCTCGGCCATCAGCGCGACCAGCGGGGAGGTGTCGGGGGCGTACAGCGCCTCGACGGCGTGCGCGAGGGCGTTCACGCCGCTGGTCACCGACAGCGGCACGGGCAGGGAGACGGTGAGGTCGGGGTCGTACACCACGCTGCGGGGCAGCACCCGCGCGTCGCGGCCGGTGCGCTTGGCCCCCCGCTCGGTGAGACCCCACACCGGCGTCATCTCCGAACCGGAGTACGTGGTCGGCACCGCGACCAGCGGCAGTCCCGTGCGCAGCGCGACCGCCTTGCCGAGCCCGATCGAGGAGCCGCCGCCCACCGCGACGACCCCGTCCGCGCCCGCCGAACCGGCCGCCCGGACCGCCTCGTCGGCGACCTCGACGGGCACGTGCATCCGCGCCCCGTCGTGCACGCCCGCGCAGACCGGGCCCAGCGCGCCGGCGACGGCCCGCGCGGTGACCGCGCCCCGTGTCCCGCACACGACCAGCACCCGCCGCAGCCCGAGCCGCGCCACCTCCCCGGGTGTCGCGGAGACGGCGGCACCGGGCCGGAACACGACGCGCACCGGCCCGGTTTCGTGGGAGAAGTCGAGCACGCCGTCCCTCACGCGGGCGCCAGCACGAGATCGAAGCGGGCGTGGCGGTACGGGTTCGGCACACCCCACCCCCGCGCCGCCTCCGGGTCGTCGACCGGGGCGAACTCCGTGACCAGGCCCGGCTTCACGGCGTAGACGGCGTCGGAGTCCAGGTAGTCGCCGCCCGCGACGAAGAGGTGCGTGGTCACCGGGACGTGCCCCGCCGCCGACGCGATGAAGTGGATGTGCGCCGGCCGGTACGGATGCCGCCCGGCGGCCCGCAGCAGACCGCCGACCGGCCCGTCCACCGGGATCGGATAGGGGCTCGGCACACATGTCCGGAACCAGAAACGGCCCTCGTCGTCCGCGGTGAACAGGCCGCGGCCGTTGCCCGCCGGCTGCACGTCGGGGCGCTGCACGTCGTAGAAGCCGCTGCCGTCCGCCTGCCACACGTCGACGGCCGCGCCGGGCAGCGGCACGCCGTCGCGGGACAGCACGCGCCCGCTCACCACGCACGGCTCGCCGCCGCCCGTCAGGTCGATGTCGGCGCCGCGTTCGCGCGCGGGAGAGCGCGTCAGATGGAACGGGCCGAGCACCGTCGACTCGGTCGCGCCGGGACAGTGCGGGTCGTTCAGACCTTCCACGAGCATCGACAGCCCGAGCACGTCCGACAGCATGATGAACTCCTGGCGGGTGTCCGTGCACGACTTGCCGGTCTCCGTCAGGAAGGCGATCGCGCCCTCCCACTCCCGCCGGGTCAGCCGGGTCTCGCGCGCGAAGGCGTGCAGATGCCGCACCAGCCCGGTCAGCAGTTCACGCAGCCGTGGATCGTGCGTGTCCCGCAGGCCCGCGACGACCTCGTCGGTGACTGTCGGCTCGCCGTCCATGTCGGCTCCTTCCGCGGCTCCGTCCCGCTGACTCAGTTCGCACGCTCCTGCCGTGCCCGAGCATCCGCCGCGCAGCGCCCGTGGGCAAGCGTCGCGCCTCCGGGGCGACTTCGGCGTGTCGCAGCGGGGGCGTGCGCGGTGGCCGGTCCCGCTCCGGAACCGGGGGCGGAGAGGGGAAATGCGTGGACCTGCGCAGCCGGGGAGCGGGAAGGGAGACGAGCGGAGCCGGGCGGTGCCGCGAACTGCCCTTCGGCACGGCCCTGTTGGCCAACGGGGTGGCCCGGTCGCGCGGGAGGGGCGCGACCGTCTCGGAGCCGGCCCCGCACGCGCCGGGGCTCCCGGGCGTCCTGACCGCCCGGGAGCCCCGCCGGCTCAGCGCGCCCCGGTCCAGTCGTGCGCCACGTCGATCACGACGCGGTCGGTGGCGACCGTGACCCGGAACGGCAGCCGGGCCCGGACGCCGAGACCGATCTGCGTGTCCCCCTCGAAGCTGCCGGCGAACCGCGCGTCGCGGAAGGTGCGGTAGCCCGCCAGGTCCACACCCGGCAGGCGCTGGCCGGCCCGCGCCGGATAGGCGGGCTCGCCGGTCTCGGGGTCGTAGGCCGGCGCGGCGACCCGGACCTCGAGGACGGCCCCGCCGCCCACGGCGATCTCCTGGCCCGATCCGTCCTGGTAGAGGCGGCTGACATAGCGGACCGAGTAGCCGAGTCCGGCGGTGCCCGCGCCGGGCACGTCGACGACCATGCGGTCGAAGCAGTCGTGCCGGCCGGTCCTGACGTTCGTGAGCGGCTTCGCGGTGCCCGCGGAGCGGGTCTCCGGCTGGCTGCCCCAGCCGGTCGGGCAGGCCGTCGCGGCGGCCTCGGTGGTGGTGCCCGCGGCGGCCTCGGCCGGAATCGCGGCCACCGCCGAGGTCGCGGCCACGAGCGCGACGGTCGTCGCCCACGCCATTGTGTTTCGTCCCACTACGTCCCCCCAGGAGGTGATGTGCCAGATATTAGGGGAGACTCCCGTCCGGGCGGAATGGTTGCACGCGTGCGGAGCCGTACGATCCGGACTTTCCGGCGATCAGGGGGCGCGCTCGGGAACCAGCGCCGGACCTGGGGCGTTCCACGAGGGACGGCCGGGAGCACGCGGCCGTCCGACCGTCCGGGGGGAGATGCGACGAGGTTGCGGTTACTGATCGTGGGAGGCGGCATCGCCGGCGCGGGAGCCGCTCTCGCCCTGCACAGAGCGGGACTTGACGTCGCCGTCTTCGAGGCGCACCCCGACTCCGCGGAGGACGCCGGCGCCTTCCTCACCCTCGCGAGCAACGGCATGCGCGCCCTGGCCGGAATGGACGCGTCGGCGGCGGTCGGCGCCCTCGGGTTCGCGCTGACGTCGATGCGCGTCCTGGACGACACGGGCGCCGAGCTGGCCCACACCCCGCTCGGCGGCCCGGAGTTCGCGTACCGCTGCCTGCGGCGCGGCGATCTGAACCGCGCGTTGCAGGGCGAGGCGGCGCGCCGGGGCATCCCGATCCGGCACGGCGCGCGGCTCGAGGGGATCGAGGAGGGACCGCGGGGCGTCACCGCCCACTTCACCGACGGCACCACGGCGACGGGCGACCTCCTCGTCGGCGCCGACGGGCTGAACTCCACGGTCCGGCGTCTCATCTCCCCGGGCGTGCCGCCTCGTTACGCGGGCCAGCGGGTGTTCTACGGCTACGCCCGCGAGGTCGCCGTGAGCGCCCCGCCCGGGACGGTCACCATGGTCCGCGGCAGCGCCGCCGCCTTCGGCTACGCGCTCTCGCCCGAAGGCGAGGCGTACTGGTTCGCCCGCGTGGCGGGCCCGGCGCTCGACGCCGCCGACCTCGCGGGCGGCACCCCGGCCGGCCGGCGCGCGTCGCTGCTGCCGCTGCTGAGCAAGGACGCCACCCCGGCCGCCGAGGTCGTCGCCGCCACCGGCGACGACCTCCTCGTCACCAACGCCACCGAGATCCCGACCGCCACCCCCTGGCGCTCCGGGCGCGGCCTGCTCGTCGGGGACGCGGCCCACGCGGCGTCGCCCGCCACCGGGCAGGGCGCGTCGATGGCCCTGGAGGACGCGGTCGTCCTCGCCAAGTCCCTGCGGGACGCCCCGGACACCGCCACCGCGCTCGACCTCTACGAGGCGCTGCGGCGCCCGCGCGTGGAGCACAACATCACCGTCAGCGGGGCCCTCTCGCGCGGCACCCGCACCCCGTCCGGCCCCGGCCCGCGCGGTGCGGCCGGTGCCCCGTCCCCGGAGGACGTGCTCGCGCGGCAACTGCGCTGGGACACCGATCTGCTGAGACCCGAGGCGTAGTCCCGCCCCACCCGGCACCGGCGAGGACGCGGCGGTCCCGGTCGCGCCCGGCGGCTGCCCCGGACGCCGCGATGCCCCGCGGCCAGGGGTGGCACAAGGGCCTACACGACGCCGTCGGCGCGCAGGGCCGCGATCTCCTCCGCGCCGCGGCCCAGCTCCGTGAGGATCGCCTCGGTGTGCTCGCCGACCCCCGGCACGGCGTCCATCCGCGCGGGCAGTCCCGCGAGGTCGGCCGGTGGCAGCAGGGCCCGCACCGCGGCCCCGCCGGGCAGGGCGACCTCGCTCCAGCGGCCCCGGGCGGTGAGCACCGGGTGGTCCAGGAAGGCGGCGACGTCGTTGACGCCGGCGCAGGCGATGCGCAGCGCCTCCAGTTCGGCGAGGATCTCCTCGGCACCGGAGCGTGCGCAGCGCTCGGCCACGATCGCGTTCAGCTCGTCGCGCCGGGCGACCCGGGCGGAGCTGGTGGCGAAGCGCGGGTCGCCGGTCAGTTCGGGCCGCTCCAGGAACCGTTCGCACAGCACGGCCCACTCGCGCTCGTTCTGGACGGAGAGGAGCACCTGGCGGCCGTCGGCGGCGGGGTAGGCGCCGTACGGCGCGAGTGTCGGGTGCTGGGTGCCCAGGCGCGCGGGCTGGGTGCCGCCGTACCTGGTGTAGAAGGCGGGCTGGCCCATCCACTCCGCCAGCGCCTCGAAGAGGGACACCTCCACGGGGTGCGCCCGGCCCGTGGTGGCGCGGGTGAACAGCGCGGTGAGCACACCGCTGTAGGCGTACATCCCGGCGGCGATGTCGGCGACGGAGATGCCCACCCGGGCGGCTTCCGCCGGGGTCCCGGTCAGGGAGACCAGACCGGTCTGGCACTGCACCAGCAGGTCGTAGGACTTGCGCCCGGCCCACGGCCCCGAGGTGCCGTAGCCCGAGATCGTGCACGGGATCAGCCGCGGCCGGCCGCGCGTGAGGGCGTCGGTGCCCAGGCCGAGCCGGTCGGCGGCGCCCGGCGCCAGGTTCTGCACGAACACGTCGGCGCCGTCGAGCAGTCCGTGCAGGATCTCCCTGCCGCGCGGGTCCTTGAGGTCGAGGGTCAGGGACTCCTTGGAGCGGTTGAGCCACACGAAGTAGCTCGACTGCCCGTGCACGGAGGTGTCGTAGCGCCGGGCGAAGTCGCCCTCCCCGGGCCGCTCGACCTTGACGACCCGGGCCCCGAGATCGGCGAGCTGCCGTGTGGCGTAGGGCGCGGCCACCGCCTGCTCTAGGCTGACCACGGTGATGCCGGAAAGGGGGAGGCGGGGGGCGCTCATGGGGCCATGTGTACGGCCCCGGCGCGGCGCCCGTCAACGACCGGCGGGGGTGCCCGCCCGGGGTCGGGGGCGGGGCGGTGGCGGGCCGGTGCTCAGGCGGGGACGCGCAGGTTCTCCACGGCGTGGACGAGAGGGGCGAGTTCGGGGTCGCGCGCGGCGGCGTCGAGGGCCTGGCGCAGAGCGGTGTCGTTGGTGGGCCGGGCCGCGCCGAGGAGGGCGAGGCCGGCGGGCGTGACGTCGGTGTAGATGCCGCGCCGGTCGGTGGGGCAGAGGTAGCGCGCCAGCAGGCCCCGGTCCTCGAGGCGGGTCACCAGCCGGGTGGTGGCGCTCTGGCTGAGGACGACGGCGGCGGCGACCTGCTTCATCTGGAGGTGACCGCCCTCGCCGTGGTGCTGGCGGCTGAGGACGTCGAGCAGGGAGTACTCGCGCACGCTGAGGTCGTGGCCGCTCTGCAGGGCGCGCTCGATGTGCGCCTCGATCCTGCCGTGCAGGAGCGACAGGGCGCACCAGCCCTGGGCGAGAGCGGTGAGCGCGGGGTCCGTCGCGGTCATGGCGCCAAGTCCTCCGTCCCGGTGGATGAACCTCCAGGATAGGTCATCCCTGAAATTTCCAGCTCGTGCCTGTATAGCGCGCACACAAGCATCCCGGGCCGTGTTCCCGCGGCGCGTCCCCGTGATGAGGGACGGCCCCGGGCCCGCGGCCGCTCGCGGCGAAGGGCCGCCCGCGGAACGGGCGGCCCTTCGTGCGGCGGGACGCCGGGTCAGGCGGCGACGCTCTCGCCCGCGTGGCCGTGGACGCGCGCGACGACCTCGGTCAGCTGGGCGGCGACCTCGGCGTCGTCGACCGGGTGGGTCTCGGCGAAGCGGACCACGGAGCCGGGGATCGACAGCTTGACGTCCTCCAGCACCTTGCCGCCCGCGATGCCCACGGCCTTGCGGGTCTCGTCCTGCGCCCACACGCCGCCGTACTGGCCGTAGGCGGTGCCGACCACGGCGACGGGCTTGCCGCTGAGGGCGCCGGCGCCGAACGGGCGCGACAGCCAGTCGATGGCGTTCTTCAGCACGGCCGGGATGGTGCCGTTGTACTCGGGGGAGAAGAGCAGCAGCGCGTCGGCGGCCTGGGCGGCCTCGCGCAGCCGGGCGGCCGGCGCGGGGACGGCGCCCTCGACGTCGATGTCCTCGTTGTAGAAGGGGATCTCGGCCAGGCCCTCGAACAGCTCGACCTCGGCGCCCTGCGGGGCGAGCTTGACGGCTGCCTCGGCGAGCTGGCGGTTGTGCGAACCGGCGCGAAGGCTGCCGACGAGCGCGAGGATACGAACGGACATGCGAACTCCAAGGGGTGCTGAAACACTGCCGTAATGATCCGGACCGAGGTCCGCTTACGTTTCTAGCACTCTAAACGGACCGAGGTCCAGTTTCATTCCGATGCTTTACCCTGTCTTCATGTCCGCCGCCCTGCCTCCCTTCCCGAAGCCCGAGGAGCCCGTGGACGCACGGCAGTTGCTGGAGGTCGCCCTCGCTCCCGACGAGCCCTGTCTGCGCGCCGACGCGGCCCGCAACCGCGCCCGGCTGCTGGAGGCCGCGTCCCGGCTGATCGCGGAGCACGGGGCGGCCGGCGTCACCATGGAGGCCGTCGCCGCGGCGGCCGGAGTGGGCAAGGGCACCGTCTTCCGCCGCTTCGGCGACCGGACCGGACTGCTCACCGCCCTGCTGGACCACTCCGCGCGCAGACTCCAGGAGGACTTCCTCGGCGGTCCGCCGCCGCTGGGTCCCGGGGCGCCGCCCGCGGACCGGCTGCGCGCGTTCGGAGTGGCGGTGATCCACCGCGCGGCGGAGCAGCTGGACCTCCAGCTCGCCGCCCAGCCGGACGGGACCCGGCGCTTCGCCCACCCCTCCCACCGGGCCCTGCACATCCATGTGGTGATGTTGCTGCGCCAGGTGGTCGCGGACGCCGACTGCGAACTGCTCGGCCAGACGCTCATGGCCTACCTCGACCCCGCGCTGATCCACCATCTGACCGGACAGCGCGGCATGCCGTTGGAGCGGCTGGAGAAGGGCTGGCTCGATCTCGTGGACCGGGTGACGCGCACGGGGGCGTGACGGCGCGGGCGGCCACGTTCCGAAGCGCCCGGCACGCCCCTGGCGCCGGGCCCGCGCACGGGTTCTGCAAGGATGCCGTACGTCATGGTGCAGATACCGAAAACGCCCGCGCCCGCCTCCCCCGCACCGCGCCCGTTACCCACGAGCGCCGATGTGGCCCGCCTGGCCGGCGTCTCGCGCGCGACCGTCTCCTACGTCCTCAACAAGGCCACCGCCGTCCGGATCAGCGAACCCACCCGCCGCCGGGTCCACGCGGCCGCGAAGGAACTCGGGTACGTGCCGCACGCCGCCGCCCGCAGCCTGCGCGCCGGACACAGCCGCGTGGTCCTCATGCCCGCCCCCGGCTTCCCCGCCGGCCCCCTCTACCACCGCTTCCTCGGCGACCTCCAGCTGGCGCTCGGCCGCCTCGACTACACCGTCGTGCAGTACGGCAGCATGGGCGTCGACGGCGACGAGGCCGCCCGCGCCTGGGCCGAGCTGCGCCCGGTCGCGGTCCTGGTCCCGGGTCCCGGCCTCGGCCCGCAGGGCGTCACGGTGCTCAAACGCTCCGGTGCCCGCGCGGTGGTCACCCTGGGCCCCCGGCCCGTCGAGGGCGCCCACGCCCTGCTGATGGACTTCGAGGCCGTCGGCCACCGCGCGGGCAGCCACCTCGCCGAGCGCGGCAGGCGCCGTGTCGGCGTCGTCGTCCCCGAGGAGGAGGGCCTGGCGGCCTTCTCCGCGCCGCGCCTGGCCGGGGTGCGCCGCGCCCTGCACGGCACCGGCGCCGCCGTCACCGAACTCCCCCTCGCCTACGACGAGGAGTCCGCCGCCCGGCTCGCCGCCCGCTGGCCCGGCCTCGGCCTCGACGCCGTCTTCGCCTACAACGACGAGTACGCGATGCTGCTGATGCGCGCCCTCCAGGACGCGGGCGTCCGCATCCCCGCCGACACCGCCGTGATCGGCGCGGACGACCTCATGCTCGGCCGGCTGCTGCGGCCCCGGCTCAGCACCGTCCACATCGACCTGCCCTCCGGCCGGGAGCTCGCGGAGCTGGTCGACCGGGCGGTGCGCAGCCCCGGCACCGCCCCCGGCACGCACGAGGTCCTGGGCGCGAGGGTGGTACCGCGCGACTCCAGCTGAGGCCGCGCGCGCCGCGCCGACGTACCGTCGAAACCGGGAGGAGTGGCGATGCGTACGACGGTCGGCATCATCGGCGGTGGTCCCGCCGGGCTGCTCCTGGCCCGGCAGCTGCACCGCGCCGGCGTCGGCTGCGTGGTCCTGGAGTGCCGGACGCGCGGACACGTCGAGCGGCGCCAGCGGGCCGGGATGCTGGAGCAGGGCACGGTCGACGCGCTGCGCGAGGCGGACGCGGCCGGCCGGCTGGACGCCGAGGGCCTGGTCCACCGGGGCATCGAGCTGCGTTTCGACGGTGAGCGCCATCGCGTCGACTTCCCGTCGCTCACCGGCGGGCGCACGGTGACGATCTACGCCCAGACCGAGATCGTGAAGGACCTCGTCGCGCTCCAGCTCGCCGAGGGGCCGCCGCTGCTGTTCGGCGCCGAGGCGGTGGCCGTGGACCGGGCGGAGAGCACCGCGCCCGTCGTACGGTTCCGGCACGAGGGCCGCGAACGCGCGCTCAGCTGCGCGTGGGTGGCCGGCTGCGACGGCTTCCACGGCATCTCCCGGGCGGCGTTCCCGGCCGGCCTCGGCCGCTCCTACGCGCACGTGTATCCGTACGCCTGGCTCGGCGTGACGGCCCAAGTCCCGCCGTCCTGTGAGGAGTTGATCTATGCCCGCAGTGAGCGGGGGTTCGCGCTGCACAGCATGCGCTCGCCGTCCGTCTCCCGGCTGTATCTGCAGGTGCCGGACACCGCCGTCCTCGGTGACTGGCCGGACGGCCGGATCTGGGACGAACTCGCCGCCCGGTTCGCCGTCGACGCCGACTGGAGCCTGCGCCGCGGACCCGTCGTCGCCAAGTCGCTCACCCCGATGCGCAGTCACGTCCACGAGCCGATGCGCCACGGCCGGCTGCTGCTGGCCGGGGACGCCGCCCACATCGTCCCGCCGACCGGGGCCAAGGGCCTCAACCTCGCCGTCTCCGACGTCCGCGTCCTGGCCCGTGCCCTGATCACGCTGCACCGCACGGGGGACTCACAACTCCTCGACAGATACTCGGAGTTGTGCCTTCAGCGGGTGTGGCAGGCGAGCCGTTTCTCGGACGACATGACCAGGATGCTGCACGCCCGGCCGGACGGGGACGCGTTCGACCACCGGATGCAGCTCGCACGTCTGCGCCGGATCACCGCCTCCCACCATGCGGCCTCCGAACTGGCCGCGAACTACTCGGGACTTCCGCTGCCCGTGTGAGTCCCGCCGGCGATCGAACGGAGAGTCACGATGCCGTTGCCCGACCCCAGCGCCTGGCAGCCCCGCCCCCTGTCCGCCGGTGAGTTCACCGTCACCGAGCCCGCCACCGGCGACGCGCTCGGCACCCTCACCCTGGCCGCCGCCGAGGACGTCGCCCGCGCCGCCGCGGCGGCCCGCGCCGCCCAGCGCGGGTGGGCCCGCGCCCC
>NZ_AGBF01000108.1 GCF_000225525.1 Streptomyces zinciresistens K42 | reverse complement strand
CGTCCTCGCTGTCGCGGGCCCCGCGCGCGGGGCGCCCGCCGACGTCCCCGCGCGCGTGGCCGTCGCCGGTCCGGCCGCCGTCGTCCCGCTTGGCGAGCTTCTTCCACAGGGTGCGCTTCCCCGGGTCCGCACCTGCCGCGGAGGTGCCCCCGGCCTCGGCGGGCCTCTCCTGGGTGCGGCCGCCGTCCGTGCCCGGCAGCGCGTTGTCCGAAGGTCTCTCCACAGCGGTGTCGCTCTCGCGCTCGTCGTCCCCGGTCGCGCCGGCCTCGTGCTGATCGGCGTGTTCCGTGTGGTCCTGGTCAGTGACGGCAGTCACCGGTCACCTCTCCTTCTGCAGTACGGACAGCGCGGCGATGAGTTCGGCCTGGGGATCGGGATGCACCTCCAGGCCGTCCAGGGGCCCGAGCCGGCGCTCTCGCTCGGTGTGCATGACACGGTCCAGGTGGTCGTCGAGGAGCCGTCCGGCCCGGTCGCGCAGCCGCAGCGCCCCGTGGGCGCCGATCCGCTCGGCGAGCCCTTCCCCGGCCGAGCGGGCCCGGCGCCCGCCCAGCAGCGCGGTCGCGACGAGGGCCGTGACGACCTCGGGGTCGGGGGCGACGGTGCGGTCGAGGTCGCCGATCTCGTCCTCGGCGTATTCCTCCAGCTCTCTGCGCCAGCGCCGTACGGCCATGCCGATACGGTGCTCGACGCTCGCCGGGCGCGCGTCATGGGCCGTCAGTTCGGCCGCGGCGGAGGCGGGTTCCCGCCGCCAGGCGTCCGCCACGCGCTCGTCGGCCGCGGTGACGGCGCACAGCAGGAGGGTGCTCAGGCTCTCGACGAGCGAGTCGAGGAGTTCGCCCGCGGAGCAGTCGAGGGGGAAGGCACGCCACCGCTTGAGGGCGTCGCCCGCGAGGACGGCGCCCGCCTGGAGCCGGTTGCGCACGCGCGCGTACTCGCTGTCGTAGGCGCTGTCCACGGCTCCGGTGAGCCGCAGGGCGGCGGCGTACTGGGCGGCTGCGGCACCGGCGAGTTCGGGCATCCGGGCCTTGAGGGAGTCGAGCAGGCCGTTGGCGGTGCGCGCCACGACGTGCGCCCGCGCGACGGGGTCCTGGGCCTGATGGGTGAGCCAGGTCCGCAGCGGGGCCACCGCCGTCGCGGGCAGCAGCCCGCCGCCCCAGGCCGACTCGGGCAGCTCGGGCACGGTGAAGCGGGGTACTTCGCCGAGGCCGGACTTGGTCAGGAGCGCGCCGTACTGCCGCGAGACCTCCGAGACCACCTGGTGCGGAACGCGGTCCAGGACGGTCACCAGGGTCGCGTCGTACTCCTTTGCGGTGCGCAGCAGATGCCAGGGCACCGCGTCGGCGTAGCGCGCCGCCGTGGTGACCATGATCCAGATGTCGGCTGCGCAGATCAGTTCGGCGGCGAGGGCGCGGTTGTCCGCGATCAGGGAGTCGATGTCGGGCGCGTCGAGGAGGGCGAGCCCGACGGGCAGCGTGTCGGCGGTCTCGACCCGCAGGACCCGCTCGCCGTCCTCCCCGTCCTCGCCGGGCAGCATCAGTTCGTCGGCCGGGTCCTGTTCCGGCATCCACACGCGTGTGAGGTCGGGCAGTACCCGCATCCCGCTGAACCAGTGGTGGTCGTCGGGATGGCAGACCAGCACCGGGGTGCGGGTCGTCGGCCGCAACACGCCCGCTTCGGTCACGCGCCGTCCCACGAGGGAGTTCACGAGCGTCGACTTGCCGGCCCCGGTGGACCCGCCCACCACGGCCAGCAAGGGTGCGTCGGGCTCCTTCAGGCGGGGCACCAGATAGTCGTCGAGCTGCGCGAGCAGTTCGTCGCGGTTGGCACGCGCGCGTGGCGCCCCTGCCAGGGGCAACGGGAAGCGTGCGGCCGCGACACGGTCGCGCAGGGCGGAAAGTGCGTCGAGCAGCTGAGGCCGTACGTCCAAGGTCACCACATGCGAAGAATGCCCAATTTTAGGGGAATTCTGAAGCATATAGGCATGTCTGCGCGCCGACAGAACACAAGGGACGGAAGGGATGACCAGGACACAGGCACAGTCCAGGCATAACGAGTGCACAACACCCGGGGCGCGAGGACTCAAAAGCGATGCACGATTCGCACCTGCCTGCGATTATCAGGACCGCTTCACCGAACCTCCACATCGAGCCACATCGAGTCACGGAGGCGAAGAAACAGGGACACGGACGCGGGAGCCCTATCCTTGTCCCCGGCACCGTCACGGAACGGCCCACACCCGGGCACCACGACAGAGGCCACCACAACCGGCCCCCGTAGCTCAGTGGATAGAGCAGGCGCCTTCTAAGCGCTTGGCCGCAGGTTCGAGTCCTGCCGGGGGCGCCACCGACCGCCCGTCAGGATGGCGACTTTTTCGCAGGTCAGACTGCGTTTTCCTTGGTCCTCCGCGTTAATCGGATTCTTCGCCTCCGTAGGGGGCCCACTCCGGCTGGCACCGGCCAAAACCGAGCTTCTACGGGCGTCCGTCCCACATACGTCCCACAAAATCTGGCGTCGCGAGGCCGTTCTCTGAGCCCCTCCGAGCACACAAGAGAGCGGCCTGGGAGCCCATCCTCGTGGGGCTCCAAGGCCGCTCTTCACGCCGCTACCTTCGGGAGGTCTTGGACGTCTTCCATCCGTTTCAGGTAGTGAGGTTCCCCCTGCGAGCTGGACGGCTAGCGGAGGGCGGCGGGCTTCAGGTCGTACTCCTTGATGATCTCGCGGAGAAGTGCGACCAGGGAGGGGTGGATGGGGACCGTGCGCGTGTCACCCTCGCCTCGGCCCTTGAGGTCCCGTTCCTCGTGGACGTCGCCAGTGTCGGTCCACCGGCTGCCGACTTCGGGCTGGGCTTCATGGACGAGGAACTCGCCCCAGCCCGTCTCCGGCAAGGTCGCGTCTCCCACGCGGAGGGCGACGGCCTCCTCTGGGCGGAGACCCGCGTAGTAGAGGGTGGCGAAGAAGGCCCGATAGAGGCGTCCGCGACGCGGACGCCTGCCTGTCCAGTCCAGCATCTGGGCAACCAGGTCGCGGTTCAGCAGGCACCGCTCGTCGATGACCTGCGCCACCTTCGGCACGGGGCGGTTCAGATGGCCCCTTGAGCCGAATCTCCTGGCGTGAACCCGGTGGCCTGCGGGAGACAGCTCCCGCAGGCCGTTCCTCACGCGTTGCCGTTCCCCCGTGGCTACTCCTGGTTCTGGTTGATCGGCAGGGCCAGGTCCGTGACCTGGTACTTCTTCGGGAATGAGCCCTTGTCTGTCGCCTTGCCGGTCAGTAGGTTCACCCCGTAGAGGCGGTAGGTCCCGGCCGTGCGGATGGCGGCGAAGCCGTGATTCACGCCGCTGGACCTGTTGTAGTAGATGTCGAATCCGGCGTCGCGGGCCGCGTCGACCCCGAGGTTCCCGGTGGGTGCCAGGGTGCCGGCGTTGGCCGGGGACTGCAGCGAGATCCGGTCGGCCATCGTGTCGAGGTCGAACAGGGTCGTCGCCGTCGCGGCGTTGAGGTCGTTGTTGGTGTAGGCGGCGCCGCTCACGCCCCGCGCTGTGGACGGCGGCACGGTCGGGTTGGTGAGCATGCCGTCGACGGTGGTGGTCCGCGGGGCAGCGGGGTCGTCGATGTTGTGCCGCAGGTTCTGCCCGGTGTTGGAGACGACCCGCAGCCGGTTCGCGGCCGGGTTGAAGTCCACACCGAAGGCGGTGCCCGAAAGCGCCGCAGTCAGCTGGGAGACCTTCCACGCCTTCGCGCGGACGTCCAGGGTGTAGATGCCGCCCCTGTCGCCGACGCCGTACAGCTTCCCGTTCTGCACTCGGAAGTCGATGCCCACCAGCCGGCTGTCCCCGGCAAGCCCGGAGACCTTGCCCAGCGACCGTGCCCAAGCGGGCCGGTCTACCTTGAACTCGACCAGTCGTTGATCGCTCGTCAGACCGATCGCCGTCAGCCCACTGTCCCGGGCGGGGGCCGGAGCGTCGGTGAACGCGAGTGCGGGAGCGGCGCTCGAGGCCGCCAGGACGGCAGCAGAGACTGCCATCACACGTTTACGCATGTTCTCTTCCCTTTCCGATGCCCCGGACAGGACCGCCCGGAGCTCTGAAAGGGATCCGACACCCCCACCTGACGCGGATGGGAGTCATCCTCATGCATCACCCGCACGGCCCCGTGCATCGTCCGCACGGCCCACGAAGCGGCAGGCGTCCCGGGCACAACGTGCGGAGAGCACGGACCCCCACACTGGGCTCCGTCCGGCAGGGGCAGGGCGGCTGCTAACCCTGTGGCCAAGGAGCACGCGCCGGTCCGGGGTCCCGGTCACCCTCACCCGGCCCGCGCCACCAGCTGGGCGACCAGTTCGTCATCCACACCCGCCGTCGGCTCTGCTGCCCGGCCCTCGGTCTCGGTGACAGTCACGTCGGTCATCAACTTCCGCTTCCTGCTCGGGAGTTACACCGACCACCGTACCGACCCGCAGGTAGCCAAGTCCCAGCGCACGAAGGCGAGACCGATGGCTGCGGCGAGTTGCGCGAAGCAGTGCGACCGAGCAGCGGCGAACACCCGGCCGGGACGCGGCCACAGGTCCACATCGAGACCGGAGACCAACTCCACCCGGATCGAGCGCCATGCACGAGCCACGTCAATACCCCCGCATGCGCCAGACGGTAGTTGTCACAGGAAGTGAGCAGGAAGAGCAACACGGGGAAGCGGTATACGGTCGAGTTCAAGCGGGCGGCGGTCGCTCCGGCGTTCTCGCGGAAGGGTCAGGGCCCGGATGCCGTCTACGGTCTGAGTGCCGATGCCGAGTGCCCGTGCGGGCGGGCGGGCGGTTGGTCTTTGTGCCCCTACAGCATGAGAGGAGCGGTAGCTGCGTAACAGGCGGCGGCGAGGCCGCGGGGCTGTTCTTCCGGGCGCAGGAGGTCGGTTACCAGAGCGGTGACGGTGCGGTGCCAGAGGCGGGAGCGGCGGAGCATGGCATGGTCGCCGTTGCGGATGAGGATGATACCGGCGCGGGCCCCGGCCGTTCGGGCCCGTTTGATGTAGTCGGCGGAGTCCTGGGGGCTGGTCATCCGGTCGCGTTCACCGTGGAGCAGTACAGCCCGCTTGCCGCTCAGCTGCGTGGCGCGTTCGGTTGGAGGCAGCCAGGGTGCGAGTGCGAGGACTCCGTCGACCTGTGGGTGGGAGGCTGCCCGAAGGGCTGCCCTGCCTCCCATGGAGTGCCCAATGAGGACGGTCGGCACTGGCCCGGCGATCTGCTGCAGCTCGCCGAGTGCGCGGTAGGTGTCGTGCAGGGGGTCATCCTGGTTCCAGCCGCGGCGGCGGTAGCGCACGCGCGCCAGAACGAGTTCGTCGAGGGGCATGGCAGAGGCCGCTGCGCGGAGTACGGGGCGCATCCTCAACGCCGCGAGGTGCCAGGGCTGGGACGTCTGGTAGTCCTCCACTCGTCCTCCGTGCAGGGTGATGATTGCCGCACGCGGCTTCTGCGGGCAGTTCCGCAGCCACAATGCCGACGTTGCCGACTTGCCGCCCTCTTGTCGCGCGACCGACACGATGCCTTCCTCCCCGGGGAACCACTGACGCAGTGACCTCTCGCAGAGAATCCGCAGCTGTCGGGGAAAAGGCTTGGTGTGCGTCGGCATCCGTCGGGACACGGGTGCGGCGGTAAGCCAATGCCGCGACTCGTACAGCGCGACCGCGTCCGCCCTGAACTGTGGCGGGTAGTTCCTCATGACCACGAGATGTCCGTCCTCAGATCCTCGGGATCCAGTGTCTCGTGTGCCCAACATCAGGGGTCAAGGCCCGGCCACCCGGCGGTCACCGCTGCCCGCATCCTGAAGAAACACCCGGAACCCGCCCGACACCCATGATCTGAATCCACGCGGTGGATCGGGGCTGAGCAGTGGCTCAGGCTCCCACCGACAGGCTGTTGCCGCTGTTCCGTGCAGCAGGGACGGCGGTGTCCCTTGATACTCAAGTGCGTAATGCGTTGCGGAATGAGGGGTGGACTGGTCCGGGATCTTTTTCACCTGATCAGGTCTGGGACCAATCCGCCCGGCGGGCAGAACCGGATTCCCTGTGTGAGGGGCGAAAAGAAGGATCAGCGAGTACGGCCGGGTTGGCCGCGCCTGGCGCTAGGTGCACTGAGCGGGGCGCTGGCCGGCTTCGCAGCGCTGGCGGTGGCCGAAGTGGTCGCGGCGGGGTTGCGGCCGCAGTCCAGTCCGGTCATCGCGGTGGGTGGCGCTTCCATCGACGCGACACCCGCTCCGGTCAAGGACTGGGCGATCCGCCACTTCGGCACTAACGACAAGCTCGTGCTGCAACTCGGCATTCTGACCGTGCTGACCGTGCTGGCCCTGGTGCTCGGTGTGCTGACGGTGCGGTTTCGGCGGGTCGGAGCCGCCGGAGTCCTTCTCTTCGGAGTGATTGGGGCGGCGGTCGCCATCAGCCGGCCCGACTCCACCAGCCTCACCGACGCACTGCCCTCCGTCCTGGGAGCCGTTGCCGGGGCTCTGCTTGTGTACGTCCTGGTGGGCCGCCTCACCGCACCTGCTCGATCGACGGCCGGGGACCCCAGGCCCTTCGCCCGGCCCAAGGCCGGCACGGTGATGGTCGCCGGAGTCGCCTGGGCCCAGAACCGCGGCATCGACGAGGTCGAAGTCCGTATCGACGACGGCCCCTGGCGGGAAGCCCGCCTGGCCGCCGAAGACACCCGCGACACCTGGCGCCAGTGGTCGCTTCCCTGGCAGGCCACCAAGGGCGGGCACACCCTCAACGTCCGCGCCACCGACCGCACCGGCACCGTGCAGACGGACAAGCGGACCCGCACCATCCCGGACGGCGCCAGCGGATGGCACTCGGTGGTCGTCACCGTCGAGTGACCGCCGGCCCCTCTCCAACAGACCCGTGCCCCGTAAACCCCTCTTCCCATAACCCCGAGTACGCACCACGGTGCTGCACCTTTCAACAGGAGAACACCATGAACACCCGTATCCGCCGTTCCGCTGGTCTCTTCGCCAACGTCTACATCATCGACACCGTCCTGATGCCCAAGATGTGACACCCCGCAGCGCCCGCTGGCCCCCGGTCACGGGGTCCTGCGGCCGCTGCCTTGTGGGCCGGGCCGCGTCAACTCGGGCGTGGATCGGCCGCGTTGACATTCGGGGAGGGAGAGAAGAGTCATGAACAAGCCGTCCGGTGTGACACAGGCAGGGCAACAACCCGAAGCGGGCAGCGGCTCGGGGGCGATACAACGAACGGCCGTCATCGGCAGCGGGGTAGCGGGGCTGACCGCCGCATACATCTTGAGCAGATCCCATCACGTCACCCTGTACGAGGCCGACGACCGGCTCGGCGGCCACGCCCACACCCACGACCTGACCGACCCCGACGGGCGCACGCACCGCGTCGACTCCGGATTCATCGTGCACAACCGCCGCACCTACCCGCACCTGCTCCGCCTCTTCTCCGAACTCGGCATCGCCACCCAGGAGTCGGAGATGAGCATGTCCGTGCGGTGTGACGGCTGCCGCCTGGAATATGCCGGCGCCCGTGGCCTTCGCGGGCTGCTCGCCCAGCCGCGCAACACCCTGCGCGGGCCGTACCTGCGCATGCTGACCGAGGTGCCGCGCTTTCACCGGGCCGCCCGACGCCTCCTCGCCACGGGCGCCGACGACACGCTGAAGCTTGGCGCTTTCCTGGACCGGGCCGGGTTCTCGCCGTACTTCCGGGCGCACTTCATGATTCCGGTGGTGTCCGCGGTGTGGTCGTGTGACGCGGAGACGGCCCTTGAATATCCGGCGGCCTATCTATTTCGGTTCCTTCACCACCACGGCATGCTCTCGGTGCGTAGGTCAACTGTCTGGCGGACCGTCACGGGGGGCTCGGGAACGTACGTCGACCGGATCGCGGCTGACCTGCACGAGGTGCGTGTCGGCGTCTCTGTGCGGTCACTGCTCCGATACTCGAACGGCGTGGACGTGACGGCCGACGACGGAACCATCGCCTCCTACAACCACGTTGTCGTTGCCACCCACCCCGACCAGGCCCTGCAGCTGCTCACCGACGCGAACCCCGAAGAGAAGGAGGTCCTCGGCGCCTTCCGCTACTCCCGCAACGCCACCCTGCTGCACACCGACACCTCCCTGCTGCCACGGGCGAGCGGGGCCCGCGCCTCCTGGAACTACCTGATGCCCGACTGCCGGGCGGGCGCTGACCGGGTGCGGGTGAGCTACGACATGAACCGCCTGCAACGCCTCGACGCCTCCCAGACTCACGTCGTTACCCTCGGCGGTCAGGACCGCGTCGACCCAGCACGGGTGCTGGCCAGCATGACCTACGAACACCCCGTGTACACGCCCGAGTCGGTCGCAGCCCAGCGGCGGCTGCCGGGACTCAACACGTCCGTGACGGCGTTTGCGGGCGCCTACCACGGCTGGGGGTTCCACGAGGACGGTTGCCGCAGCGGCGTCGAGGCCGCCGCCGCCCTGGGGGTGCGGTGGTGACCGCTTCGTCGGCCCCTCGGCCGTCACTCACCGGGATACCGGCGCTGTACCCGTGCACGATCACTCATGTGCGCCGGGCACCCCAACGGTACGCCTTCAGACACCGCACCTACCTGTGGCTCGTTGACGTCGACCGCCTGCCCATTCTGCCGCGTCTGCTCCGCCCGCTCGCCCGCTTCAGCGCCCGTGACCACTTCACGGGGCGTGCCGTCTCGATCAGGGCCGCACTCGACGGCTTCCTGGACGAACACGGTATCGACCTGCATGCCGGCCGGGTGCTGATGCTCGCGCATGCCCGGGTCCTCGGACATGTCTTCAACCCACTGACTCTGTACTGGTGTTACCGTCCCGACGGCGGCCTGCAGTGTGTGGTGGCCGAGGTCCACAACACCTACGGCGAGCGCCACGCCTACCTGCTCCACACCGACGCGGCCGGCACCGCAGAGGTCGGCAAGGGCTTCTACGTCTCGCCGTTCAACCCGGTGGACGGCCACTACGAGATGCGGCTCCCGCCGCCCGGCGAGCGCCTGCGCTTGTCCGTCCGCCTGCAACGGCCCGGCAGCCCGCCCTTCACGGCCGCTGTTCACGGCAGCCGCCGCGAGGCAACGGCCTCCGCCCTGCTGCGCCTGGCCCTGCGCCATCCCTGGTCGACTCTGAGAGTGTCGGCCGCCATCCGTTTCCACGGCATCCGCCTGTTTCTGCGGGGCCTGCCGGTGCAGCCGCGCCCGGCCCACCGCACCCCGGAGAGTGCTTCATGACAACGGTCGAACCACGCCCCGCCGGCCGCCGGCGCGCTGGCGTCCGAACACTGCCCGTCGACGCCGAACGCTGGCCCGATGTGGCGACCGTTCCCAGGGCGCCCTGGCCCCTGCGGGCCATCACCGCGACCGTACTGGAACGCGTCATGCAGCGACTGCCGTTGCGCCTGCGGTTCGCCGACGGCACCACCCTCGGCCTGGGCGGACCACTGATCGAGGTGCGCGACCCGCACGCGTTCCACGCACGCATCGGCACCCGCGGGCTCATCGGTTTCGGTGAGTCGTACATGGCCGGCGAGTGGGATGCGCCCGATCTGGTAGGCGCCCTCACCGTGCTCGCCGCGCACGCGGCCGATCTGGTTCCGCCCCGGCTACAGCGGTTGCGCGGTCTGTGGGCCCAGCCGCAGCCCGATACACAGCGCAACACCCCTGAGGGATCGCGCACCAACATCAGCCGTCACTACGACCTGTCCAACGACCTGTTCGGACTGTTTCTGGACGAGACGCTCAGCTACTCCTCTGCCGTGTTCCGTGGCTTTCCCGCCGATTGGTCGCTGCTGGCGGCCGCCCAGCACCGTAAGATCGACCGGCTGCTCGACGCGGCCGCGGTGCGCGAGGGAACCCGCCTGCTGGAGATCGGCACGGGCTGGGGCGAGCTCGCTTTGCGCGCCGCCGCCCGCGGCGCGCACGTCACCTCGCTCACGCTGTCGGCGGAGCAGCGTGAACTGGCCCTTGAACGCGTAGACCACGCCGGGTACGCCGACCGCGTATCGATCGAACTGTGTGACTACCGCGAGGCATGCGGCACTTACGACGCGGTGGTCAGCGTGGAGATGATCGAGGCCGTCGGCATCGAGTTCTGGCCCGTGTACTTCCGCACCCTCGACGAGCGCCTGGCGCCGGGCGGCCGAGCGGCACTGCAGGCCATCACCATGCCGCACGAGCGGATGCTGGCCGCCCGCGACACCCACACCTGGATCCAGAAGTACATTTTCCCCGGTGGGCTGATTCCCTCAACACACTCCATGGAGAAAGCAGTACGCGACCACACCGGACTGAGGGTGGTTGCCCGGGACGGTTTCGGCCCGCACTACGCCGAGACGCTGCGCCTGTGGCGGGAGCGGTTCGCGGACCGCGCCGAGGAGGTCGGCTCGCTCGGTTTCGACGAGACCTTCCGCCGTATGTGGATCTTCTATCTGGCCTACTCCGAGGCCGGGTTCCGTTCCGGCTATCTCGACGTACAGCAGTACCTGCTCACCAAGGAGAACCCGGCGCGATGACGACCACCCGCACCTCAGTCCGTCCCGGCGCCGCGCAGCGACTCGCCGCCCTCGCCGAGGACGCGCTCGGCGGCCCGCTGCCCGTGCGGCTGCGTACCTGGGACGGCAGCGAGACCGGCCCCAGCGGCGCCCCCGTCGTCGTCGTGCGCTCCCGGCGCGCACTGCGCCGCCTGCTGTGGCAGCCCGGCGAACTCGGCCTGGCCCAGGCATACGTCACCGGCGACATCGACGTGGAGGGCGACCTGGCCCAAGGGCTTCGCGCCCTGAAAGCCGTAGTGCGAGAGCGCGGCCCACACACCCCCCGGCTTTCCCCGGCCCATTGGACACGCGCGGCCGCTGAGGCGGTACGGCTCGGAGTACTCGGCCCACGACCGCCTGCACCCGCCACACAGGCACGGCTGCGCGGCGGCCTGCACAGCAAGGCTCGCGACCGGGCCGCGATCAGCCACCACTACGACCTGTCGAACGACTTCTACCGCCTCCTCCTCGACGAGACGATGGCGTACTCCTGCGGCTACTGGACCGGGGCCGAGGTCAGTCCGGCGCGGGCACAGCGAGCCAAGCTGGAGCTGATCTGCCGCAAACTCGGCCTGGCCCCCGGCGCCCGCCTCCTGGACATCGGCTGCGGCTGGGGCTCACTGACCTTGTATGCCGCGCAACAACACAAAGCGCACGTGACAGCCGTCACCCTGGCCCGGGAACAGGCCGCATTCGTCAGGGAGCAGGTCCGCGGCCTTGGCCTGGACGATCGAGTAGAGGTCGTGTGCCGGGACTACCGGGACATCACCGGGTCCTCCTACGACGCGGTCGCCACCATCGAAATGGGCGAGCATGTCGGAAACGATGAATATCCTGCCTTCGCATCCGCCCTGCACCAACTGGTCCGTCCACAGGGACGCGTGCTGGTCCAGCAGATGTCGCGCGGCACGACCGCACCAGGCGGGGGTGCGTTCATCGAGGCGTACATCGCACCGGACATGCACATGCGGCCGATGGGTGAGACCGTCGGCCTGCTGGAGGCAGCCGGATTGGAAGTGCGGTCGGTGGAGTCGCTGCGCGAGCACTACGTTCGGACCATCAACGTCTGGCATCGCACGCTGGAGGAACGGTGGGCGGAGTTCGTCCGGCTTGTCGGTGAGGAGACTGCCCGTGTGTGGCGGCTGTATCTGATCGGCGGGGCACTGGCCTTCGAGGAGCGGCGCATGGGCGTGGACCAGTTCCTCGCCGTACGCCCCACGACCACCGGGGACAGCGGGCTCACAGGGGTCGACGCAACCGACTGGTACCGGCACCTGGAGGAGCGGTGAGCTCGTTCACCTGGGGCATGTTCGCCGCCAACCTTGGATGGACGGCCGCGATGGTCCTGGCAATCATGCTCGTCACCTTTGCGACGGGCCTCATCCTGAACATGCACCGAGTCGTCGACGTCGCCTGGGGACTGGCTTTCGCCGCAGTGGCCGCGGTGACGTTCGGCCTTTCGGGCGCCAATGGAGATCCTGGCCGGCGCCTGCTCGTGACCGTCCTGACCGTCCTGTGGGGATTGCGACTCGCACTCCACATCTCGCGCCGTGGCCGCAGCCACGGCGAGGATCCACGCTACGAGGCGATGCTGGCCCGCGCACCCGGAAACCGGAACCTGTATGCCCTACGCATGATCTACCTCCTCCAAGGAGCCCTGGTGTGGCTGGTGTCCCTGCCCGTGCAGGCAGCCCAGTACGCGCCCCGCCCGCTGTCCCCCATCGCCTTCGCCGGCCTCGCCGTCTGGGCTGTCGGTATGCTCTTCGAGGCCGTGGGCGATGCCCAGCTGGCACGTTTCAAGGCGGACCCGGCCAACCGTGGCCGCATCATGGCCCGGGGACTGTGGTCGTGGACCCGTCACCCCAACTACTTCGGGGACTTCTGCGTCTGGTGGGGGCTGTTCCTCATCGCCTGCGACGGCGGGTATCAGGCTGCTGCAGTGTCCGTTGTCTCACCCCTGGTGATGACAGTCCTGCTGACACGCGGAAGCGGGAAACGGCTGCTGGAGAGGCACATGGCCGGCCGCCCCGGCTGGGACGCGTACAGAGCACGCACCAGTGGCTTCTTCCCCCGGCCGCCGCGCAGAGGCTGACAGACCGCGTGGGATGCCCTGCCCACGGGCACGGCCACCACACCCCACGCGACCTACGCCGGCCCACCGGGCAGCGCGACCGGCTTCGAGGTCGGCTGCTTCGACCAACCGGCCGACCGACCGGCCGGCTCCACCGTGACGCCGGCCCCTGAGGCGCCGTCGACCGCTCCCGGCATCAGGACCGTCTGACTGCCGCCGCCGGGGTCCATCAGGCCCGCCGAACGCACCCTCGCGCGGTCGGCGAACCACAGCTGGTACAACCCTGCCCCGCGAAGGCGCAGTCATCCCGGAGGCTACGAACACGGCCCGGTCAGATGCTGGGAGACCTATGAACACCGAACAGCACACGCAACTCGACTGGTTCAAGAGCAGCTACAGCGGGGACGAGGGCGGCGAATGCGTCGAGATGGCCACCACCCCCACCGCCGTCCGCGTACGCGACTCCAAGAAACGCGGCGGACCGCAACTCGCCTTCGCACAGGGGACATGGGCCGGGTTCGTCTCCGGGTTGGCGTGGAGTCGGTCCAACTGAGCTTCAGCGCAGACGACTTCCCGCGTTCTGCGGGAGCGCGCGTCACGGCTGTCGGAGTCCGGACCCGGCTCTCCGCGGTGCTCCTCACAGATCCGTGCCGCCGCTGACGTCGAGGTACTGGCCGGTGATCCAACGGGCGTCGTCGGAGGCGAGGAAGGCCACGACGTCGGCCACGTCCGCCGGGCTGCCGATCCGGCCGAAGGCGGATCGCGCGGCCAGCGCCGCGCGGTCCTGCGGTGTCTCGCGGCGCCGCGCGTTCATGTCGGTCTCGATGAAGCCCGGTCCGATCGCGTTGACGGTGATTCCGCGGCCCGCCAACTCCTTGGCCAGGCACAGGGTCATCGTGTCCAGCGCGCCCTTGGACATGGCGTAGGCGAGGGACTCGGGGAACGCGCGGCGCGAGGCGAGCGAGGAGACGTTGATGACGCGCCCGCCGTCCCGCATCCGCGGCAGCGCCTGCTGCACGAGGAAGAACGGCGCCTTGGCGTTCACCGCCATCATCCGGTCGAACACCTCGGGGGTGGCCCGCCCGACCGGCCCCGATCCGCTCACCCCGGCGTTGTTCACCAGAATGTCGAGCACGCCCCGCACACCCCCCACACCCCGCGCATCCGCCTCACTCGGCTCACCCCGCTCACCCCGCTCACCCCGCTCACCCCGCTCACCCCGCCCATCAAGCCCACCCGGCGCACCCGGCGCACCCGCCTCCCCCTCCCCCCGCACCCCCGCGTCGAACGCCGCGAACACCGCCTCCGCGTCGCCCGGCACCCCGAGCCGTGCCCCCAGGGCGAAGGCCCGCCCGCCCTCGGCGCGTATCTCCACGACGGCTTCCAGCGCGGCGGTCTCACTGTGGCCGTAGTGCACGCCGACCAACGCCCCGTCGCGGGCGAGCCGTTGTGCGATGGCCCGGCCGATGCCCCGGCCGGCCCCGGTGACCAGCGCGACCTTTCCGGCCAGTGCCCCTGCGCTGTGTTCGACGGCCACGGACTTCCCTGGTGTCTCGGAGGAGGAGGACGAGGAGACGACCGACGGACGAAGCACGGACACGGCACCGCACCCGCGTTCTCAACGATTCGCGTGCTCGCGGTACCAGGAGGCGTGGTCGGTCAGGCTCCGCTCGAAGTCCGCTCCCGGATCGATACCCAGCCCGGCCCAGAATCCGTCGTCGGCGAACCAGTGGTCCACCGTCAGCATGCCCAGGTGGTGCAGCGCGCGCGGCTGTCCGTCCAGGCGCGCGTGCGCCTCCTCCACGGTGAGCGGGGTGCCCGGCAGACACAGGTCCAGTCGTGCGGCGACGGCGGCCAGGAGGTCCGAACACCCCACCGGTCGGGGGTGGTTGACATGCCGTACGCCCGCGCCCGTCGCGCGCTCGGCGACCCCGGCCGCCACGACCGCCCGCGCCAGCGCCCGTACGTCCACGAAGGACTGACGCGCCCCGCACTCCCGCAGGCCCGCCGACAGGGTGCCCATGAGCGCCGCGAGGCCGGGCACCACCCAGCGGTCCCCGGTCCCCAGGACGAGGTGCGGGCGCAGGACCAGGCCCCCCGCGTCCAGCACGTGGTTCTCCGCGGCGGCCCGCGCCGCGCTGGTCGCCGAGGCCGGGGCGGGCGGCGCGCCGCCCGGGAGCACCCCGGTGAAGGGCCCCCGGCCGTACACGGCGGCCGTGCTGACGTAGACGGTCCGGGCCGCGCCGGCGCGTGCCGCCTCCGCCATCAGCGCGCGGGTGCCGTGGTCGTTGACGGCACGGGTCAGCCGCTCGTCGTCGCCGATGTGCGAGGCGCAGTGCAGGACGACGTCGACGCCGTCGCAGACGCCCCGCAGGGAGCCGGGGTCGGACAGGTCGGCGCGCACGACCTCCACCGCCCCACCGGGGCCGTACGCGGTGTCATGGACCGACGACGGGTCCCGCAGCAGCAGCCGGAGCGCGAAGTCGCCTTCCGCGTGGGCTTCTTGGCGCCGTTCCCACAGGGCGGCGGCCACATGGCCGCCCACGAAGCCGCTGGCGCCGGTGACGAGGACGCGTGGTGACAAGGCGGGGCCTCCCTCTCTGCGGTCGAGGGCACCACGGTCACACAGTCGGCCGCGCGCGTCCCGTCCCCTCCCCCGCCCTCGCGTTCCGTACAGTTCGATCCGGTCCGCCCTCGGCCCCCCGACCGCCCGGAGAGGAACCCCATGCGCCTGCGCTGCGCCGTGCTCGACGACTTCCAGGACGTGGCGACCGAGATCGCCGACTGGTCGCCCCTCGCGGACGACGTGGACGTCGTCCGCTTCACGACCCACCTCCCCGACGAGGACACGCTCGCGGCGGCGCTGGCCGACGCCGACATCGTGGTCACCCTGCGCGAACGGGTGCCGTTCCCGGCCTCCTTGCTCTCCCGGCTGCCGCGGCTGCGGCTGCTGATCGCCTCCGGCATGCGCAACTCGGTCATCGACTACGCCGCCGCCCGCGCGCACGGCGTCACCGTCTGCGGTACGGGCAGTTCCCCGACGCCGCCCGTCGAACTGACCTGGGCCCTGCTGCTCGGCCTCGCCCGGGGTGTCGTCGAGGAGAGCAACTCGCTGCGTTCGGGCGGGGCTTGGCAGCTCACGGTCGGGGCCGACCTGCACGGACGCCGGCTCGGACTGCTCGGCCTCGGCAAGATCGGCAGCCGGGTGGCCCGGGTCGGCCTCGCCTTCGGCATGCGGGTCGGCGCCTGGAGCCAGAATCTCACCAGGGAGTACGCCGACGAGGTGGGCGTCCAACTGGCGTCATCCAAAGAGGAGTTGCTCGCGGAGAGCGACTTCGTCTCCGTCCACCTCGCCCTGAGCGAGCGCACCCGGGGCCTGGTCGGCGCTCCCGAACTCGCCCTGCTCAAGCCGACGGCGTACCTCGTCAACACCTCGCGCGCGGCGATCGTCGACCAGGACGCCCTGCTCGCGGCCCTGCACGCGGGCCGTCTCGCGGGCGCCGGGGTGGACGTCTTCGACGTCGAACCGCTGCCCGCCGCCCACCCGATGCGCACGGCCCCGCGCCTGCTCGCCACACCCCACCTGGGCTATGTCTCGCAGGCCAACTACACGACGTACTACGGGCAGGCGGTCGAGAACATCCAGGCGTACCTGGCCGGTTCGCCGGTACGGCTGCTGCCCTGAGCGCCGGCGGTCAGGCGCTGTCGGCGGCCGTGCCGCGGGCGTCCTGAGCGGGCCGCCGGTACACGCCGTCACTGCGGTGCAGCAGGCCCAGGTCCACGAGATGGCGCCGCAGCGTCACATGGTCGACGGCGTCGCCGTCCCCGCACCAGCCCCGCAGCTTCTCGTCCACGGTGCGCTCCGGATACTCGACGCCCGGCGCGAAGGTGCGCTCGGCGATGTGGCGCAGCACCAGCTTCTTGCGGGTCCAGCGCGCGGGCAGCCGGACCAGCCGCCCGTCCCGGACGAAGGTGCCCAGCACCAGATCGGTCGGCTCGTCGCCGGTCGGCGCCGCGGTGTCCGCGGTCCGGTCGGCGCCGTCCCGCCGCGCCGCGGACCGGGCGTACTCCCTGAACAGGGCGTGGTTCACGGTCAGTCGGCCGTCGGCGCCGGGTGTCACGACTCCCTGCCCGCCGAGCCGTCGCAGGGCCGCGGCCGTCTCCTTCGGGGACAGGGCGGCCGTCCGCGCGACCTCTCCCGTGCTTCCCGCTCCCAGCGCCACGGCGGCGAAGGCGCGTACCCGGCTCTCCTCGGCGAAGAGCTGGACCAGTTGTTCCGTCGGATCGGTGGTCATGTCCGGAGACTAGGCGAGGCGGGCCGCCCGAGGTCAACGGATTTTCACCCCCGCCCCCTGCCCCGCGCGCACCCCGCCCCGCGCCCACGCCCGCGCCCGCTCGCACGCCCCGCGCACCCCGGCTCCGGGGCCCGCGGGACCGACCGGCCCCGGGGCCACTACGCGTACCGGTAGATCCGGGACACGTCCTCCAGCTGGTCCGGGGTCACGTCCCACGGGGGCAGCCGTTCGTGCCGGGCGACGATCCTGCGGTGCTGGTCGCTGCCCCGGCCGGGCGGGCGGGCCGGGAGGTAGCGGTGCCTGCGGTGGCGTTCCTGCCAGCGCTGCCACTGCATGTCCACGAAGGCGTGATGCACCCAGAAGACCGGGTCGTTGACGGACGCGCCGCCGAGCATGTGACCCCCGACCCAGCGGTGCACCCGGTTGTGGTTGCGCCAGGAGTCCGGGCCGCGGCCCCATCCCTCCAGCTTGTTGCGGAAGCCCCTGGGGACGGTGGAGTTCCAGGGCGCGACGTCGTAGACGGGATCGTCCAGGGCCTCCTTCAGCTCGGCCCCGCTGGGCAGCGCCAGCGGATCACGCGAACGGCCCAGGTCCCGCACCAGGTACCGGCCCTCGGTGGCGCCGGCCCGGATCGTCCACCGGCCGCCCGCGTAGGCGAACGGCCCGGTCATCACCTGCCGGTCCGAGGGGCGGCCGTTGCCGCCGAGCAGGTCGTCGGTCCACGGCGGCGCGGCGGCGGAGCGGTCGCGGGTCCAGTCCCAGTACGGCACCGTCACCGAGGAGTCGACGCGGCGCAGGGCGTTCTCCAGGTCCAGCAGGAACCGGCGGTGCCAGGGCAGGAAGGAGGGCGTCATGTGGGCGGCGCGCAGGCGGCGGTCGCCGTCGCCGACGAAGTGGGCGATGTGCAGCCGGACGAACTCGTCGTACTCGCCGCGCCGTTTGACCTCCAGCAGCGCCTCGACGAAGCGCCGCCGCTCGGTGCGTGTCAGCCTGCTGATGTTCTTACGCACGTACACCATGCTCGGCCTCCCTGCCCAGGTGTCCGCCGCCGAGCGGGCCGGGGGCGAGGTCGCGCAGCCGCCGGCGCGGGCCGAGTTCGTCCACGGCCGCGCGGGTCGCCTCCAGCGGTGTGCGGTACCAGCCGTAGTGGTCGACCATGCTCAGCCAGGTGCCGTCGGCGCGGCGCATCAGATGCAGCGGCCGGCCGTCGACGGTGACGTGCCACGCGGTCGCGCGCGCGGCGTGTGCGGTACGGCCGCCGAGGGCCATCGGCATGCCCTGGATACGGCGTCCGCGGTAGGTCTCGTCGAAGGCGGCCGGTGTGCCGCCGCCCCTCGCGGCCGCGGTGTCCGCCGGCTCCCCGGGCGGGCCGGCGGGCCGGGAGGCGGTGACCAGGGGGGCGCAGACGACGGCCGCGGAGGCGAGCAGCCAGCGTGCCGCCTCCCGCCGCGTCCGGCGCACCGGTCCGCCGCCTGCGCGGGTCCGTGCTCCGTGCCCGGCGCCCGCCGGCGCCCCGCCCGTCCTGAAGGCCATGGCTCACTCCTCGTACGGTTCGGCTGTTCGTACGAGTAACAGCCCGGAGCGTGCCGTGGTCACCACCGGCGCCCCGGTACGGCCGTGTCGCCCCGGGGTGCAGCAATGGTCAGCTTGTCCGGAAATCCCACCAACGGGTCAGGACGAGCATGCCGACGAACCCGATGTGCAGGACCGGAAGGACCCAGGTGAACTCGGCGAAGAGGGCCCGCACGGCGCCGGGGGCGGGCAGGAAGCGGACGCGTACGCCTACGCCTACGCCTACGCCGAAGGAGACGACGTACCAGAAGAGGGTGATCGTCGTGATCCAGGCCAGGCAGCACCACAGGCACAGGGCGTTGATCCGGTACAGGGACTGGTGATGATCCAGGAGGCCGGCAGACCGGCCGCCCCGCAGACCGCCGGCAGCAGGGCGTACGCGCGACTGCTCCCCGCGCTCGACTCGGTGGGCATCGCGCGACCCTGCCGACGGCTCCGGGCCGCCCCGGCCCGCGCTCACCCGGCCCGCGCTCACCCGGCCGGCCGACGCCGTGGCCGCCGGCCGCCCGGACGAGCGAGGGCGGGCGCCGCTCTCAGCGGTGCACCCGGACGTGGTCGACCTCGAAGGTGAGGGGGGTGAGGTCGCCGGGGGCCGGGTGGTGGCGCCCCGCGCACACCGACAGGTTCAGGATCAGATACGCCGACCAGTCGTGGCCGACGCCGGTGCCGTCGGCGAAGACCCGCTCGCCGTCGACGTACCACTCGACGCAGCGGGCGCCGTAGCGGGTGGCGACGGTCACCCAGCGGCCGGGGCCGATCGCGGCGGTGTCGGTGTGGTAGCTCACGGCGCGGTTGACGTGGTTGGACAGCTCCAGCAGATGCGGGTTGTCGGGGTGGTACTCGAAGGAGTCGACCTCGTTGCGGCCGTCCTTCCAGGTCCACAGGGCGGGCCAGGCCCCGGTGCCGCGCGGCAGCCGGACCCGGGTCTCGACGTGGTCGCCGGTGCGCACCCGGAAGCCCTCGGCGGAGTACTCGGTGGTGAGCAGGCCGGTGCGCCAGGCCCGCAGGCCGTTCTCCAGGGTGTGGCCGCAGGGCAGGGCCGTGAAGGTGGCCGTCCCGTCCGCGACGGTGACGCAGGCCGGGTCGAGCCAGTCGAGCTTGTTGTCGTCCGGGTTGTGATCGCCGTAGCGGTAGGCGCTGGTGCGGTCGCCGGTCCAGCGGACGCCCCAGTCGACCGGCGCGTCGAACTCCTCGGCCCAGACCAGGGTCCGGCCCGGGGCGCGGACCGCCGTGGACCCCGCACCGCCGGTGAGCGCCGCGGTGAGCGCACTCAATTTCATCTTTCCGATCATGCAAGCGGTCTACCAGAAGTGGACGCACCATACGATGAATTGATTCGCGGACCAGATGGCAATCCCTCCGAATGCCTCCGCGTATTGCATTCTTCACCCTGCCGACTTTCATACGTATGGCGTAACGCGCCGCTTTTGCCGCAGCCGCCGGCTGCTATGTTCTCCAACCGTTGGATCAGAGGTACTTTCACGCGAGGTGAATGATGAAGAAGGCAGTTTTCACCACAGCAGCGTTGGCGATCGGTGCGGGTCTTGTGGGCGGTTCCGCCGCGGCGGCGGCCGCCGCCGGGAACCCTGCGTCGTCCGGTGGCCCGCTCGGGCTGATGTCCCCGACCAAGGTGTCCCCGGCGGTCCTGCCGGCCACCGACGCGGTGACGCGACTCGCCAGTGAGGGCGGGGTCGCCAAGGGCACCGCGTTCGACAACAAGAACTCCGCCGGACTGTCCGGCATTTACCTGGACGGCATGGACCCGAAGGCCGCCGAGCGGCCCACGATTCCGGTGAAGAACCCGGCCGGCAGCGGCAGTGTGCAGGTGCACCCGCTGAAGGCTCCGACGTCCGCCGGACTCGGCAGCCTGCTTCCCCGGAAGTGACGGCCGCGGCGACCGCGCCCGCAGTTCCGGCTCCGCGCACGGCGGGGCCGCACACGCACCGGAACCTTTGAATCAACCGTCCGGCCCACCGGCTCTCCCCTTGCCGGTGGGCCGGACGCATGTCGTCGACCCCGGGCCGGCGACCCCATTCGGCCGCGGAACGGGCGCCCGGATCACCGGCCGGAATGAACTTAATGGCACCTCTCCCGAACCGCCTGCCGCATTGCGCCATCCGATGGAACCTGTGCGCGTTTGAATGTCCCGCCGTGACTTATGCGTGCATATACGGGTTTCCTTTTCGTAAGCGTGCGCAACCGTGAATTCAGGAAGGAACCCGAGTTGTCCAGGAAGTTCGCGGTCATCACGGCCCTCGCCCTCAGCACCGTCGTCGGCAGCGCCGGCATCGCCACCGCCGGCGGCTCCTACGGCAGCGACGGCGCCACCGGCTCCAGCACCACCGTCAAGGGCGGCAGCGGCTTCTCCTCGTCGCCGGTCGTCGTGAACGCGCCGCAGCAGGGCGTGGTGATCGCCAACGGCACCCTCGTCGACCTTCGCTGCGCCGTGCCGTGGTCCAACGGTGCCGTCCTCGGTGCCGTCCTCGCGCCCAACTCGAAGTACGTCGGCTGCAACACCGGCAAGGTCGAGCAGGGACGCAAGGCCGTCTACGGCGGCGGCCTGCTGTTCTGACTCCTGCTCCGAGTGATTCGCAGCAGGTACATCAATAAAGCAGCCCGGAAAGGCTCAGCACATGCGTAACAAGATCACGGCCATTTCCGCGGTCGCCGCGGGCATCGTCCTCGCGACCGCCGGCTCCGCCGCGGCCGACAACGACACCACCACCGTCAAGGGCGGCAGCGGCTTCTCTTCCTCCCCGGTCGCCGTGAACGAGCCGCAGCAGGGTGTCGTCGTCCTCAACGGCACCGCCGTCGACGGCCGTTGCATCGCCCCGTGGTCCAACGGTGCCGTCCTCGCCGCGGTCGTCGCGCCGAACTCGAAGTACGTCGGCTGCAACACCGGCAAGGTCGAGCAGGCCCGCGACGCCGTCCACAAGGGCGGACTGCTGTTCTGACTCCTGCTTCGAACATTTCGTAGCAGGTAAACCCATACGCAGCCCCGGAAAGGCTCAACACATGCGCAACAAGGTTACGGCCATTTCGGCCATCGCCGCGGGCATCATCCTCGCGACCGGCGGCTCCGCCGCGGCCGACAACGACACCACCACCGTCAAGGGCGGCAGCGGCTTCTCCTCGTCCCCCGTGGCCGTCAACGGCCCGCAGCAGGGCCTGGCGGTCGTCAACGGCACCCTGATCGACGGCCGTTGCATCGCCCCGTGGTCCAACGGTGCCGTCCTGGGCGCGGTCATCGCGCCGAACTCGAAGTACGTCGGCTGCAACAGCGGCCAGGTCGAGCAGGGGCGCAACTCGGCGCACGTCGGCGGGCTCCTCTTCTGAGGCTTCCCCGCTCAGCACGACGCCGTCCGATGGCCGTCCGCCGGGTTTCCGGCGGGCGGCCATCGGCTTTGCGCGCGGCCTCCGGGGGCGCCGCGGAAGCGGGCGGGCCCCGACCGCGTCGCGCTGCGGTCGGGGCTCGTCATTTCTCGCGGGAGCGCCGGCAAGGAGGAAAGGGGCGCTCACTCACGGAGACCAACGCGGCCGCCCGGTGAACGGTCACCCGCCGTCGTCCGTTCGGCCCAACGCGCCCCCTGCCCGGCGTACCTCCGCGGGCAGGACGAAGGGCCGGCCCCGCGGTGCGGGACCGGCCCCGGTCATCGAGCCGGCGGCGACGGCGTCACCTGCCGGGCGAGGTCACTTGCCGACCGGCAGTCCGCCGAGCAGCCGCCCGTCGACCGGGTTCGGCAGGGTGCCGCCGAAGACGGGGGTCTTCACCACGCCCGAGCCCTTCACTCCGCGCTTGACCTTGTCCGCGGTGCGCTGCACGTCGGTGCCGACGACGCCCGTCGGCAGGTTCGCGGCGGAGGGCAGGCTGCGCGTGACCGACTTCCCGTTGTCCACGAGGCCCCGCGCCGGCATGTTCACCGCGGCGGCGGTGGACACGGAGGCGCCGGCGATCGCGAGGGAGCCGGCGACGACGGCGGCAGCCTTCAGGTTCTTCATCATGGTCCTTTCCAGGTAACGCGTCCTGCGTAACCCGCCTTTACCGCACGGCATTTCAATTCCCGGCGGGGCGGGCGAATCGTTCTCGGTTCTCCTGGGCTAACGACCCGGGGACCGGGTGGAAACTCCGCGGCCCCAAGTTCCCGGAACTCATACGAAAAGACCCGTCGCGCCGGACGGGCCGGCGCGACGGGTCGTGAGATCGGCGGCTGCTTCGCCTCAGGCACCGGTCCCGGTCTCGGTGGACGGCAGGCCGGGCGGGGTGCCGGTGAGGACTCCCACGAGGGACTGGACCACGCCGTCGGCCGCGGGGTCCACCGGTGCCCCGGCGCCGGCGAGGAGCGTGTCCAGCAGGTCGTCCACCGCCTTGGCGAGGGTGTCGAACGCCTCCGCCGTGGTGTCCGCGGTGGCCTCCTCGGCGGGGGCGGCCGTCGCCGTCGCGGTCAGGCCGGCCCCGGCGAGCGCTTCCGCACGGGCCGCCTCGGCCTCCGCGCGGGCCGCCTCCGCCTCCTTCCCGGCCGCGGCGGCCTCCGCCGCCACCTCGGCCAGGGCCTCCTTCCTGGCCTGCTCGACGGCCTGGCGCACCTCGTCGGCGAGCTTCTTCGCCTCGGCCGCGGAGAGCGGGTCGTCGTCGGCGCCGAGCGCGGTGTCCAGCAGCCGGACCACGGGGGCCGGCACGGCGCCCAGGCCGGCCAGCGCGTCGGCGCGCTCCCGGAGCGCGGCCCGCTCCGGGACGG
>NZ_AGBF01000109.1 GCF_000225525.1 Streptomyces zinciresistens K42 | reverse complement strand
GCCCGCGCGCCCCGCCCGCCCCGTAGGCTTCCTGGTGATGAGACGCCGCACCCAGCCCCCGCCCTCCCCGCTGCCGCAGCGCGACGGCATCGACGCGGCGCGGGTGCGGCTGCCCTTCGAGGGGACCTGGGCCACCGTGCGCGAGCACCTCGTGCAGCGGCTCGCGGCCGCCGGGCCGGGCGTCGTCGCCGGGATGTTCGACGCGGGCCTGATCGTCGGCGCGGACGGTGCACCGGTGCGGGCGGACGCCCCGTACGAGCCGGGCATGTTCGTGTGGTTCCACCGCGAGCTGCGCGCGGAGACCGCGGTGCCGTTCCCGGTGAAGGTCGTCCACCGCGACGCGCACATCGTCGTCGCCGACAAACCGCACTTCCTCGCCACCACACCGCGCGGCAGCCATGTCACCCAGACCGCGCTCGCCCGGCTCCGCACGGAACTGGACCTGCCCTCGCTGGGCGCCGCGCACCGCCTCGACCGGCTCACCGCCGGGCTGGTGCTGTTCACCGTCCGGCCGCGGGAACGCGGCGCCTACCAGGCGCTGTTCCGCGACCGGCGGGTGCACAAGGAGTACGAGGCCGTGGCGCCGTACGAGGCCGCGCTCGCCCTGCCCCGGACGGTGCGCAGCCGCATCCTCAAGGAGCGCGGGGTGCTCGCCGCACGCGAGATCGACGGTGAGCCCAACGCCGTCACCCGGGTCGAGCTGACCGAGCACCGCGCCGACGGACTGGGCCGGTACCGGCTGCTGCCCACCACCGGGCAGACCCATCAGCTGCGCGTCCACCTCAACGCCCTCGGGGTGCCGATCCTCGGCGACCCGCTGTATCCGCAGGTGGCCGCCCCCGTACCGGCCGGTGACTTCCGGCGCCCGCTGCAACTGCTCGCGCGAACCCTGGAGTTCACCGACCCGGTGACGGGGGCGGCCCACCGGTTCCGCAGCACGAGGACCCTCGGCGCCTGGGACTCGTACCGCGACTGGGCCGGTCAGTAGCCGCGCCACCAGCGCAGGAACCGCCGCCAGGCGCCGTCCTGCCGGACCGGTTCCGGGGCGGGCGGGGCCTGCCTCGGGAACGCGGGCGGCTCCGCGGCCGGGGCGGGCGCCGGCGGGGCCGTGCTCACCTGCCAGGCGGCGCGCTGCGGCGGGACCGTGGCCCGGCCCGGCCGCTGCTTGACGTCCTGCGGGGGCTTGGGGGCGAAGCGGACGGGCAGTTCGACGAGGTGGCGCGCGGCGATCGACTGCCGCCAGTACAACTCCTCCTCGGAACAGTCGAGTTCGACGTCGGGCAGCCGCATGAGCAGTGCGTCGACACCGACTTCGGCGATCGCGCGGCCGATGTCCGCGCCGGGGCACTCGTGCGGGCCGCCGCCGAAGGCGAGGTGGGAGCGGTTGCCCATCATGTTCGCGGACAGGTCGGGACGCACCCGCGGGTCGACGTTGCCCGGGGCGGGGGCGAAGAGCAGCCCGTCGCCCCTGCTGATGCGCCTGCCGCCCAACTCCGTGTCCTGCTTGGCGAAGTAGGCGAAGACGGTGCTGAACGGCGGCTCGTCCCACAGCGACTGCTCCACCGCCTCGGGCACCGTCATCTGGCCGCCGCTGAGCTGGGCACGGAAGCGGGGGTCGGTGAGGACCACCCGCAGCACGTTGGCGAGGAGGTTGGCGGTGGCCTCGTAGGCGGCGATGAGCACCACGCGCAGGTGCTGGCCGATCTCGTCGTCGGTGAGCCGGGCCGGGTGGTTGATCAGGTGGGTGGCGAGGTCCTCCTCCGGCCGGGCCCGGCGCTGCGCGGTGAGCCGCATCAGCGCGTCCATGATGTAGGCGTTGCTGGCGATCGCGGTCTCGGTGCCCTTGAGCATGTCGCGGGCGGCCTCCACGATCCGGTCGCCGTACTCGTCCGCCATGCCGAGGATCTCGCACATCACGGCCATCGGCAGGTGCTCGGCGAACTGCCCCACCAGCTCCGCGCTGCCCTCCTCGCAGAACCGGTTGACGAGGCGCTGCGTGGAGCGGTTGATGTGGCGGCGCATGCCGCGGTGGTCGATGGTCGACATGGCGCCGGTGACCGCGCCGCGCAGCCGCAGATGCTCGTCGCCCTCGGCGTGGGAGCAGATCGGCTGCCAGGCGATGTGCGGCATCAGCGGGTGGTCGGGCTTGACGCGGCCCTCCAGGAGCGGGTTCCAGATCCGGCTGTCCCGGCAGTACTGCGACGGGGTGCGCACCATGTGCAGGTTCTCGGTGTGGCCGAGGACCACCCACATCGGCACGTCGTCGTGGAGGAGGACGGGCGCCACCGGCCCGTGCTGCTCGCGCAGTTGCTCGTAGAGCCCGTCCAGGTCCTCGGCCTCGTGCAGCCGGTGCAGCCCTCCGGGGCCGAGGCCGTGGGCGGGGCAGCCGGGCGGCGGTGTGCCGGGCGGGTGGTCGTGCGTACCGGTCGGGGAGAAGGATTCAGGCGTCACTGTGGTCGCTCCGGAGTGCATGCGGCGGCTGGGGGGACGGGGCGGGAGAGGACGGGGCGGGCGGGAGAAGGCGAGGCTGGGCGGGCGGGTGGGACCGGCCCGCTGCGGCGCAGGGCCCTATCTGAGCGCGCCCGCCGTCGCGAGCGAGTGCAGGAAGGTCATCAGGGTCATCAGGACGTCCCGGCTGGAGGCCCGGCGGCGCACGTCGCACTCCACGATCGGGATCTCCTCGCCCAGATCGAGCGCGGTGCGCAGCTCGGCGAGCGGGTAACGCGGCGCGTCCGGGAAGGAGTTGACGGCGACGACGAACGGCACACCGCGCTCCTCCAGCCGCCCTATGACGTCGAAGCTGACTTCGAGGCGGCGGGTGTCGATCAGCACGACCGCGCCCAGCGCGCCCTCGAACAGCCCGTTCCACAGGAACCAGAAGCGCTCCTGGCCGGGGGTGCCGAACAGGTACAGCACCAGTTGCTCGGTGATGCTGATGCGGCCGAAGTCCATGGCCACGGTCGTCGCCGTCTTGGAGTCCGAGCCGAAGTTGTCGTCGACCCCGATGCCGGCCTGCGTCATGGTCTCCTCGGTGGTCAGCGGCCTGATCTCGCTGACCGACCCGACCATGGTCGTCTTGCCGACACCGAAGCCGCCCACGATCACGATCTTGACCGCGGCCTCGGCCGTGTGCGGCAACTGGTCCTCGGTCCGGGGGCCGGGGAGGGTGTCAGAGCCGTTGAAGTCCATGCATCACCGCTTCGAGGAGGGAACGGTCGGCGACGGACCGGCGCACGATCGGGGCGCGGGCCGTCACCAGTTCGGCCGTCAGCATGTCGGTGAGCAGGACCGTCATCGCGCTGAACGGCAGGTTCAGATAGGCCGAGAGTTCGGCCACGGACAGGGGTGTGGTGCACAGCCGCAGCAGTGCCGTCTGCTCGGGTGCGGCGGCGGGCGGCGGTTCGGCGCTCGACACGATGAGCGTCACGAGGTCGAGCTCGGCGCGCTCGCCGTCGTCCTTGCCTGCCACCACGAAGAGCCGTTCGGGCTTCCCGCCCTGCCGGGGCGATGCCCGCGGCGGTGCGGGCGGCGGGGGCGGCTGTTCCGCGGGCCGGCGCCGCCGGCGCTGGGGAGGGCTCATACGGCCTGCCCGTTGCGCCGGGGCGGACTGGTGAGGTGGGCGCCGATCCGGGCGACGAGGTCGGACATGCGGTTGCTCATCAGTCCGGGCTCGGCGAACGTGTCGGAGAGCACGGCGAGATAGGCGTTGGCGCCCGCGGCCATCAGGTAGAAGTAGCCGCCGTTGATCTCGATCAGGACCATCTTCATCTTGCCGTCGCTGTTCGGGATCTCCGAGGCGACCGCGCTCGCGAGGCTCTGGAGTCCCGCGCAGGCCGCGGCGACGCGGTCGGCGGTGTCGGGGTCGCCGCCGTAGCGGGCGATGCGCAGGCCGTCGGCGGAGAGCACGACGATCATCTCGATGCCCGGGACGCCGTCGTGCAAGTCCTTGAGCATCCAGTCGAAGTTGGCTCGCTGCTGGATCACGTGAGGTCCCCCTCGTCGTCGGCCTCGGCACGGGCCGGTCGGGTGCGCGGCTGGAGTGTGAGCGGGTCGGGCTTGTCCTTGAGTCCGTTCCAGAACGCCTCGACCCAGGCGCCCGGTACGGGCTCGTCCTCGGCCGGGGCGGGCTCGGGCTCGGGTGCGGGCGTCGACCAGACGGTCGGGCGGCCCTCCCGCTCGGCCTGTTCGATGGCCGCCTGCTCGGCGATCCGCTTGCTGAGCGGGGTCTTCATCCGGCTCCTGCGCTGCGGCAGACCGCCCGCGGTCCATTCGGTGACCACGGGGACGTCGTCCTCCATGGCGACGGCGGCGGGGATCTTCGGGCTGGTGGGGCGGCGCTTCTTGGGCGTGCGCTTGGGGCCTTCGAGGGCGCCGGGACCGAGTTTGGGCGCCGCTGCGGCACCGATGCCGTGGGCGTAGCCGGGCGCCGGGTCGCCGGTGAGCATCTCGCGCGGGATCACGAGCACCGCGCGGACACCGCCGTACGCGGAGGTGCGCAGCGAGACCTGCATGTCGAACGCCGTGCACAGGCGGCCGATCACGGCGAGGCCCAGCCGGGGGGACTCGCCGAGCTCCTGGAGGTCGCCGCCGACCTTGGCGCGCTCCAGCATGCCCTCGACCCGGGCCCGCGCCTCCTCGCTCAGGCTGACACCCGCGTCCTCGATCTCGATCGCGATACCGGTCTGCACCTCGGTGGCGGTGACGTGGACCTCGGTCTGGGGCGGCGAGTAGCGGGTGGCGTTGTCGAGGAGTTCGGCGGCGGCGTGGATCACCGGCTCGACGGAGATGCCGCGGACGTTGACCTGGGCGATGGAGTCCAGCTTGATCCTGCGGTACTCCAGGATGCGGGACATCGCGCCGCGCAGCACGCTGTAGAGCGGGACGGGGTCGGGCCACTGGCGGCCGGGGCGTCCGCCGCCGAGCACCGAGATCGAGTCGGCGAGGCGGCCGATCAGCATCGTGCCGTGGTCGATGCGCAGGAGGTCGTCGAAGACCTCGGGGTTGCGCCCGTGGTCCTCCTCCATCTCGCGCAGTTCCGCGGCCTGTTGGTGGACGATCGCCTGGACCCGGCGGGCGATGTTGACGAAGGAGCGCTGCGCGGAGTCGCGGAGGGCTTCCTCGTGGTCGATGATGTCGAGCATCGACTTCACCAACGTGATCTGCGGCGGCGGGAGTTGGGCGTAGGACGGCTCGATCTTGGCGAGGTCGCGGATCACCTCGTGGGGCGACTGCTCGCAGCGCAGCCGGTCGATCGCGGCGGGCACGACCTCGGTGGCGAGGCGGTGCATCTCCTCGTCGTGGGCGGCGATGCGCCGTTCCAGATACGCGGTGTGACGGGCGCCCTCGGCCCGCAGGTCCGCCAGGGCGCGACCGCGGCGCACCGCCTCGGCCGCGGAGGCGAGCACCAGGAGCATGGCCACGGCACCGCACACGCCGACGGCCGTCCGGGCCGGCTGCGCCACCGCGGCGACGGCGGCCCCGATCGCCGCGGCCATCACTATGGCGGGCAGCAACAGCACGCGGGTGTAGGGGAGTTCACGGCGACGGGGCGGGGATTGAACGCTCACCATGTGGGCCCTCTGAACTGGGTCGGGTGGGTGTAGGGGGAGCTTGCAGCGGGGAATGTCATGGGTATGTCGGGATCTTCCGCACTCTTGGGAACAAGCGCACGAATACACCTCAACTCGGTGCGCTGCGGGCGAGCTTAGTCCGACCGGATCATCGCTGAGTCATATTCAGCAAGCACCTGAAAAGGGGCGCGGGACAGGAGTACGCTCGGCTCCATTTATACGCTCAGATCATCATCGAACACGATGCGTGACGGCGTACGGGCGTACGGAAGCCACGCACGGTGACGGACGAGGGCCGGCCTCCGAAGGGACGGGCGGGGTCCCGTAACCTGAGGGCCTGCGCCGCCCGGCCGTCCCGCGCGGGGCACCCCGGGCCGCCCCGCGCAAAAAAGAAGGGCAGGGAGCCCAGGACTCCTCGCCACTCTCAACGTATAGCGCACCCGGGGGCTTGCGGCAAGACCCCCCTCGTGCCGCAGAATCACCGGCCTGAGCCGAAGACCTGCGGAAACGGGGAATCGTAGTGCGAATGTCGTCGCTGTCCAACGGATCGCGCGAGACCGAGGGGGCCACGGGCCACGCGGACGGAGCCGGGGCGGTGAGCCTGCCGTCCACCGCTCCGTTCGCCCTGCCCGAACGGCTGGCCGCCAAGGCCGACCCGGCCCTCGTCGCCGGGGACGAGGCGCACTTCGCCGCGATCGCGCGGTGCCTGGACGAGACGATCACCGACCTGACCGGCCGGCTCGCCGCCGAGCGCCGCGCGGCGGGCGGACTGGGCCGCCACGCGATGGACCGGGACACCGAGATCCACCGGCTGACCGCCCGGCTGCGCACCCTGAGCCGCTTCGGCCTGGACCTGTGCCTGGGCCGCATGGTCGCCGCCGACGGGACCGGACCCGTGTACGTGGGGCGGCTCGGCCTGACCGACAGCACCGGCCGCCGCCTGCTGATCGACTGGCGCTCCCCCGCCGCCGAACCCTTCTTCGGGGCCACCCACGGCAACCCGATGGGCCTCGCGAGCCGCCGCAGGTACCGCTGGACGCACGGGCGGATCAGCGACTACTGGGACGAGGTGTTCACTCCGGACGCACTGGACGGGCATGCCGCGCTCGACGACCAGTCGGCGTTCGTCGCGAGCCTCGGCAGCAGCCGCTCACCGCGGATGCGGGACGTCCTCGGCACCATCCAGGCCGACCAGGACGCCATCATCCGCGCCGGATCGCGGGGCGCCCTCGTCGTCGACGGCGGTCCCGGCACCGGCAAGACCGTGGTCGCCCTGCACCGCTCCGCCTACCTGCTGCACTCCGACCCGCGCCTCGGCCATCGCCGCGGCGGCGTGCTGTTCGTCGGACCGCACCGGCCGTATCTGGCCTATGTCTCCGACGTCCTGCCCAGCCTCGGCGAGGAGGGCGTGCAGACCTGCGTCCTGCGCGACCTCGTCGACGAGGGGGCCGCGGCCACCGTCGAGCCGGACCCCGAGGCGGCCCGGCTGAAGTCGACCGTGGACATGGTCCGGGCGATCGAGAAGGCCGTGCGGTTCTACGAGGAGCCGCCCACCGGGGAGATGACGGTCACCACGCCCTGGTCGCGGATCCCGCTCACCGCCCGCGACTGGGCGGTGGCGTTCGAAGCGGCGGAACCCGGCACCCCCCACAACGAGGCCCGCTACCAGGTCTTCGAGGAGGTCCTCACGATCCTGGTCGACAAGCACGAGCAGGACCCGTGGGGGGACGACGACGGCGAGGTCACGGCCGAGTCGCTGCGCCGATCGCTGGCCCGCAACAGGGAGCTGGTCGCGGCCTTCGACCGGGCGTGGCCGCTGCTCGACGCGCCCGACCTGGTCGGCGACCTGTGGTCGGTGCCCGCCTATCTGCGGCTGTGCGCGCCCTGGCTCGACCGCGACGAGGTGCGCCGGCTCCAGCGCGCCGACCCGCAGGCGTGGACGGTGTCCGACCTGCCGCTCCTGGACGCGGCACGCCAGCGCCTCGGCGATCCGGACGCGGCCCGGCGCAGGCGCCGACACGCGAGCGTCCTCGCCGCCCAGCGGGAGCGCATGGAGCGGGTCGTCGACAACCTGATCGAGGCGGTCGCGGACTCCGGCGCCGACATGGACGACGGCGAGGGCCTGGTGGCGATGCTGCGCGGCCAGGACGCCAAGGTCAGCCTGGTCGACACCGCCGAACTGTCCGAGGTCTCCCCGGACCGGCTGGCCGGTCCCTTCGCGCACATCGTCGTCGACGAGGCGCAGGAACTCACCGACGCCGACTGGCAGATGCTGCTGTCGCGGTGCCCGTCGCGCAGCTTCACCATCGTCGGTGACCGCGCACAGGCCCGGCACGGGTTCACCGAGTCCTGGCGGGAGCGCCTGGACCGCGTCGGACTGCACCGCGTCGCCCTCGCGTCCCTGACCGTCAACTACCGCACCCCCGCGGAGATCATGGCGGAGGCGGAGCCGGTCGTGCGGGCCGCGCTGCCGGACGCGAACGTGCCGACGTCCGTCCGCAGCGGCGGGGTGCCCGTCGTGCACGGCGCGGTCGGGGAGCTGGACGCGGTCCTCGGCGCCTGGCTGGCGGCGCACGCCGAAGGGACCGCCTGCGTCATCGGCGCACCCGCGTTCCGCCCGACGGACCGGGTGCGCTCGCTGTCCCCGGAGCTGTCCAAGGGCCTGGAGTTCGACCTGGTGGTCCTCGTGGAGCCGGACCGCTTCGGCGAGGGCGTCGCGGGCGCGGTGGACCGCTACGTCGCGATGACCCGGGCCACCCGGCAGCTCGTCGTCCTCGGCTGAGGGACGTAGCCGCGGCGCGGGGCCGGCACGGGGAAGCGCGCGGGAGCCGCGGCCGCTCCCCCGTGCCTCACCCCACGGACGAGTAGGCCACGACCCCGCGCAGCAGCCCCTCCACGGCCTTGCGGGCGTTCTTCGCGACGGTCGAGCCCTCCGCGGGCGCGGCGGCGGCGATCTGTCCGAGGACGTCGATGACCTGCTTGCACCACCGGACGAAGTCACCGGCCGGCATCTCCGCCTCGCGCAGCACCTCGTCCAGGCCCTTGCCGCTCGCCCACATGTAGGCGGCCCAGGCGAAGCCCAGATCGGGTTCGCGCTGGCCGACGCCCTCGGTCTGGCTGATCCCGAAGTCCTCCTCCAGCGCGTCCAGCCGGCCCCAGATGCGCACCGTCTCGCCCAGCGCGGCCTTGGCCCTGCCGGACGGCAGCTTGGGAGCCATCGCGTCGTCGCCGACCCGCGCCTCGTACACCAGCGCCGAGACGCAGGCGGCGAGTTCGGCCGGACCGAGGCCCTCCCAGACCCGCTCGCGCAGGCATTCGCTGGCCAGCAGGTCGAGTTCGCCGTAGAGCCGGGCGAGCCGCTTGCCGTGCTCGGTGACCTCGTCCCCGCGCAGATAGTCCAGTTCGGTGAGGAGGGCGACGATGCGGTCGAAGGTGCGCGCGATGGTGTTCGTGCGCCCTTCGATACGGCGCTCCAGGTGCGAGGTGTCGCGCAGCAGCCGGTGGTAGCGCTCGGCCCAGCGGGCGTGGTCCTCCCGGTCGTCGCACCCGTGGCAGGGGTGTGCGCGGATCGCCTTGCGCAGCCGGGCGATCTCCCGGTCGTCCGCCGCCTGCGAGCGCCGCTTGCGGTGGCGCTCCGGCGGGATGTGCCCGGCCTTGGTGCGCAGCGCCGAGGCGAGGTCCCGGCGGGACTGCGGGGAACGGGCGTTGAAGGACTTCGGGATCCGCATCCGCTCCAGCGCCTCCACGGGCACCGGGAAGTCCATCGCCGCCAGCCTCTTGACCTGCCGTTCGGCGGTCAGGACCAGCGGGCGCGGTCCGTCGTGGTGGTCGAAGCCGCGATGGCCGTTGGACCGCCCGGCGGGCAGTCCGGGGTCCAGGACCAGCGCGAGACCGGCGTACTTGCCCGTGGGGACGTGGATGACGTCACCGGGCTTGAGCTTCTCCAGGGCGACGGCCGCCTCCGAGCGCCGCTGCGACGCGCCCTGCCGGGCCAGCTCGGTCTCACGGTCCTTCAGTTCGCGGCGCAGCCGCGCGTAGTCCTCGAAGTCCCCGAGGTGGCAGGTCATGGACTCCTTGTAGCCGTCGAGCCCTTCCTCGTTGCGCTGCACCTGGCGGGAGATGCCGACCACCGACTTGTCGGCCTGGAACTGCGCGAACGACGTCTCCAGCAGCTCGCGGGAGCGGTGCCGGCCGAACTGCTCGACCAGGTTGACCGCCATGTTGTACGACGGCTTGAAGCTGGAGCGCAGCGGATAGGTACGGGTGCCGGCGAGGCCCGCGAGGTGCTCGGGACTGCTGCCTCGCTGCCACAGCACGACGGCGTGTCCCTCGACGTCGATGCCCCGGCGGCCGGCCCGGCCGGTGAGCTGGGTGTACTCGCCGGGGGTGATGTCGGCGTGCTGCTCGCCGTTCCACTTGACGAGCTTCTCCAGCACCACGGAGCGGGCGGGCATGTTGATGCCGAGGGCGAGGGTCTCGGTGGCGAACACGGCCTTGACGAGGCCGCGCACGAACAGCTCCTCGACGACCTCCTTGAAGGTGGGCAGCATGCCCGCGTGGTGGGCCGCTATGCCCCGCTCCAGACCCTCCAGCCATTCGTAGTAGCCCAGGACGTGCAGGTCCCCGGCGGGAATGGCGGAGGTGCGCTCCTCGACCAGGGCGCGCACCCGCTCCCTGGCCTCGTCGTCGTTCAGCCGCAGTCCGGCGAACAGGCACTGCTGGACGGCCGCCTCGCAGGCGGCGCGGCTGAAGATGAAGGTGATCGCGGGCAGCAGGCCCTCGGCGTCGAGCCGTTCGATGACTTCGGGGCGTCCGGGCGTCCACACGCGGGTGCGCTGCCGGCGCTCGCGCTCGCGGTCCGCCTCGCGCATGGCGCGGCCGCGTCTGCGGTCCTGGTAGGAGGGCCGGGTGGCCTCCATGCGGGCGAGCCGCGTGAGGTCTGGGTTGACGGCCTTCTTGTGGCCCTCGCCCTCCTCGAACAGGTCGTACATCCGGCGCCCGGCGAGCACGTGCTGGAACAGGGGCACGGGCCGGTGCTCGGAGACGATCACCTGGGTGTCGCCGCGGACGGTGTCCAGCCAGTCGCCGAACTCCTCGGCGTTGGACACGGTCGCCGACAGCGAGACGAGGGTGACCGACTCGGGGAGATGGATGATCACCTCTTCCCAGACGGCGCCGCGGAAGCGGTCGGACAGGTAGTGCACCTCGTCCATGACGACGTGGCCGAGGCCGAGGAGGGTCTGCGATCCCGCGTACAGCATGTTCCGCAGGACCTCGGTGGTCATCACGACCACCGGGGCTTCGGAGTTGATGCTGTTGTCACCGGTCAGCAGGCCCACCGTGCCGTCGCCGTAGCGGCGGCACAGATCGGCGTACTTCTGGTTCGACAGGGCCTTGATGGGGGTCGTGTAGAAGCACTTCTTGCCCTGCAGCAGGGCGAGGTGGACGGCGAACTCGCCCACGATCGTCTTGCCGGAGCCGGTGGGAGCGGCCACCAGGACGCCCTTGCCCGCCTCCAGCGCCTGACATGCCTCGATCTGGAAGGGGTCGAGGCCGAAGTCGTACATCTCGCGGAAGGACGCGAGCGCCGTGGCCTGCTCGGCAGCGCGCCTGCGTGCTGCCGCGTACCGCTCGGCCGGTGAGAGATCCTCTGTCATCGTGCTTTCGAGCGTACCGGGCGCCACTGACAACGGGACGATCATTATCCGGATCGGCCGCCGGCTCCCCCGGGACCCGTGCGGACCGGGGCCGCGGGACGGGGGCGGCCGGGTGCGTCCCGCGGGCGCCCCGGCCGTGTCGTCCCCGGTCGGACGCGGGTCAGGTCACGTCGTCGTAGCCGTTGACCCGCTCGGAGGTCGCCTGTTCGGGCAGGGTCCGGCTGGCGGCTACGGCTTCGACCTCGCCGACGCGCTCGGGCGTGAGATCGAGGTCGGACGCCTCGTCGTCGGCGGGGCCCTCCGCGTCGCGGCGGGCCCGGCGCCGGTCGTTGAGCACCGCGATGGCCGTCGCGCCGAAGTAGAGGACCCAGATGGGGCCCGCGAGGGCCAGCATGGAGATCGGGTCGGTGCTGGGGGTGGCGATCGCGGCGAAGAGGGTGATGCCCATGATCATGGCGCGCCACCAGCCGGCCATCTTCTCGCCGGAGAGCACGCCGCCGAAGTTCAGCATCACCAGCAGCAGCGGCAGCTCGAACGAGAGACCGAAGACGATGATCATCCGCATGATCAGCTGGAGGAGGTCGTCGAGGGGCAGCTGGTTGTCGCTGCCGATGATCGAGAACTCCAGCATGACGGACGCCATCTTGGGCAGCGACCAGTACGCGAAGTAGGCGCCCAGCACGAACAGCGGGAAGCCCGCGGCCACGAATCCGAGGGAGTACTTCTTCTCGTTGCGGTGCAGCCCCGGCGCGACGAAGGCCCAGAGCTGGTAGAGCCAGACCGGCGCGGCGAGCGCCACACCGGAGGACAGCGACACGGTGAGCGCCAGGGTGAACGGGCTGAGGAGTCCGTTCTGCACGATGCGCGCGCACTGGCTGTCACCGGTGGTCTTGGCCAGTTCGGCGAAGCTGTAGTCGCACCCCACCGCGCTGAGGATGGGGTCCGTGAAGAACTGGATGATGTCCTTGTAGAAGAAAGCCGCGACGATCGTCGTGACGACGATGGCCAGCAGGCTCTTCACGAGCCGGTTGCGAAGCTCGCGCAAATGCTCCGCGAGGGGCATCCGCCCCTCCGGATCCTTCTCCTTCTGGGCAGACTTGAGCAACCCACGTCCTCATCTCGTGCGGCGGGCCCGTCAGGGCCCGGCCCTGCGTCAGCGCTTGGTGGTGTCCGTCGGCTCGTTGACCGGGCGGGAGCTGCTCACGTCGCCGGGGGACGCCTGGATGATGCGCTGGGCGGGGGGCTGCTGGTCGTCGCCCGCCTGGTGCGGCGGGTCGGCCGGGGCGGCGGACTTGCCGTCGTCCTTCATCGCCTTCGCCTCGCTCTTCAGGATGCGCGCGGACTTGCCGAGCGAACGCGCCATGTCCGGAAGCTTCTTCGCGCCGAACAGCAGGATGATGACGACGAGGATGAGAATGATCTCGGGGGCTCCGAGCCTTCCGAACATAAGTCTTTACCTTCTCACCGAGGCGACTGGGTGGGGGTGCTGCCTGATCGCTCGGACATGCGTCCGAACCATCGCGTCGACAGCGATCGTAACTCCGGGGGGTGAACGTCAGGCAATCCCCGTGCGTACTGCTCCCTGTCCGCGGGCCGGGCCTCGTTCTCCGCCCCGCGACCAGCAGGGTACCTGTCCGTGCCATCCGGATGACAGGGCGAAGTAGCCCAAAACGCGCACGGGACGGGACTCATACCCAAACCTTTGACGTGCCCCGGTGCCGCGGCCGGGAAGCCCCGCCGAGCCGGTGGACCTTCCGGTCACCGCACTGCTAGAGGGTGTCCGCGGCGCGTGCCGCGCTCGCACTGGCGCGCTCCAGCTCCTCCGCGGCCCTGCCGATCCGCTCCGCGGACCGGGCCACCTGCCGCCCGAGGCGCTGGGCCTCCAGGAAGACCCGTACGGCGAGCACGCCGAGAACGGCGAGACCCAGGAACCCCACAGCTACCGCGAACATCGGCCAGAACATGACGCCGAGCCTAGTGCCGCGACAGGCGGTGTTCACCCCACCTGGGCGCCGGGCCCTCTACACCCCGGAGTGAAGCCGCAGGGTGCTGACCCCGCCGCCGGTCAGCAGCTCCACGATCCGCTCCCCGGCGGGCTTGCGCACGGACACCGCGCACTCGGGGCAGGTGAACGAGTAGAACGTCGTCCGGCTGGTGCCGCCGATGACGAGCCGCAGGGCGCCGGCCGCGAGTTCGAAGCTGCCCCGGCAGTCCGGGCAGCCCGCCTTGAACACCACCGGGGTCGCGCTTCTCATCCCCGCGAACGCGGACGACACCGTGATCCCCGGCACACCGGACGCCGACTCGTTCAAAGCCCTTGCTCCTGCCTGTCGAAGGCTGCTGCCGAACTGCCTGTCCACCGGGCCCCACCGCCGGGCCCTAACCGCCCCGGACCTCGTGCGCCCGGTGCGCCTCGACCCCGTCGTACGCGGCCAGCGCGTCGCGGGCCGCGTGCCGGGCGCTGTCGGCCAGCTCCGGCGGCGACACGATCCTGCCGTCCCGGCCCAGACGCAGCGCCAGCCGGCGCAGCGACGCCGGATCGGGGGTGCGCAAGGTGATGCGCAGCCCGCCGTCCGGGAGCTCGTCCGCGCTGTCGTGGGGGTAGTACTCGGCCACCCAGCGCCCGCCGGGGCCGACCTCGACGACGACCTCCGGGTCCTCCGCCGCGGGCTGCACCAGCCCCTCGGACAGGTCCCGCAGCTCGACCTCGGGCGGGGCCGACGGCTCGTCCAGGATCCGGATCTCGGCGACCCGGTCCAGCCGGAAGGTGCGCCGCGCCTCGGAGCGGCGGCACCACGCCTCGACGTAGGTGTGGCCGACGCTGACCAGGCGGATCGGGTCGATCTCGCGCTCGGTGAGCTCGTCCCGGGCGGGCGAGTAGTAGCGGATCCACAGCCGGCGGCGCTCGGAGATCGCCCGGTCGACGTCGGCGAAGACGCCGCCCTCGGCCTCGAAGGTCACCGACAGCCGCGCGCTGGCGCCGGCGGCCTCGCCGGCCGCGGTCTCCACCTTCGCCGTCGCCCGCAGCAGCGCCTGCCGGTCACTCTCCCGCAGTCCCGGCAGCGTGGCCACCGCCCGCGCGGCCACCAGCAGCGCGGTCGCCTCGTCGGCGGCGAGCCGCAGCGGCTCGGCCACGTCGTCGGGGTTGTGCCACCAGATGCGCTCGCCGTCGGTGTCGATGTCGAGCAGGTCGCCGCCGCGGAAGCTGGTGCCGCACATGGGCAGCACGTCGAGGTCGGAGACCAGCTCGTCCTCGGAGATGCCGAAGGCGCGCGCGACGTCCTCGACCCGGGCGCCGGGGCGCTCCCGGAGGTAGGTCACCAGGGAGAGCATCCGCCGGGTCTGGTCGATGGCGTTGACGGGCCTGACCGGTTTGCCTGCCACTGTCTTGCTCCGCTCCCCCTCAGCCCTTGGCCACGGCACGCAGCCGGTCCAGCACGTCGGCCCGCAGCTCCGCGGGCTCCAGGACCACCACGTCGGGCCCGAACTCCACCAGCCAGGCGTCCAGGCCACGGCCGTACGGAATCTCCAACTCGTCCCAGCCGTCGCCGAGTTCCCGAACCGCCGTGGCCTTCGCCCGAAGGGGGTAACCGGCGTCGGCGCGCAGCCGGATCAGCGCGGAGCGGTCGGCGGTCTCCCCCGCCCAGCCCGCGACGGTCTCGCGCACGGTGACGACGTCCGGCACGGGCGCGCCGAAGCGGCCGCCCCGGCTGCGGACCTTGCCGGTGATCCGCGAGAGCCGGAACACCCGCTCGGCACCGCGGTCGCGGTCCCAGCCCGCGAGGTACCAGTGGCCGCGCCAGCACTCCAGCGCCCACGGTTCGACCTGGCGGGGTTCGGGGCGGGCGGCGGTGGCCTTGCGGTAGTCGAAGACGACCGGGCGGCGGTCGCGGCAGGCCAGCATCAGCGGTTCGAAGGCGGCCTCGTGCACCGGGATCCGGGGCTCCAGCGCGCCGTGCGGCCCGTACGGGTCGACGTCCTCGGGCAGTCCGGCCGCGCGCAGCTTCTGCAGGGCGCCGCTGGCGGCCCCGGCCAGCCGGGCCTGCTGCCACACCTTCGCGGCCAGGCCGAGGGCGGCGGCCTCCTCGGCGTCCAGCGTGATGGGCGGCAGGCGGTTGCTGGCGCGGGCGGCGAGGTAGCCGACCTCACCGTCGAGGTTCTCCACCGTCTCGATGACCAGGCCGAGCTCGCGCAGGTCGTCCTTGTCGCGCTCGAACATCCGGTTGAAGGAGTCGTCGGTGCCGGCTTCCAGGTATGCCTCGATGGACTCACGCAGCTCGCGCTTGCTCAGCGGCCGCCGTGTCCCGAGCAGACACAGCGCCAGGTTCATGAGCCGCTCGGCCTTGGCAATGGCCATCGACGCCCTTCGCCTTCCCTATGGTGCTTAGACCGATGACCGTACCGCCCCGCGGCGGCCCGGCAAAAGCCGAGGGCCCATGCCCGGACAGGCATGGGCCCCAGGTGGTCGGGTCCGGTCGCGTCCCGATCGCCCGCGACGATCAGACGCCGAGCAGGTCGACCACGAAGATCAGGGTCTCACCGGGCTGGATCGCCGGGGTCGGGCTCTGGTCGCCGTAGGCGAGGTGCGCGGGGATCGTCAGCTGGCGGCGCCCGCCGACCTTCATGCCCTGCACGCCCTGGTCCCAGCCCTTGATGACTCGGCCGCCGCCCAGCGGGAAGCGGAACGGGGTCCCGCGGTTCCAGCTGGCGTCGAACTCCTCACCGGTGCTGAACGCGACGCCCACGTAGTGGACGGTGACGCTCTGGCCCGCCTGGGCCACCTCGCCGTCGCCCTCCCAGATGTCCTTGATCTCAAGGTCCGCCGGGGGCTCGCCGCCCGGGAAGTCGATCTCGGGCTTGTCGATGCTCACTTCATCACTCCTTGTTGCGTGACCCGGGCCGCGAAACGGTTCACGGACATCTCGGTCAGACGACGTCGAGGATATCCACGACGAAGACCAGGGTGTTCTTGGCCAGCTCGCTGTTGGGGGTGGCGCCGTAGCCCAGGGAGGGCGGGATGACCAGCAGGACGCGGTCGCCCACGTTCTTGCCGACGAGGCCCTTGTCCCAGCCCGCCACCACCGAGCCGGTGCCGATCTGGAAGGCGGTCGCCCCGCTGTTGTCCCAGGAGGAGTCGAACTTCTTGCCGTCCTCCCACTTGACCCCGGTGTACTGGGCGACCAGGCCCTGACCGGCCTGGACCTTCCTGCCGTCGCCCTTGATCAGCACCTGCTGCTTGAGGTCCGCGGGGGCCTTGGTGTTCGCCGGGACGGTGATCACCGCCGCCTTCCGCGACGGCGCCTTCACCTCGGGCAGACCGGCGGCCGAGGCCGCCGTCTCGCCCTTGACCTCGGCCTTGGCGTCGACACCGGCCGCGCCGACGACGTCGACCACCCAGATCAGGACGTCCTTGGCGGCGATGCCGGACGCCGTGTTCAGGCCCTGGCCGATCAGATCGCCCGCGGTGCCCTGCACCAGGACCCGGCTTCCCGGCTTCTTGCCCTTGACGGCGTCGAGGACCTTCGGCGGGAGCTGCTGGCTCGGCTTGCCGATCTGCTCGACGGACTGGCGGCGCGCCGCGCCACCGGCCGCGGGCTGCCAGGTGCCGCCCAGTTCCTTGCTGTCGCCCCACTTCTCGACGGTCCAGTCCAGCCGCACGATGTCGTCGGCCCCGACCGGGGCGCCCTTGCCCGGCGAGACCGTCTCGATCACGGTCTTCTGCGACGGGTCGCCGTCCTTCGGCGTGGAGATCCTGGGCTTGGCCCCGACCTTGCCGTCGATCTCGGCGACTCCCGCCTGGCCGCCGCCGTTGCTGTCGTCGCCGTTTGATCCGCACGCGGCGGTGAACAACAGGGCGGGCACGGCCAGCAGCGCGGCGACGTGGCGTTTCGTGTTGTGTTTCATCAGTCCCACTGGGCTAGGGAGTGGCGGGCAATGGGCGCCACTGTACGACGAACGCGCCGCGCGCACCGGCCGCAGCACGACACGCCGCCCTCCGGAGCCCTGGCGGACCGGGCCGCGCCGCCACGGAGAGAGCCGGTGCCGGGGCGCGCCCCGGCGGAAAAGCCCGGGGCCCGGAGGTGTCGACACCTCCGGGCCCCGGGCCCACCGGCTGCCGGGCGCACGCGCGCCCGCTCACATCCCGGCGATCAGCTTCTCCACCCGGTCGTCGACCGAACGGAACGGGTCCTTGCACAGGACCGTCCGCTGCGCCTGGTCGTTCAGCTTCAGATGGACCCAGTCGACCGTGAAGTCCCGGCGCTGCTCCTGGGCCCGCCGGATGAAGTCGCCGCGCAGCCGCGCGCGCGTGGTCTGCGGGGGCACGGACTTGCCCTCGAAGATCTTCAGGTCGTTGCAGATGCGGGCCGCCTGCCCCTTCCTCTCCAGGAGGTAGTACAGCCCTCGGCGGCGGTGGATGTCGTGGTAGGCGAGGTCTATCTGCGCCACCCGCGGATGCGACATGGTCATGTTGTGCTTGGCCCGGTACCGCTCGATGAGCTGGTACTTCATCACCCAGTCGATCTCGGTGCCGATCCGGTCGAGGTCCTCGGCCTCGATCGCGTCCAGGGTGCGGCCCCACAGCTCCAGGACCTGCTCGACGGTGCCGGTGCGGATCCCCCGGCGCTCGCAGAAGTCCACGGCCTTCTCGTAGTACTCGCGCTGCACCTCGAGCGCCGAGGCCTCCCGGCCGCTGGCCAGGCGCACCTTGCGGCGGCCGGTGATGTCGTGGCTGACCTCGCGGATCGCCCGGATGGGGTTCTCCAGGGTCAGATCCCGCATCACCGTGCCCGCCTCGATCATGCGCAGCACCAGATCGGTCGCGCCGACCTTGAGAAGCATGGTCGTCTCGGACATGTTCGAGTCGCCCACGATCACATGCAGTCGCCGGTAGCGCTCGGCGTCCGCGTGCGGCTCGTCGCGGGTGTTGATGATCGGCCGGGACCGGGTCGTCGCCGAGGAGACGCCCTCCCAGATGTGCTCGGCGCGCTGGCTGACGCAGTACACCGCGCCCCGCGGGGTCTGGAGCACCTTTCCGGCGCCGCACAGCAGCTGCCGGGTCACCAGGAACGGAATGAGGATGTCCGCGAGCCGGGAGAACTCCCCGTGCCGTGCCACCAGATAGTTCTCGTGGCACCCGTAGGAGTTGCCCGCCGAGTCGGTGTTGTTCTTGAAGAGGTAGACGTCGCCCGCGATTCCCTCCTCATGCAGGCGTCGTTCGGCGTCCACCAGGAGTCCTTCGAGAATGCGCTCGCCGGCCTTGTCGTGGGTGACCAGTTCGGTCACGTTGTCACATTCGGGTGTCGCGTATTCCGGATGCGATCCCACGTCGAGGTACAGGCGGGCGCCGTTTCGAAGAAAGACATTGCTGCTACGGCCCCATGACACGACACGGCGGAAGAGGTACCGCGCCACCTCGTCAGGCGACAGGCGGCGCTGTCCCCTGAACGTGCACGTGACGCCGTACTCGTTCTCCAGCCCGAAAATGCGGCGGTCCATGACTGAACATTACGCCCGATCCCCCGAGCTGAAACGGGGTTCGACGGCACGGTTTGGATCATTTTCCGGTGAAGCCGCAACAACCCCGCCCCTGCCGGGAGCTGCGAGGACCCGTCCCGTGGCCAGCAGCACCAGCAGCGACACCGCAGCCGCCGCACCCGGTACGGCGAAGCCCCACAGGGCCCCTCCGGTCTCGACCACCGGGCCCGCAAGGCCCGTTCCCACCGAGGCACCGACCGTGAACGTCGTCACGAGCCAGGAGAACGCCTCGGTGACCGTCCCCCGCGGCGCGTGCCGGTCCACCAGTACGAAGGCGCAGGCGATGCACGGTGCCAGGAACACCCCGGCGAGGACCGCGAGGAGCGTCATCCCGACCACCCCCGGCATCAGCGTCAGCGGCAGGTAACACACCGCCAGAAGGGCCACCAGGAAGCGCAGTCGGCGCGCGGGCTCCCCGCCCCACCGCCGGGCCCCGTACACCGCGCCGCCGATCAGCGCGCCGAACCCGAGGCCCGCCATCAGCGCGCCGTACACCACGTCGCCGCCGTGGTCGTCGGCGTACGACACCGCCGCCACCGCGATCGAGCCCATCGCCATCCCGACGAACAGGAACGCGGCCAGCAGGGCCAGCAGCCCCGGGGAGCGCAGTGCCCCCAGCCAGTGTGCCTCCCGCGGTTCCGACCGCCACGCGCGCGAGGGCGGCGACACCACCACGGAGAGGGCGCCGAGCACCCCGATCACGTTCAGCAGCACCAGCGCGGCCTGCGCCGACCACAGCGAGGCGCTCAGCGTCAGCAGCAACGGGCCGACCGTGAACAGTACTTCCTGCGCCACCGCGTCCATCGCGTACGCGGTGTGGACCTGGCCCTCCTTGTGCAGGACCGAGGCCCACAGGGCCCGCAGACCGCCCTCCAGGGGCGGCGCGAAGAGTCCGGCGGCCGCCACCGACGCGTACGCGAGCGGCAGCGGCGCGATGCCGACGAGGGCGAAGACGGTGGTCGCGACCGCCGAGGCCAGCGCGGCGGGCAGCTGCACCCGGGGCTGGCCGTACAGGTCCACCAGCCGCCCCAGCACCGGCTGGCCCACGGCGTTGGCGACGCCGTACGCCGCCGCGAGTCCGCCGGCCAGGCTGTACGAGCCGCCCTCGGCGCGCACGAACAGCAGGATGGCGAGGGCGGCGACCGCGTTCGGCAGCCGGCCCACCAGCGTGCCCGCGAGCAGGCGCGCGGCATGCCTCGCCCTGAGGACCTCCAGGTATGCGCCGGTCATCGGCCGCGCCGCCCTTCCAAGGAGAGGTTTTACGTATAACGTCCGTCGTCATACGTACCATGTGCGCTGTTCGGGAGTCCAGACGAAGGAGCGGGCGGACGGTGGCATCAGGCAGCACCCGGCCCACCAGCCGGGACGTGGCGCAGGCGGCCCGCGTCTCCCAGGCATCGGTCTCGCTCGTCCTCGGGGACAAGTGGCGCGGCCGGGTCTCCGCCGCCACGGCGGAACGCGTCCGCGCGGCGGCCCGCGACCTCGGCTACCGGCCGAACCTCGCCGCCCGCAACCTGCGCCTCGGCCGCACCCGCACCGTGCTGCTGGTCGTGCCCGCCCTGACCACGGAGTTCTTCGCGGGTGTCTACACCGGGGCCGCCCGCCTCGCCGCCCGGCACGGCTTCGGCGTCGTCCTCTACCCCTCCCCCGAGGGCATCGGCCCCGCCCGCGACCCCTTCGCGTCCGCCCAGGCGGCCCTCGACGGTGTGATCGCCTCGTCCATGGCCGCCGACGCCCTCACCGCCATCCGCGGCGACCAGTTGCCCCTGGTGATGCTCGACAGCGATCCCGCGGGCAGCCTCGGCGCCGCCACGGTGAACCTGGACATCGCCGACGGCGTCCGGCAGGCCGCCGCCCATCTGCTCGGCCTCGGCCACCGCCGCTTCCTGCACCTGGCCGCGGACATCGCCTCCTGGACCTTCGCGGTCCGCGCGCGCGAGCTCGCCGCAGGGCTCGGCGCGGTGCCCGGCACCTCCCTGCGGACCGTCCGCGCGCCCCTCTCCATCGACGGCGCCCTCGCCGCCGCCGAGAGCGCGCTCGCGCCCGGCGGCGACCGTCCCACCGCGGTCGTCTGCGACGACGACAAGCTGGCCGCCGGTGTCTACAAGGCGGCCCGGCGCCTCGGCCTGCGGGTCCCCGACGACCTGTCCGTCACGGGCCTGGACGACCTGGCCCTCGCCACCGCGCTCGACCCCGAGCTGACCACCGTCCGGCTCGACGCCGAACTGTTCGGGGAACGCGGTATGCAGGCCCTCCTGGCCGTCCTGGAGGGGCGTGAGCCGCAGGGGGGCGACATTCCGGTCCAGCTGGTCGTACGAGGCTCCACAGCGCCGCCCGGGAGCCTCTGACGGCTCTCCGGACGCGCTTGTGCCCCGGCCGGGCGGGCGGCCGGGGCACAGCGGACGGCACAGCGGGGGCGGTACTACTCCTCGGAGCCGCCGGACGGCTTCCCGGAGTCCTCCGGCTCCTCGGCGCTCTCGGCCTCCGTGGCCGCGCCGTCGGCCTCAAGCAGCCGCGCCAGCTGACGCCCCACGATCCGCTTGAACTTCCTCGACTGCGGACGCGTCCGGTCAAGGACGGCGACCTCCAGGCGATCGTCGGGAATCTCCCGCTGCGAGCCGTTCGACTCACGCGACAGCGCCTGCACGGCCAGCTTCAGGGCCGCCGCGAGCGTCATGCCGTCCTCATGGCGCTGATCCAGGTAGGTGCTGATCAGCTCGGCGTTGCCGCCGACCGCGACCGAGCCGTGCTCGTCCACGATGGACCCGTCGTGGGGCAGCCGGTAGATCTGGTCGCCCTCCGGCGTCTCCCCGACCTCGGCGACGACCAGCTCCACCTCGTACGGCTTCTCCGCCGCCGAGGAGAAGATCGTGCCCAGCGTCTGGGCGTAGACGTTGGCCAGACCGCGCGCCGTCACGTCGTCGCGGTCGTAGGTGTAGCCGCGGAGGTCGGCGTAGCGCACTCCGCCGATCCGCAGGTTCTCGTACTCGTTGTACTTGCCGGCGGCCGCGAAGCCGATCCGGTCGTAGATCTCGCTGAACTTGTGCAGCGCGCGGGACGGGTTCTCGCCGACGAACACGATGCCGTCGGCATACTGCAGCACGACCAGGCTGCGACCGCGGGCGATGCCCTTGCGGGCGTACTCCGCCCGGTCGGCCATGGCCTGCTGGGGTGAGACATAGAACGGCGTCGACACCGGTTATCCGTCCCTTTCTGTCGAAGTCACAGGATCACCTTGATGAGACCGGGCCGCCGGCTACAGCAGCGCGGCCCGAGGGCCGTCGGGCTGCGCCAGGCGCCGCTCCAGGATGGAGCGGGCGATCTCGGAGGACTCGTCGTCGCCGAGCCGGCGGAAACCGTCCTCGGTGATCACGGTGACGATCGGGTAGATCCGGCGGGCGACGTCCGGACCACCGGTCGCCGAGTCGTCGTCAGCCGCGTCGTAGAGGGCCTGCACCACGAGGGTGGTGGCCTCGGCCTCGCCGAGGTCGTCACGGTAGAGCTTCTTCATCGCGCCCCGCGCGAAGATCGAGCCGGAGCCGGTGGCGGCGTACCCCTGCTCCTCCGAACGGCCGCCCGTGACGTCGTAGGAGAAGATCCGCCCCCGCTCCCGGTCGACGTCGTAGCCGGCGAACAGCGGGACCACGGCCAGGCCCTGCATGGCCATGCCCAGGTTGGACCGGATCATGGTCGACAGCCGGTTCGCCTTGCCCTCCAGCGACAGCTGGGCGCCCTCGACCTTCTCGAAGTGCTCCAGCTCCAGCTGGAAGAGCTTGACCATCTCGACGGCCAGACCGGCGGTGCCGGCGATGCCCACCGCGGAGTACTCGTCGGCGGGGAACACCTTCTCGATGTCGCGCTGGGCGATCATGTTCCCCATCGTGGCCCGCCGGTCACCGGCCAGCACGACGCCGCCCGGGAACGTCACGGCCACGATGGTCGTGCCGTGCGGCGCCTCGATGACGCCCTTGGTGGGCGGCAGTTGGCGGTTGCCCGGCAGCAACTCCGGCTGCTGCGCGGAGAGGAAGTCCATGAAGGAGGAGGACCCAGGCGTCAGGAAGGCAGCTGGCAGACGCCCGGTGCTACGAGTGTTGGCTTCCACGCGATTCCTTCCAGGTAAGCAGCAGCCCGCCTTGTGACGTCGGGCCGATCCTTGAACTGCCCCAGTGCGGCATTGCAGCTGAAGCGCCGTACGCCACGGACCCTACCCGTCCCGTGGCGGTGATCCACATGCTCGGGCGAAGCCGCCGTGAC
>NZ_AGBF01000110.1 GCF_000225525.1 Streptomyces zinciresistens K42 | reverse complement strand
CTCGGCCGTCGGGTTCGACACCGCGCTGCTCGTGGACGCCGTGGACCGCCAGCTCGGTGTCGAGGCGCTGGCCGGACCCGGGACGCCGCTGCTCACGGTGACCGAGCCGACCGAGACGGCGACCGCCGCCGCCTTCGCGCACACCGCGATCCTCGCGGGGCGTCCCCTCAACGCCGGGCCGCTCGCCGAGGCGGGACGGCTGTTCGGGCGGCTCGCGCACCTCCTGGACGCCGTCGAGGACCGGGAGGCCGACGCGCGGTCGGGTGCCTGGAACCCCCTCACCGCGACCGGGACCTCCCTCGCCGAGGCGCGGCGGCTCGCCGACGACGCCGTGCACGGGGTGCGGCTGGCGCTGCGGGAGGTGGAGTTCCGCGACGCCTCGCTCGCGCACCTGCTGCTCGTGCACGAGCTGCGGCGCTCGGTGGACCGTGCGTTCGGCACGGCGCCGGCCTGCGCGGCGCACGCCTCCCACGGCACCCCTCAACCGGGGCCGTACGGACAGCAGTACCCGCCGCAGCACCCGCAGGGGCCGTACGGGCAGCAGCAGGGGCCGTACGGGACGCCGCAGAACCCCTACGCGGGCGGCGGGGCGCCCGGGGGAGGGGCGGGCGGCGGGTCCGGCGGCGGTGGGTTCGGCGGGTACGGCGGCGGCCCGGCCCCGCAGCCGCCGAAGGGGCGGCGCGGGTTCTGGGCCGGCTGCGGGATGTTCTGGCTGCTGCTGTGCACCTGCAAGTTGTGCTGTGCGAAGGAGTACGAGGGCCCGTGGTCCCGCAAGAAGCGCGAGGGCTGCTGCCGGGACTGCGACTGTGACTGCAGCGGCTGCGACTGCTGCTGCCCGTGCGACGGCTGCTAGGGAGGGGCCGCGCCGGGGATTCCCGGGCCGCGCCGCGATTCTCCGGGCCGCGCCGCGGTTTCCGGAGCGGGTCGCATGCCCCTGGGAGGATCGAGCGGCGGGCGTTTTGGAGGGGCGACATCCGGACATCCCCGGGGCATGGGCGTGCGACGGGGCCCGGCACCCCTCGGCGGCACCGCCGACAGGGGCCCCGCGGGCGGCTGTTCGCCGGAACACCGCACGTGAGGCCGGTCACATCGGAGCCGCGCCGCCGCGCCGGCCGTCGCGCCCGCCCCTTCTCGCCGCCGGGGTGACACGGTCCAACTTTCGTAGATCATTCAATGGTTGACGGCTGAAAGGCGCCCTTGCGCCTACCGGTCGTTCGGCCGAATACTCCACCCCAGCGCTTGTCAGGGGCACGGCATGTCCGGAATCCGGACGGCTGCCCGGCTGACTGCGCCTCACGGGCCCCGACCCCACGCGGGCCCCCGACTTCCCTTGGAGGGAACGAAAAGTGAGGATCAAGCGCACCACCCCTCGCAGCGGCATCACCAGACGGACCAGGCTGATCGCCGTGTCCTCCGGCCTCGTCGCCGCTGCGGCGTTCGCGATCCCCAACGCGACCGCCGCGGAGACTCCCGCCGCCTTCAGCGCCACCCAGTTGAAGGGCGTCAGCAGCTCCGTGCTGAAGGCCGACGTCCCGGGCACCGCCTGGGTCGTGGACAGCAAGACCAACCGTGTGACGGTGACCGCGGACAGCACGGTCTCCCAGGCGGAGATCGCGAAGATCAAGAAGCAGGCCGGCGCCGACGCCGGTGCGCTCACGATCAAGCGGACCGCCGGCAAGTTCAGCAAGTTCATCCAGGGCGGCGACGCCATCTACGCGGCCAGCTGGCGCTGCTCGCTCGGCTTCAACGTCCAGGACAGCAGCGGCAACCAGTACTTCCTGACAGCCGGCCACTGCACCAACGGCGCGGGCACCTGGTACTCCAACTCCGCGCGCACCGCGGTCATCGGATCGACCAGCGGCTCCAGCTTCCCGGGCAACGACTACGGCATCGTGCGCTACTCCGGTTCCGTCAGCCGGCCCGGCACCGCGAACGGCGTGGACATCACCCGCGCGGCCACGCCCAGCGTGGGCACCACCGTCATCCGCGACGGTTCCACCACCGGTACGCGCAGCGGGCGGGTCACCGCCCTGAACGCGACCGTCAACTACGGCGGCGGCGACATCGTCTCCGGTCTGATCCAGACCACCGTCTGCGCCGAGCCCGGCGACTCCGGCGGTTCGCTCTACGGCAGCAACGGCACCGCATACGGTCTGACCTCCGGCGGCAGCGGCAACTGCACCTCGGGCGGAACGACCTTCTTCCAGCCGGTCACCGAGGCGCTGAGCGCGTACGGCGTCAGCATCTACTGACGGTCGCGCCGGACGTCCACCGCTGCGGAGCCTGAGCGCAGTCGGCAGCAGGCACACGAGCCCCCGCACGCATCGGCGTGCGGGGGCTCGTCGGCGTTCCGGGCGTCCCCGGCGTCCCGGGTGTTCCGGGCGTCCGGGTGTTCCGGGCGTTCCTGTTTCCCGCGCCCCCGTCCGCTTCCTTCGGTGAGAGTGCGGGGCGATGAGCGGCGACCGGCGGGCCGTCGGTCCGCGTCCGCGGTGCGGGTGCGGGTGCGGGTGCGGGTGCGGGTGCGGGTGCGGGCGTACGGGGGTGCGGGGTGAACGGCCGTGTGCCGCGAACCGCTTGCGGTCCGGCCGCGAAAGGGCGATTTCAAGACAGGCGTAGACCTTACGCACCGCACATGGTCGGCTCTGTTGCGGCGTTTGCTGTGCGAAGAGAGCGCTGTGACTGTGCACGGTCAAGATGAGGGGGGCGTGCAAACGTGTTCTACGAGCGTCCTGAAGTCGACCTTGTGTGCCCCCTTCGAACCTAGGAATAGTGAGCGGTGTTCAACCGGCAGGGGTGCGGCTTTTGTTGTGTGTCGCCCCCCTGGCCGTACGCCTTCAGGTCCGGCGAGGTCCCCACAACCTCTCGGGCCGACCCCCCACAGGAGGACGTGAGTTGAAGCACCGACGCATACCCAGGCGACGTGCAGCCGTGGCAGGTGCGGGCATCGCCGCACTGGTCGCCGCGGGAGTGACCTTGCAGACTGCGAACGCCAGTGAGTCGACCGGGACGCCCGCACCGAAGACCCTTTCGGTGGGCGCGGCCGGAAAGCTCGCCTCGACGCTCGCGAAGGACCTCGGCGCCGGCGCCGCGGGCACCTACTACGACGCGCAGGCCAAGAACCTCGTGGTGAACGTCCTCGACGAGACCGCCGTCACCGCCGTCGAGGCGGCCGGCGCCAGGGCCAGAGTCGTGGAGAACTCCCTCGCCGAGCTCAAGAGCGCCCGCGCGACGCTCAAGAAGGACGCGGCCATCCCCGGCACCGCGTGGGTGACGGACCCGGCGACCAACAAGGTCGTCGTGTCCGCCGACCGCACGGTCTCCCGGGCCGAGTGGGCCAAACTCGGCAAGATCGTCGACGGGCTGGGCGCCAAGGCCGAACTGAAGCGCGCGAAGGGCGAGTACAAGCCCTACATCGCCGGCGGCGACGCGATCACAGGCAACGGCGGGCGCTGCTCGCTCGGCTTCAACGTCACCAAGGGCGGCGCGCCGTTCTTCCTGACCGCCGGGCACTGCACCGCGGCCATCACGACGTGGTCGGACTCCAGCGGCCAGGAGATCGGCACCAACGAGACCTCCAGCTTCCCGGACAACGACTACGGCCTGGTCAAGTACACCGCCGAGGTGGACCGTCCGAGCGCGGTCAACCTCTACAACGGCTCCACGCAGGCCATCAGCGGCGCCGCGGACGCCACCGTCGGCATGCAGGTGACCCGCAGCGGTTCGACCACGCAGGTCCGCGACGGCAAGGTCACCGGCCTCGACGCCACCGTGAACTACGGCAACGGCGACATCGTCAACGGGCTGATCCAGACCGACGTCTGCGCCGAGCCCGGCGACAGCGGCGGTTCGCTGTTCTCCGGCGACAAGGCGGTCGGACTGACCTCCGGCGGCAGCGGTGACTGCACCTCCGGCGGGGAGACCTTCTTCCAGCCGGTGACCGAGGCGCTCCAGGCGACCGGCACCCAGATCGGCTGACGCGCTCCGCGCAGGCCCCGTCCCTCCTTACCGGGGGGCGGGGCCTTCCCGCGCGCGAGGTGGCCGTACGCCGGTTCGACGCGGCGGCGAGCCTCACGCGCGCGAGGCCGCCGTCACCGTCACGATCCGCTGGACCGGCCGGCGGGCCTCACGCGCGCGCGGCTGCCAACTCAACAGCGTGCCAAAAGTCAACGCCAGATCGGCGGGCCTCACGCGCGCGAGGCCGCCCCGGGAGATGACGGCCGGTCAGCTCTGCGTCCCGACCGGGCCTCACGCGCGCGAGGCCGCCCGCCCGGTCTTCGGCGGTGCCGCGCGCTCGCTGCCGCGCAGGGCCGTCGCCAGGAGCGTGACGGCGATGCCGCCCGCCGCCCAGGCGGAGAGGACCAGAAGGGCGCCGGTGGTGTCGTTGCCGCTGAAGTAGGCGATCGACCGGGTCGCCCACGTTCCCGCGCCGGGGGGCAGGGCCGGGCCGATGTCCTTCCAGAACGGCGGGAGCAGCGGCGGCGGCAGGGCGCCGCCCGCGCTCGGGTTGCCGAGGATCACCACGATCAGGATCGCCAGGCCGATGCCGGCCAGGCCGAAGAGGGCCTGGAAGGCGAGGGTGGCCGCGCCGACCGCGAAGACGATCAGCGCGCCGGCGCCCCAGAGCGCGGCGATGCTGCCCGGCAGGGCGTCCAGGACGGGGCCGACGATCAGGGCACCGCCCAGACCGCCGACGACGGCGACCACCGCCATGGCGAGGAGGCGGATCAGCGAGCGCCTCGGTGTGGGGCGGCGCGCGCCCGAACTGATCGTCATGATCGACGCGCACAGGTAGCCGCCCACGCACCAGCCCACCGTCACGTAGAAGGACGTGAGCCCGTTGGAGTCGCCCGCGGCGGCCGGGGCCACGTCGACGGTGCGCAGGGTACGGGCCTCGGACCTCTCCAGGGAGGTGACGAGGCTCTGGAGGGCGGCGGCCAGCACCCGGCCGCCGCCGGTGGCGACCAGGAGGGTGTCGGTGGTGCCGGCCGGGTCGATCAGCAGGGCGCCGTCGATCTCCCGGTTCAGGATCCGCTCGCGCGCCGTCGCCCGGTCGGGGACCGTACGGGCGTCCAGGGGGGTGCCGGGCAGCTTGTCCAGGCGGTCCGCCGTCTGCCGGGCCGCGACCCCGGGCGCGACGACGCCGAAGGGCACGTCCTTGAGCTTCGGGTTGTGCAGCGCCCCCACGTAGGACGTGATGAAGAGCAGGCTCAGGGCCAGCACGCCGATCACGAGCAGGGTGGCCCGTGGGGTGACGGCGTCCTTCACCTCGTCGAGGAAGGAAGGGGGCGCGGCGTCGGCGCGGGTGGTCTGCGTCATGCCCCCACGCTCCGGGGGCCGAGGCGTTTGCGCAGGCGGGGGCGGCCGAACGGATGTCGTACGAGTGTTCGATAAATGCTCGGGACATGGTCTATGGTGGGGGTGGGGAAGTTGGGAACTGATGTTCGAGAATCGGTTCGGGCCCACGAGTGCGGGAGGTGCGGATGGCGGGCTTCACGCATCTGCGCACCGTCTCCGGGTTCTCCCTGCGGTACGGCGCCTCCCACCCGGAACGGCTGGCCGAGCGGGCCTCCGGGCGGGGCATGGACGCGCTGGCGCTGACCGACCGCGACTCGCTCGGCGGCTCGGTGCGGTTCGCCAAGGCGTGTGCGGCGGCGGGGGTGCGGCCGCTGTTCGGCGTGGAGCTGGCCGTGGCGGAGTCCGGGCGCCGGGGAGCGGGGGGCGAGGCCGCCGGGCGCCGCCGCGCGCCGGTACGCGGGGGTGCTTTCGTCGATGAGTCGACCCCCCGGGTGACCTTCCTGGCCCGTGACGGCGCCCGCGGCTGGGCGGATCTCTGCCGAATCGTTTCTTCTGCGCATCACGGAGAGGGTTCGCCGCTGCTGGCCGAGGAGGACAACCGGGGGGACGGGCTGACCGTCCTGCTCGGACCCGACTCCGACGTCGGGCGGGCGCTCGCCGCGGGCCGGCCCGACCGGGCGGCCCGGCTGCTCGTGCCCTGGCGGGAGGTCTACGGCGACGCCCTGCGGCTGGAGGCCGTGTGGCACGGGCGCTCGGGCACCGGGCCCGGCTCGCTGCGGCTGGCCGCCCGGACCGTCGGCTTCGCCGCCGAGCAGCGGGTGCGGCCGGTGCTGAGCAACGCCGTCCGCTACGCCGATCGCGGCCTCGGCCCGGTGGCCGACGTGCTGGACGCCGCACGGCGGCTCGTGCCCGTCGGCGCCGCCGGGGAACCGGACTCCGGGGAGGCGTGGCTCAAGGGCGCCGAGGAGATGGCGCGGGTCGCCGAGCGCGTCGTCGAGGCCGCGGGGTTCGGGCGGCGGGCCGCGTACCGGCTGCTGGAGCAGACCGAGGCCGCGGCCGCCGAGTGCCTGGTCGACCCCGAGGACGACCTCGGGATCGGCACCGTCCACTTCCCCGAGCCGCAGCTCGTCGGCGCCGGGCGGCGCGGCGCCCAGCGCGCGCTCGCCTCGCGGGCCGTCGCCGGCATGGTGCGGCGCGGTCTCGACGGGCGGCGGGAGTACTGGGAGCGGATGCACCGGGAGCTGGACGTCATCGCCCACCACGGCTTCGCCTCCTACTTCCTGACGGTCGCTCAGGTCGTGGACGACGTACGGGACATGGGCATCCGGGTCGCCGCACGCGGTTCCGGCGCGGGGTCGCTCGTCAACCATCTGCTCGGCATCGCGCACGCCGACCCCGTGGAGCACGGGCTGCTGATGGAGCGGTTCCTGTCCAAGCGGCGGCCGGTCCTGCCCGACATCGACATCGACGTCGAGTCCGCGCGCCGGCTGGAGGTGTACCGGGCGATCATCGGCCGGTTCGGCACCGAGCGGGTCGCGACCGTGTCGATGCCGGAGACCTACCGGGTGCGGCACGCCGTGCGGGACGTGGGCGCCGCCCTGTCCATGGACCCCGCCGACATCGACCGCATCGCCAAGTCCTTCCCGCACATCCGGGCCCGGGACGCGCGGGCCGCCCTGGACGAGCTGCCGGAGCTGCGCGCGCTGGCCGGCGAGCGGGAGCGGTACGGCAGGCTGTGGGAACTGGTCGAGGCGCTCGACGCCCTGCCGCGCGGCATCGCCATGCACCCGTGCGGAGTGCTGCTGTCCGACGCCTCCCTGCTCTCGCGGACGCCGGTCATGCCGACCAGCGGCGAGGGCCTGCCCATGTCGCAGTTCGACAAGGACGACGTCGAGGACCTCGGGCTGCTCAAGCTCGACGTGCTGGGCGTACGGATGCAGTCGGCGATGGCGCACGCGGTCGCCGAGGTGGAGCGGGCCACGGGGGAGCGGATCGACCTGGACGCGGTGGAGGAGGGCGATCCGGCGACCTACGGCCTCATCCGGTCCGCCGAGACCCTGGGCTGCTTCCAGATCGAGTCGCCGGGCCAGCGCGACCTGGTCGGACGGCTCCAGCCGGCCACCTTCCACGACCTCGTCGTGGACATCTCGCTCTTCAGGCCAGGGCCGGTCGCCGCCGACATGGTGCGGCCGTTCATCGAGGCGCGGCACGGCCGGGCGCCGGTGCGCTATCCGCACGAGGACCTGCGGGAGCCGCTGCGGGAGACGTACGGGGTCGTGGTCTTCCACGAGCAGGTCATCGACATCGTGCACCTCATGACCGGCTGCGGCCGGGACGAGGCGGACCGGGTCCGGCGCGCTCTGTCCGACCCGGAGTCGCAGGGGCGGATCCGGGTCTGGTTCGCCCAGCACGCGGCGGCCAAGGGGTACGACGCGGAGACGGTCCGGCGGACCTGGGAGATCGTCGAGGCGTTCGGGTCGTACGGCTTCTGCAAGGCGCACGCGGTCGCCTTCGCCGTACCGACCTACCAGTCCGCCTGGCTGAAGGCCCATCACCCGGCCGCCTTCTACGCCGGGCTGCTCACCCACGATCCCGGGATGTACCCGAAGCGGCTGCTGCTGGCGGACGCGCGGCGGCGCGGGGTGCCGATCCTGCCGTTGGACGTGAACGCCTCAGGAATCGCTCACCGTATCGAACTGGTGTCTGATTCAGGGCAGGTGGAGGGGCGCTGGGGGCTGCGGCTCGCCCTGTCCGACGTGCACGGGGTCAGCGAGGCCGAGGCGGCACGGATCGCGGACGGGCAGCCGTACGCCTCCCTGCTCGACTTCTGGGAGCGGGCCCGGCCCAGCCGTCCGCTGGCCCAGCGGCTCGCCCAGGTCGGCGCGCTGGACGCGTTCGGCGCCAACCGGCGTGATCTGCAACTGCACCTGACCGAACTGCACCGCGGCGCCCGCAGCGCGGGCGGCGGACAGCTCCCCCTGGCCGGCGGGCGCGGCACGGCCTCGGCGGGGCTGCCCGACCTCGGCCCGGCGGAACGGCTCAGCGCCGAGCTGGGGGTGCTCTCGATGGACGCCTCGCGCAATCTGATGGACGACCACCGGGCCTTCCTCGACGAGCTGGGGGTCGCCTCGGCGCGACGGCTGCGGGAAGCCCGGCACGGTGACACCGTGCTGGTCGCGGGCGCCAAGGCGGCCACCCAGACACCGCCGATCCGGTCCGGCAAGCGGGTCATCTTCAGCACGCTGGACGACGGCACGGGCCTGGTCGACCTCGCCTTCTTCGACGACTCGCACGACGCGTGCGCCCACACCGTCTTCCACTCCTGGCTGCTGCTGGTGCGCGGGGTGGTGCAGCGCCGCGGCCCGCGCAGCCTGAGCGTGGTGGGCGCGGCCGCCTGGAACCTCGCCGAACTGATCGAACTGCGCGCGGAGGGCGGCCTCGACGTGGTGGCGGCGCGGCTGGCCGGGCCCGCGGCGGCCCCGGCGCGGGACACCGGCGACCCGGCGCGCGGCCGGCGCATCCGGATGCCGACCGGTTACGAGCTGAACCCGTGGGCCGATCTGCGGCCCGCGGGCCAGGAACAACCCTCACAGGTACGGAAGTTGTGGCACCAGAGCCCGGGGAGTGCGGGATGACCATCCTCTGCGTACGTTTCCAGCCGCCGCCCGCGCACGAGGCGGACCTGCCCGCACTGCTCGGCGTGCTGGAGGACTTCACGCCGGTCGTCCAGGCGCTGCCGCCGGACGGGGCGCTGGCCGATCTGCGCGGCGCCGAACGGTACTTCGGGCGGGACGCGGCCGAACTGGCGGCGGTGATCCGGGTGCGCGCCCTCGCCCACCACGGCGTCGACTGCGTGATCGGCGCGGGCCCGGGGCCGATGCTGGCCCGGGTGGCGCTGGCGGGCGCCCGGCCGGGGGAGACGTGCGCGGTGCCCGAGGACCCGGACGCCGTCGCCGGGTTCCTCGCCGGGAAGCCCGTCGCCGCACTGCCCGGCGTCGGTGCCGCGACCGCCCGCACCCTGTGCGAGTACGGCCTCGACACCCTCGGCTCGGTCGCCGCCGCGCCGCTGTCCACGCTGCAGCGGCTGGTCGGCGCGAGGACCGGCCGCGAACTGCGCGAGAAGGCGAGCGGCATCGACCGGGGCCGCGTCGTCCCGAACGCCGTGTCGCGCTCGCTGGCCACCGAACGCCCCTTCGCTCGCGACGAACTGGACCCCGGACGGCACCGCCGCGCCCTGCTCTCGGCGGCCGGGGAACTGGGCGCCCGGCTGCGCGCCCTGGACAAGGTCTGCCGCACCCTCACCCTCACCGTGCGCTACGCCGACCGCTCCTCGACGGTCCGCAGCCGCACGCTGAAGGAGCCGACGGCCCACTCGGCGGCGCTGACCGGGGCGGCGTACGGGATGTATGAGGCGCTGGGCCTCCAGCGCGCCCGCGTCCGGGCCCTCGCGCTGCGCGCCGAGGGCCTCGACCCCGCCGAACGGGCCTCCTACCAGCTCACCTTCGACCCGCGCGACGAGAAGGCCCGCAGGATCGAGGAGGTCGCGGACCGCGCGCGGGCCCGGTTCGGGCCGCACGCGGTGATGCCGGGCTCGCTGGCGGCGTAGGGGCGTTGTGAACGTCCGGGTGCGGTGCGGGACGTTCGCGACACCCCCCCAGGCGTCACCGGGCCCTGGGCGGGGCGATCCGGGTACCGTCCGCCGGCTCCGCCGCTCCGCGGGCCGGCTCGTCGACGAGATCGTGCGCAAGGGCTAGGCCGAGCGGCGGCCGCACCCCGGCGACGCGCGCGCCCGGCTCGTCGTGCTCACCGGGCGGGGGTGGGCCTGCGCCCGCGCGGCCGAGGAAGCGGCGGCGGAGGCGGTCCGGGCCTGGGGTGGCGTCCTCGGGGACGGGGAACTGCGCGCGCTGCGGGACGGGTTGGCGCGCGTCGCGCCGCACGGGCCCGTCCGGCCGCTTGATGACGGTTCGTCAGGATTCGTCGCCCGTGCCTGAATCGCCACCGGAACCGCCACCGGAAGTTTTTTACCGGCGCGTAACTTCCCACATCCGCTACTCACTCGTAACTTGACGAGTGAACAGCATCCTCGTGATCCGGATCACAGGGCGTCAGGCCGTCGCACCTCCCCTGAGCCGCAAGGAGATCACCCGATGCTGCCCTGGAAACGAGTGCTCAGACCCCTCGCCGCGCTTCTCCTGACCGCGGCGGTCGCCTTCGTCCCCGCCACCGGCACCGCCCAGGCCGCCGAGACCTCGGCCACCGCGAGCAGCGGCTGGAACGACTACTCCTGCAAGCCGTCCACCGCCCACCCCCGCCCCGTCGTCCTCGTGCACGGCACCTTCGCCAACTCCGTCGACAACTGGCTGGGACTCGCGCCCTACTTGAAGAACCGCGGCTACTGCGTCTTCTCCCTCGACTACGGCCAACTGCCTGGCGTGCCCCTCTTCAACGGGCTCGGCCCCATCGAGAAGTCGGCGGAACAGCTCTCCGCCTACGTCGACAGGGTGCTCGCCGCGACCGGCGCCGCCAAGGCCGACCTCGTCGGCCACTCGCAGGGCGGCATGATGCCCCGCTACTACCTCAAGTTCCTCGGCGGCGCCGCCAAGGTGAACGCGCTCGTCGGCATAGCGCCCAACAACCACGGCACCACCCTGTCGGGCCTCGCCAACCTGCTGCCCTACTTCCCCGGCGCCGGGGACCTGCTCGGCGCCGCCACCCCCGCCCTCGCCCAACAGGTCGCCGGATCGGACTTCATGACCCGTCTCGAAGCGGGCGGCGACACCGTCCCCGGCGTCCGCTACACCGTCATCGCCACCCAGTACGACGAGGTGGTGACGCCGTACCGCACACAGTTCCTGACCGGACCCGGCGTGAAGAACGTCCTGCTCCAGGACCTGTGCCCGGTCGACCTCTCCGAACACGTCCTCATCGGGCTCACCGACCGGATCGCCTTCCACGAGGTGGCCAACGCGCTCGACCCCGCCCGCGCCACACCGACCACCTGCGCGTCCGTGATCGGCTGAGCGAGGGAGCGCGCTACCGGGGCCTGACCGGCCTGAGCCGCCGTTCAGGCCCCGGAGCCGGGGGAGTTCAGCGCCCGCGCCGGGCGCCTGCCGCCGCCCGGCGGCGCACCGAGGCGAACAGGACCGCCGAACCGAGCGCCAGGGTCGCGGCGCCGCCCACCGCGAGATACGTCGTGCCGCCGCTGCCACCGGTCTCGGCGAGGTTCCCGCCGGCGCCCGCCGCCCTCGGCCGGTCGGCCGGGGCCGCGGACGGCGCCTTCTCCACCGGGGCGGTGGGAGCCGCAGACATGGCGGCACCCCCGCCGCCGTGGCCGTTGTGCCCGACCGTCGACTTTCCGGCACCGGCCGCGATCTGCTTCTCGGTCGGCGCCGAGGCGCTCGGCGCCGGAGCGGCCTTGCCGGCGGAGCCGGCGGACGCGCCCGATGCGCCGGACGAGCCGGACGCGCCGGACGCGCCCGAGCCGCTCGCGCCGCCGGAACCGGAGCCGCTGCCCGCGGAACCGCCGAACGTGACGTCGGAGCAGGTGTAGAACGCCTCCGGGCTGTCCGAGCGCTGCCAGATCCCGTACAGCATCTGCTTGCCGGAACGCTGGGGCAGCGAGCCGGAGAAGACGTAGTAGCCGTCCTTGCCCTTGGGGTCGGTGGGCGCCGTCGCCACCGGATTCGCCATGTCCAGATCGCTCCAGGCGAGCGGCTTGGCGGGGTCGTACCCCTGCTTGGTGATGTACACCTTGAAGGTGCCCCGGTGCGGCGCGGTCACGCGGTAGCGGAAGGTGTACCGACCGCTGCCGACGGCCGTCGTCGGCCAGTCGGTGCGGGCCAGGTCCAGCCCCTTGAACGCCTCGTTGTTCGCGCTGCACAGCCTGCCGTCCGGGATCAGCTGCTCGTGGCGGCCGTTCGCGTCGCCGATGCGGATGCCGTTCCAGTCGTAGAGGGCCTGGGTGCCGCCCGCCGCCACCGCTGCCCGGCACGCCGCCGACTTCGGGTTCTCCGGTCCCTCCGCGTAGCACTGGGCGACCCGGCTGACCGGGTCGCCCATCGAACCGTGCGCCGAGGCGGGCGCGGCGGCCAGCGCGGCCAGCGCGAGCGGGGCCAGGCCGAGGGCGGCGACAGTGGCGGCCTTGCGGCGTGCGGGCATGGGGGACTCCTCGGAGCGGTCACCGGGAACGGGGCGGCGAGCTGCCGGATCCCGTGGGGGGCGAACAGCAAGCTAGCCCCGGGAAACCGGGAAGTCCCCTGCTGGGGAGGGCCGGAGGAGATCCTTATGGTGCGGTTAAGGAAGTGCTCAGACTGAGATCAGGTTGGGAGCGTGCGTGCCCTGGCGGGCGAGGGGATCCGCCCCGCGACAACCGCGGACGTACGGGCCGTCGAAACGGCGACCGGCGCCGCACGGCCGCCGCGTCCGGCCTGCCCGGGGCTGAGCGGGTTCACGAGATCGTCGAGCGGCGTGCGGACGGGCCGTACGACCGTGTCCACCACCGCGAGCGGCCGGGCTGACGTGTCTCGCGCGGCCGGCGGGGCGGGTCAGCCGGCGGGCCACCAGGTGCGGGCGATGTCCTTGCGGACCTCCGGTCGTCCCGAGGGGGACTCCTCCGCCTCCTCACGGGCCCGGCGGGCGTCCGACTTCTTCAGGGGCTTCTGCACGGTGGTACGGCGCATGGCTGCCTCCTTCAGCGCCCACCCGAGTTCCGCGCTGTCGCGGAGGCAGACGCTTTTCGGTAGATTTCCTCACCGGTCCGCGACCTGTCAGTGGCGGCGGTCACGATCGGGATTGTCAGTGGCGGGTGTCACTGTGGGGTCATGACGAACGGTGAACGGGCCGACACGGGGACGGAACCCGACTGGGACGCCCTGGCGCCCGCCTTCGACGACGAGCCCGACCACGGACTGCGCGACCCCGGGGTGCGCCGGGCCTGGGCCGCCCGGCTGCGCTCCTGGCTGCCCGACCGCCCCTGCGACGTGCTCGACCTGGGCTGCGGCACCGGCAGCCTGTCGCTCCTCGCGGCCGAGCAGGGACACCGGGTCACGGGCGTGGACCGGTCGGCGGCGATGGTCGCCCTCGCCCGAGCCAAGCTCGCCGGGCGCGACGCGGCGTTCCTCGTCGGTGACGCGGCGCTCCCGCCGGTGGGGGAGGAGCGCTTCGACGTCGTCCTCGTCCGGCATGTGCTGTGGACGCTGCCCGACCCCGGGCGCGTCCTGCGGCACTGGCGCGGGCTGCTGCGGCCGGGGGGCCGGTTCGTGCTGGTCGAGGGCGTGTGGGGGACGCTCGCCCCGGTCGGGCTGCCGGCCGCCCGGCTCGGCGAGCTGCTCCGCCCGCTCGCCGCACAGGTCCGCGTGGAACCTCTCGCGCAGGACACGGCCCTGTGGGGCGGAGCCGTGGACGACGAGCGGTACGCGCTGGTGGCCGATGTCTAGGGCGTGCCGTGCGCGGTGCTCGCCGCACCCCCCTGGGCCAGCAGCGACCGCAGGCCGTCCGGTGCGGTGGCGAGCACCTCCAGTTCGTCGAGCGCCGTGACCGCCGCCGCTGCCGCGCGGGGGTCCGCCTCGGCCAGGCCGCTCGCGGCGAACTCGTCCTCGTCCAGGCGGAGCACGCCCGAGCCGTCCGCCGGGCACCACAGGTCCAGGTCGAGGTCCTCCACGACCAGCTCGGCGCCGGACAGCACGGCCGGACGCGTGATGTCGCAGTACCAGCCCTTCAGGGCGCCGGCGGCGTCCCGGACCTCCTTCACCGCGTACCAGCGGTCGCGCCAGTAGTGCTCCGTGAAGACGTCGCCCGGCTCGAAGCGGACGAAGCCGAAGTCGCGGACCCCGGCACCCGACCAGGGGGCCCGGACGGTGACCCGGGTGCCGTCGTCGGCGATCAGTTCGCCCCCGTAACGGATCTTCGTACGGCCCGCCTTGACGAGGACGACCTCCACCCGGCGCGGCCGGTCAGCCGAGTTCGCGGACATGGCGCACCTCCGTTCCGCAGATCTCGTAGCCGAGCCGCCTGTTGACGGCCAGCATCGGCGCGTTGCCGCCGTCGTTGCCGGTGAACGCCTCCGTGCGGCCGGCCGCACGAGCGCGGTGCAGGGAGTCGTTCTTGACGAGTGCGGCCAGACCCCGGCCGCGGAAGGCGCGTGCCGTGCCGGTCATCGCGGTGGAGTAGCGCGTGGCGCGGTCCGTGTGGGCGGCCGTGAAGGCGACGGGACGGCCGTCCACGACGGCGACCGACGTGAGGTCGAGGTCGAGCAGCGGATGCCGCCAGGTCTCCTCGACCCAGGCCCCGTAGTCCGTGAACTCTGCGCCGACATCGCTCGGTTCGTCCGACGTGACCTCGGCGTCCAGCGTGAACAGCGGGCGCGGGTCGTCCGCGAAGTCGGCCGCCGTGCGCAACTCGACGCCCGGCGGCGGTTCCTGAAGCGGCGGCAGGGCGCCGTCCGACAGGTCCAGGCGCAGGAAGTGGGCGCGACGGCCGGGGCGGTAGCCGAGCCGTTCGGCGAACGCCCGGTCCCGCCCCGTGTCGAGGACCCAGGACAGCAGCCTGGTCGCGCCCCGCGTCACCAGATGCTCCTCGGCCGCGCGGACGAGGAGCGTTCCCGCGCCCCGTCCGGTGCGGTCCGGCCGCACGTAGACGTTGAGATACCCCTGCCCCGGCTCCGGGCTGTCGGGGGCGAGGCCGATCTGCGCCGTGCCGATCGTCTCGCCGTCCTCCTCCGCGACCAGGGTCCGGCAGTGGGCGTCGGGACGGGTCCGGGCCTGCCGGTGCAGCACGGCTTCGGGGGCCCACAGGACGTACGGCAGGGCCAGCCGGCGGCTGCGGACGAACCGCTCGACGTCGGCGGGTACTTCGGGGCGCAGATCACGCACGGTCACGGTCACGGGGCGCACGCTACGGGGGAGCCCGCCCCCGGCGCCTCCCCTTTTCCGCCGGGTACGGGACAATCGGACGGTGACCCTGAAGATCCACATCGACGACAGTGCCGCGCCCTACGAGCAGGTGCGGGCGCAGATCTCGGAGCAGGCGCGGGCGGGGGCGCTGCCGGTCGGATACCGCCTGCCCACCGTGCGCGGGCTGGCGCAGTCCCTCGGCCTGGCCGCCAACACCGTCGCCAAGGCCTACCGGGCCCTGGAGAGCGACGGCGTGATCGAGACCCGCGGGCGCAACGGCACCTACGTGGCCGCGGCCGGCTCCGCGGCGGAACGGGAGCTGGCGTCGGCCGCGCAGGCGTACGCCGAGCGGGCGCGCCGGCTGGGGCTGGCGGAGCAGGACGCGCTGGCGGCCGTGCGGGACGCCCTGCGGGCGGGCTACGGGCGGGACTGAGCGGGCGACCGCGCCTCGGAAGCCCCGGCCGGGGTGGGTTCCAGACCCCGGCGGGCGCGGGAGCGCGCGTGTGCCGACCGGCGGGCGCGGGAACGCGCGCTGCCGATTACAGGTACAGCCCCGCTTCCGCGCCGTCCCGCGGGTCCGGCACCGCCGTGGGCGAGGTGCCCCGGCGCAGCGCGTACAGCTCGGCCAGCGTCGCGCCCTCCCTGCCGAGGCCCTCCTCCGTGCCCAGCCAGCCCACGGCCTCCCGCCGGGTCAGCGGGCCCACCTCGATACGGGCCAGACAGCGGCCCGGACGCACCACCGCCGGATGCAGCCGCTCCAGGTCCTCGTTGGTGGTCACCCCGACCAGGACGTTGCGGCCCTGCCCGAGCAGACCGTCCGTCAGGTTCAGCAGCCGGGACAGCGCCTGGCCCGCGGTGTGCTTGGCCTCGCCCCGGATCAGCTCGTCGCAGTCCTCCAGCAGGAGCAGCCGCCAGCGGCCCTTGCCCGCGGCGTCCTCCTCGCCGATCGCGATGTCCATCAGATAGCCGACGTCGCTGAACAGCCGCTCCGGGTCCAGTACGCAGTCCACCTGGCACCAGTCCCGCCAGGAGCGGGCCAGCGTCCGCAGCGCCGACGTCTTGCCCGTGCCCGGCGGCCCGTGCAGCAGCAGGAGCCGCCCCGCGATGTCCTCCGGGGTCGTCTTCATCAGGCGGTCCATGGCGTCCGCCACCGGCGCGGTGTAGTTGGCCCGCACCTCCTCCCAGGTGCCCGCCGAGATCTGCCGGGTCGTGCGGTGCGGGCCGCGCCGCGGGGAGACGTACCAGAAGCCCATGGTCACGTTCTCCGGCTGCGGCTCGGGCTCGTCGGCCGCGCCGTCCGTCGCCTCGCCCAGCACCCGTTCGGCCAGGTCCTCGCTGGTCGCGGTGACCGTGACGTCGGCGCCGCGGTTCCAGCGCGAGATCAGCATGGTCCAGCCCTCGCCCTCCGCGAGCGTCGCGCTGCGGTCGTCGTCGCGGGCGGCGCGCAGCACCCGGGCGCCGGGCGGCAGAAGGGTCGCGCCGGACCGTACGCGCTCGATGTTCACCGCGTGCGCGTACGGCTGCTCGCCCGTCGCGAAGCGGCCGAGGAACAGCGCGTCGACGACGTCGGACGGCGAGTCGCTGTCGTCGACGGTGAGCCGGATCGGCAGAGCGTCGTGTGGGTTCCCAGACATGCGGCCATGATCCGCCACGGGAGGTCCGCACGCACCCCGTTTCCGCGCCCGGTACCACGGCTGGTCGCACCCGGACGGGCCTCCCCGCCGCGGCACGGGGACCGGGCTGCGGGCCTCGCGCGGTCACGCGGGTGAAGTCGTGGTGCGAACGGGGCCGCCGTGCTGAAAGTGAGTCACCTTTCTTGGCATGGACACTTCCAGTCAACACGCGTAGTTGGTACGACGGTCATGGCAGTGATCCTGCTATAGGGAGGTTCCATGAGACGTTCCCGACTTTCCGCATACGTCGCCTCACTCGTCCTGGCCGTCGGCGCCGCCCTCACCGGGGCCGCCACCGCGCAGGCCGCCGGAACCGCCGCCGCCGGCGGGTACGTGGCACTCGGCGACTCCTACTCCTCGGGCCTCGGCGCGGGCAGCTACATCAGCTCCAGCGGCGACTGCAAGCGCAGCACGAAGGCGTATCCCGCCCTGTGGGCCGCCGCGAACTCACCCTCGTCGTTCGACTTCACCGCTTGCTCCGGCGCTCGTACGAGTGATGTCACGGCCAGTCAGCTCGGCCCGCTCAGCACCGCCACCTCACTCGTCTCCATTTCGATCGGAGGCAACGACGCCGGCTTCGCCGACATCATGACGACCTGTGTGCTCCAGTCCGACAGCGCCTGCGTCGCCCGCATCAACACCGCCAAGGCGTTCGTCGACTCCACGCTCCCCGGCCGCCTCGACACCGTCTACTCCGCCGTCCGCGCGAAGGCCCCGTCCGCCCGGGTCGTCGTCCTCGGCTACCCCCGCTTCTACCAGCTCGGCGCCTCCGGATGCGTCGGCCTCTCCGAGACCAAGCGCCGCGCACTCAACGGGGCCGCCGACTACATCAACACCGCCACCGAGAAGCGCGCTCTGGACCACGGCTTCACCTTCGGCGACGTGCGCCCCGCCTTCGCCGGTCACGAGCTCTGCTCCGGCAGCTCCTGGATGCTCTCGGTGAACTGGCTCAACATCTCCGAGTCGTACCACCCGACGGCCGCGGGCCAGGCGGGTGGTTATCTGCCGGTCCTCGACAGCGCGGCCTGAGCACCGCCGGACCCCGCCCCTACGCGCCCGGCGAGCCGCCGGGCGACGGCGAGACCCCGCCCGACGGGGTCTCCGCCACACAGGTCACCGAGAAGGGCACCAGGTCGGACCTGGCCGCCACCGGGGAGCGGACCTCCACGCCGATCGCGTTCCGGACGGTGCCGCCGCGGTCGTACGTCGTCACCAGCACCCGGTCCTGCCTGGTCCGGTCCCCGCCCTCGGGGAACGACAGCGTCTTCCAGCCCTGGTCCATCACGTCGCCGCGCTCGGACACCCAGCGATAGGCCACCTCGGCGGGCAGCCTCCCCACCGTGAACGTCGCCGTGAACGCCGGAGCCTGGGCCTGCGGCGGCGGACAGGCCCCGGAATAGCGCGTGTTCGAGCCCGCCACGGTCACCCGCACGGACTGCGGCGGCGCCGACGTCCCCTTGCTCTCCTCCGGGCTCGGCCCCGAACTCTCCTCGCCCCCGGGGGAGTTCTCCCGGCCGGTGTCGGTGGGGGACGCTCCGCCCGTCGCGCTCGTGGTCGCGTCACCACCCGTACTGCCCCCGCCGCCCTTCTCCAGCAGGGCGTACGTCAGTCCCGCCACGGCCAGCGCCAGCGCGGCGACGCCCGCGACCAGTGCCAGGGCGGCACGGCTGCCGCGCTCCGGACGTGCGGGGGCCGTCGCCGGGGCGGGCCCGCCCGGCACCACCGGCCGGGTCGGACCGGGCTGCGGCACCGGGGCCGTCGGGGCGGTCCGGCCCGGCGCCGGGAAGGCCGCAGCGGCCGTACCGGACGGACCGGATGGACCGGCCGGACCGGACCGCGTCGCGGTCCCGCCCGCGCCGATGATCCGCAGATCCTGCTCCGCCCGCTCGGCGGGCAGGCGCTGCGCCGGGTCCTTGCGCAACAGCCCCTCGATCACGGGGGCGAGCGGACCGGCCCGGCGCGGCGGGGGCAGTTCCTCGTCCACGATCGCCCGCAGGGTGCTGAGCGGAGTGGTCTGCCGGAACGGGGAGTTGCCCTCCACGGCCGCGTACAGCAGCACCCCGAGGGACCACAGGTCGGACTCCGGACCGGGGGTGCGGCCCAGTGCCCGCTCCGGGGCCAGGAACTCGGGGGAGCCGATGACCTCGCCGGTCATGGTCAGCGCGGAGGTGCCCTCGACCGTCGCGATGCCGAAGTCGGTGAGGACCACCCGGCCGTCGTTCGACATCAGCACGTTGGCCGGCTTCACGTCCCGGTGCAGCACACCCGCCTCGTGCGCGGAGCGCAGCGCCGACAGCACCTCGGCGCCGATGTGCGCGGCGCGCTGCGGGCTCAGCGGGCCCTCGGCGTCCAGGAGTTCGGCCAGGGAGATGCCCCGGACCAGCTCCATCACGATCCACGGCCGGCCGTCGTGGGCGGCCACGTCGTACACGGTGACCACATTGCGGTTGGCGACCCGCGCCGCCGCCCACGCCTCGCGCTCCAGCCGGGCGTAGAGCCGGTCGGTCTCCGGTCCGGGCAGACCGGCCGGCGCACGCACCTCCTTGACGGCGACCTCGCGGTGCAGCAGCTCGTCGCGGGCCCGCCACACGGTGCCCATGCCGCCCTCGCCGAGCGGGGACAGCAGGCGGTAGCGGCCCGCGATCACCCGTTCACTGCCGTGGTCTTCGGACACGGGCGTCCCCCCTTCGCATCCGGGCGCATTCTTCACAAAAGTAGCTCAGCCGAGTGCGGATGCCGCCCCCTGGAGAACCAGTCCGGCCCCGAGCAGCACGACCAGCACCGCCGAACCCAGCGGTGCGGCCCCGCGGACGAAGACCGTCAGCGGATGCGCAAGCCAGCGGGGGCGGGTGTCCATCACCCGCATCACACCGGTACCCAGCCGTACGACCGCGAACCCGGCCGCGGTCAGCGTCAGCGCCAGCCCGACGCCGTACGCCACGACGAGCAGCAGCCCGAACCACGCCCTGCCGAGCGCCGTCGCACCGACGAGCACGACGATCGCGGAAGGGCTCGGGACGAGACCCCCGGCGAAGCCGAGCAGGAGGGTGCCGCGCAGAGTGGGAGCGGTGGGGTGGGTGTGGGTGACTCCGCCGTGCGTGTGGGTGACGCGGGTGGGGGCGGAGGCGTGGGCGCGGGTGTGGGTGTGCGCGGGGTCTTGGGTGTGTGCCGGGGCTATGGAGGTTGAGGCCATGGCGGGGGAGACCATGGGGGCAGGGGCTATGTGGGGAGGCGCTATGTGGGGAAGCGCTCTGCGCGAGGAGGCCGTGGGGGCGGCGGCCATGTGTGTGGGGGACGTGGGGGCAGCGGCCATGTGTGCGGGGGGCGGGTTCGCCGCGGACGTCGGGACGCCGGGTGCGTGACCTGTGCGCGCGACCAATACGGGTTCGCGGCCCCGCTCCTGGGTGCGGGTGTGGGTGTGGGTGTGGGTGTCGGGGTGGCTGTACCCCTGCGGTACGTCGTTGCTGTTGCTGTTGCTGTTGCTGTTGCTGTTGCTGTTGCTGTTGCTGTTGCTGTTGCTGTTGCTGTTGCTGTTGCTGTTGCTGTTGCTGTGCTCGTGCTCGTGACCCGGACCGTGGCTGTGACCGTGGCCGCGGTGGTGCCAGGCGCGGCGTACGAGGGCGACGCCCGCCGCGAGCACCAGCGCCCCGCTCGCGACGCCCAGCCCGGTGATCACCGAGGGCGCCGCCGCCGAACCCGCCGTGACCAGCAGTCCCAGCGCCACCACGCCCAGGGTGTGGGTCACCGTGACCGAGGCGGCCAGCGGCATCACGTCCTTCATCCGGGCCCGCCCGCCGCGTGCCGTCGCGACCGCCGCCATGATGGTCTTGCCGTGCCCCGGGGCCAGCGCGTGCAGCGCGCCGAGGAACACCGCGAGGGCCAGCGCGAGCGCGGCGAAGCCCACCGTGAGGTCCTGCCGGGAGACCAGGCCGTCCAGGGCGCGCGTCCACCGGTCGGCGCCGCGCGGCAGGACGCCGGGGGCGGGCGCGTTCCGCCCGGCCTCGGCGAGGGCGGGCCCGCCCGGCCGCACCCGCAGGGACGCCGTCGTGGTGTCGGCCGGCGAGGAGAGCAGGTCCGCCGGGTACCCGGTCAGTTCCCCTGACACGGAGTCCCTCGGCACGTCCGAGGCGGTGAGCGTCATACGGTCGCCGCGTGCCGTGATCTCCCGCCAGCCCGGCCCGCCGCGCTCGCCCGCGCCGCGGAAGCCGACGGCGGCCGCGGTGTCCTTCGGGAGCGGCGCCGTCAGCCGGCACTCCACCCGGAGCGTCGTCAGACCGGCCTGGCCGGGACGCGCCCGTGCCCGGCTGCTCCGCACCGTCAGCCCGACGCCGCGGCCGTCCACGGTGACCTCGCTGCCCCGGGCCGCCGCCTCGCACCGCTGGCGTGCCCAGCGGGCGGCGCCCGCCCTCCCGATGTCCGGCTCGGCCTGCTTGGCCGGGATCTCGGCGAGGTCCTCGACGTGCCGGACGCGCAGTTCACCCGGGGCGGCGACGAGGCCGTCGTAGCGGTTGACGGTGAAGTTGCCGAGCGGATGCGCGCTCGCGGGCGGGGCGGCGACCAGGCCGAGGGCGCAGGCGGCCGTGAGGGCGGCGGCGCCGGAGGCGAGCGGACGGCGGGGGTTCACTCGGCCGCCTCCAGTTCCTTCAGCGCCTTGCGGGCCTCACGGGCGCCCAACGGGGAGAAACCGGGGTTGAGTTCCAGCGCGGCCCGCAGCTGCCGGCGGGCGGCCGTGGTGTTGCCCGCCGCGCGTTCGATGATGCCGCGGTGGTAGAGGAAGGAGGCGTTGCGGTAGCCGGTGGCGGTGGCTCTGCGCGCGTAGGGCAGGGCTTCCGCGTCCCTGCCGTTGGCGTGCAGGGCCCAGGCGAGGGCGTCCGCGGTGTGCACGGTCCGCCGCCGGTTCCACTCCGCGCGGGCGGCGCGCAGCGCGGCGGCCCTGTCGCCGTGGTCGGCCGCCGCGAGGGCGGTCTCCAGATCGGTGTTGGCACCGTTGGCGCGGGCGAGGGCGGTCCAGGCGTCGACGAGGGCGTACTGCTCGTCCGCCCTGGCCCGGTCCCCGGACGCCTCGTACAACTCGCCGAGTTCCACCAGCGGTCCGGGCAGCGGGTAACGGGAGACGACGCCGGTCAGCGTCGCGACGGCCCCGGCCCGGTCACCGCTCGCGGCCTGGGCGCGGGCCCGCCCTTCGAGCGCGGGGACGTAGGTGTCGTCGGCGGCCAGCGCACGGGCGTAGTGGTCGAGCGCGGTGCGGTAGTCGCCCTGGTTCCAGGCGAGTTGGCCGAGCTGTGTGGCGACGTAGGCGATGTCCCCGGGGGCGGCGGCGGAGGAGAGGGCCCGCTTCAGCACCCGCTCGGCCGTCCGGACGTCGCCGCGCAGCTCGCGCACATAGGCGTACCGCGTGAAGACCGGGATGCCCGGACGGCGGTCGTCGGCGGTGTCGGCCGCCTTGCCTGCGTCGGCGTAGCGGCCGAGTTCGAGGAGGGCGTCGACCCGGGTGCTCAGGGCGCGTTCGCTGTACGGGTTCACCGCGAGCGCCCGGTCGGCGAAGGCCAGGGCGCCCTCGAAGTCGTGCCGGGCGGCGGCCAGGGCGGCACGCCCGGCGAGGGCCGCGTCGTTGCCGGGCCGCAGGGCGAGGGAGCGCGCGAACGCCCGGTCGGCCTGGGGGTAGCGCGCCGGGTCGCCCTTGGTGCGGGCCTGCTCGACGTAGGCGAGGCCGAGGGTGGCCCAGCTGCCGAAGTCCCGTGGCTGGTCGCGGAGATGGGCCTGGAGGGAGGCGATGCCCGCGTCGAGGTCCCCGCTCGCCAGAAGTCCCGGCAGGACGGCGGCGGAGGCGGGGGCGACGCGGGGCCCGCCGGAGTCGCGGGCCGCGCCGAGGGCGAGGGAGCCGCCGGTGAGGGCGAGCGCCAGCAGAGCGGCGCAGCCCGCGTAGTGCAGGGCGCGGCGACCGCGGGCGGCGGTGGCGGCACGGCGCAGAGCGGTGACGCGACCGGCGCGCGCCGAGTTCGGGCAGGGCGCGGGAGGCGCACCG
>NZ_AGBF01000111.1 GCF_000225525.1 Streptomyces zinciresistens K42 | reverse complement strand
CGGTCCTCGCAGCGCCGCCGGACGGCGGGGAGCCGGACGGCCGGGGCGGTTCCGTGAGCGGGCTGGACGTGATGTCGGACGGCGTGACCATGGAAGGTTCTCCGGGAGAGGGAGCGCGGGCGTGGAAGACCCTCGGCGCCACCCGCGCGCGACGGCGGATGGTGCGGGCCGGGGTCCGGCTTCGTCACGCCGCCGCGTCCCTCAACGCGGCCGGAGCGGCCACCGCGCGGGACCGGTCGGGCCGGTCCGGCATCCGGGCGCCGCTTGACGGGGCGAACGATGTCCTGCTCAATGGTCGCCATGACTGCCCAGCAGCGCTTGGTCTCGCGCGACCACATCGACTTCGGTCGGGTGTGGTCCGCGGCGTGTTGCGCCTGACGCGGCAGCGGGCCCACTGACCGGCCCTTCCCTCCCTCGGTGACCCCGTCGCGGGCCGAGTGCTCCCCGTGCGCGCGCTGCCGCGGCACCGCTTCGCCCCCTCTTCGACGCCCGGCGTCGTCACGCCCCGTACCGCGACCGTCGCAACTTCGCTGACGGTTCGTCATATCCACTTGTGCGCACGGCACTTCCTCAGGCCGACGGCTTGCCCGGCCTGTCCCGCGCGCCGCATGTCGCGAAAGGTCACGTTTATGCCCGTGGAGTTCCTCGGTATCGCCGCCACCAACGACGGCTCCGAAACCGCACCGCGCTCGGGCGCCGCCTTCGACAGGGAGTACACGCTCCGGCTCGCTCGGGCGCACGAGGACCACGGCTGGGACCGGGTGCTGTTCGCCTACGGTTCGGGTTCGCCCGACCCGGCCCCGGCCGCCGCGTACGTCGCGAGCAGACTCGACCGGCTCCAGATCCTCCTCGCCCACCGGCCCAACGTCTCCTACCCCACCTACGCCGCCAAGACCTTCGCCACCCTGGACCGGATCAGCGACGGCCGGCTCACCGTGCACTTCATCACCGGCGGCGACGACCACGAACAGGCCCGCGAGGGCGACACCCTGACCAAGGACGAGCGCTACGCACGCACCCGCGAGTACATCCGGATCGTCAAGAAGATCTGGACCACCCACGAGCCCTTCGGCCACGAGGGCGAGCACTACCGCTTCCACGACTTCGTCAGCGACGTCTTCCCCGTCCAGCAGCCGCGTCCGGGCGTCTCGTTCGGCGGTTCGTCGCCCGCCGCGTACGCCGCCGGGGGCGCCGAGGCAGACGTGTACTGCCTGTGGGGCGAACCCCTGGAGCGGACCGCCGAGCAGATCGATCGGGTCAAGGCCGCCGCACGCGCCGCCGGCCGCACCGACGCGCCGCGCATCCAGGTCGCCTTCCGCCCGATCATCGCGCCCACCGAGGAACTGGCGTGGGAGAAGGCCCACCGCACGCTCGGCGCCATCCGGGCGCGCCGCGGGACCGGCCCCGTACGGCATCACCGCTCCGGCGCCCCGGAGAACACCGGCTCCCAGCGGCTGATCTCCATCGCCGAGGCCGGCGAGCGCTACGACCGCGCGCTGTGGACCCCCACCGCTGCCGCGACCGCGGGCGCGGGGAACTCCAACGCACTGGTCGGCACGCCGGAGACGGTCGCCCAGGCACTGCTCGACTACTACGACCTCGGTGCCGACATCCTCTCCGCCCGCGGCTACGACCTCCTCGGCGACGCCGTCGACTTCGGCCGGTACGTCATCCCCCTCGTCCGCGAGGAGGTCGCCAGGCGCGACGCCGAACGCGCCGCCCGCGGCCCGCAGCCGCTCACGGCGGTGAACCGATGACCTCCGCACCAAAACTGACGGTCCTTCACGTCTCCCCCTCGGACCCGCGGGTCGCACCCCTGCGCGGCGAACTGGGCCGCGAGTACGCCACGCGCTACGGCAAGGACGCCCACGCCGAGATGTCCCGCCACCCCGACGAGGAGTTCACGCCCCCGTACGGCGGGCTGCTCCTGCTGCTCATGGAGCACGGCGAGCCGGTCGCGGGCGGCGCGTTCCGCCGCGACGACGCCCTCACCGCCGAACTGAAACGGATCTGGACCCGCTCCGCGCACCGCAGACGCGGCCTCGCCCGGCGCGTACTCGCCGAACTGGAGCGCGAGGCGGGCGCCCGCGGCTACGGGCGCGTCCGTCTCACCACCGGCCCCCGCCAGCCGGAGGCCCGCGGCCTGTACCTGGCCACCGGCTACACACCGCTGTTCGACACGCGGGCCGACCCGGAGACCATCGGCCCGCTGCCCTTCGAGAAGCACCTCGTCCTCCCGCTGCCCCCGCCGAAGGCGGCCGTCCGGTGAACCACCTTCTCTCCAGGGCCCGTTCACGCGCGACGGCCACGCGGGTGCTGCCGACCCCGCCGGCGCCGACCGCCTGCGGCTCCGGCGGTACGGCGCCCGCGGGCGCCCAGGGCTCCCCGGCATCCTGCGCCGCCCCCGCCGCCACCCCGTGACCCCGCCGTCCCCTCCGGCGCCGCGCCCCATGTTCCCCGCACCCACGCGCCCCTTTCCCGAAAGGTACTTCGATGGCCACCGTCCTCTCCGTCTCCGGCAGTCCCTCCGCCACCTCCCGAACCGCCCGGCTGCTGCGCCACCTGGACGCCCGGCTCACCGGGCAGGGCCACGAGGTGGTCCCCTTCGACGTGCGCGACCTGCCCGCCGACGCCCTGCTGCACGCCGACTCCGCCCACCCCGCGATCGTGCGGGCCACGGCCCTGGTCGAGCGCGCGGACGGGATCGTCATCGGCACGCCCGTCTACAAGGCCGCCTACTCCGGGCTGCTGAAGTCCCTGCTCGACCTGCTGCCGCAGTACGCGCTCGCCGGGAAGACCGTCCTGCCGCTGGCCACGGGCGGCACCACCGCCCACGTCCTGGCCATCGACTACGCGCTGCGCCCGGTGCTCCACTCCATGGGTCCCGCCCACATCACCCCGGGCTGGTTCACGCTCGACAGGGAGATCGGCGTCGGCGAGGACGGCACGCTGACCCTCGCACCCGGCGCAGCCGAGGCCCTGGCCCAGGTCACCGACCAGTTCTCGCTCGCCCTCGGCAGCCGCCGCACGCTGCTCGCGACGGCCGGCTGACCGCCCGCCACCGCTGCCGTGGCTTCGACGTGGGCGGCTGAGGCGGCTTCCGCGCCGTTCCCGCGCCGCCGTTCCCGCGCCGCCGTGCCCGAGCCCGCAGGGGCCCAAGTGGCCCTCGCGGGGCGGGAACCGGCCGAAGCGGCCCATATTCCCTATGTTTCCTATCGAATTACTAGGGAAGTGTTGACCCTCGTCGGCCGGACCGGTCAGGATGACGCCATGACCATCGCCCCCGCGGCCCCGCCCCCCTTGTCCGGCGAGCCCGGCCGGGGCGCCCGCCCGCCGCGGGACGGCACACCCGACTGGCCGCACATCGCCCGCGAGCTGGCCGACGACCTCGCCATCGACGCCGTCGAGCGCGAACAGGCCGGCAGGCCCCCGGCCGACGAGGTGGCCCGGCTGCGCGAGTCCGGACTGCTGACCCTGCTCGTACCGGCCGAACACGGCGGCGGGGGAGCGGACTGGCGCACCGCGTACACCGTGGTGCGGACCGTCGCCGCCGCCGACGGCGCCGTCGGGCATCTCCTCGGCAGCCACTACTTCCTGTCCCACGGCCCCCGGTTCTTCGCCGGAGCCGGTCATGCCGCCCGTATCGAGAGGGAGTTCACGGCCGGGCAGTGGTTCTGGGGCGGCGGCATCGCCTCGCGGGAGCCGCCGCTCATGCTCACGCCCACGGCCCGCGGCCATCTCCTCGACGGCCATCAGCGCTACGGCTCCGGCGTGGGCGTCGCCGACCGGCTGCTGGTCCGCGCCGCCGCGCCCGGCACCGGCGAGCCCCTCGCCGTACTCGTCGACCCCGCCCACCCCGGCTGTACGGGCGGCGCCGCGGGGGACACCTTCGGGCAGCGCCTCGCGGCGGGCGGCGCCCTCGGGTTCGACGCCGTGCCGGTCGGCCGCGAGGACGTCCTCGGCTCCCTGTCGCCCGACGACGGCGTCCTGTCGCCCTTCGCCGGCCTCGCCGCCCCCACCGCGCGCCTGGTCTCCGCGCAGTACTGCCTCGGCGTCGCCGAGGGACTGCTCGGCGAGGTCCGCGAGCAGGGCCGGGCGGTCCGCTCCCCCTGGCAGGCGTTCTCGCCCCAGCCCTGGCCGGGAAGCCCGCCGCAGGACCCGTACGTGCTCACCGCCTACGGCGAACTCGCCGTCTGCGCGCGGGCCGCGTCCGCCCTCGCCGACCAGGCCGTGGACGCCCTGACCCGGGGCCTCGCCCGCGGCGAGGACCTGGACGACGACGAGTGCGCGGAGATCGCGGTCCTCGCGAGCGCCGCCGAGGCCGCCGCCTCCCGGGCCGCGCAGGAGATCACCTCGCGCGCCCTGGAAGCCGTCGGCGCGTCCGCCGCGCTCGCCCGGCACGGCCTGGACCGGTTCTGGCGCGACACCCGGTCCCACACACTGCGCGAACCCGTCGCCCACCGGCTGCGCGAGGTCGGCGACTACTTCCTCAACGGCGCGCATCCGCCCTTCAGCCTGCCCGCCTGACCGGCGCGCCCGCCCGACCGGTGCGGCCCGTGTGCTGGTGCGCCCGCTGTCCAGTGCGGCCCGCGGGCCGGTGCGCCCGCCGACCGGTGCGGCCCGTGGGCCCCGTGGGGGATAATCGCGGTATGCGGATCTCGGCCAGGGCGGACTATGCGGTGCGGGCGGCGCTGGAGCTCGCCGCGGCGGGTGATGACACCTCCCTGAAGGCCGAGGCGATCGCCGGCGCGCAGGGCATCCCGCACAAGTTCCTGGAGGGCATCCTCGGTGATCTGCGCCGGGGCGGCCTCGTCGTCAGCAGGCGCGGCGGCAACGGCGGGTACCGGCTCGCCCGCCCCGCGGACGCCATCGCCATCGCCGAGATCATCCGGGTGGCCGACGGCCCCCTCGTGTCGGTGCGCGGGGTGCGCCCGCCCGACCTGTCCTACACCGGCCCCGCCGAGTCGCTGCTGCCGCTGTGGATCGCCGTACGCGCCAACGTCCGCAGGATCCTCGGCGAGGTGACTCTCGCGGACGTGGCCGCGGCCGACCTCCCCGACGACGTCCTGCGCCTCGCGGACGACCCCGAGGCGTGGACCAACCCCTGACCGGGGCTCCTCGCCCGGTCAGCCCGCCGGCTTCGCCCACACCGACACATGCGCGCCGCTCTCGCCCGTGAACGGCGCGCGCGTCCAGTCCTCCCAGCGCTCGCGCAGCCGCAGCCCCGCGAGCCGGGCCATCAGATCGAGTTCGGCCGGCCAGACGTACCGGAACGGGATCGACCGGTGCCGCGCCCGCCCGCCGACGATCGTCACGTAGTGCGAGCTCATCGCCTGGGTGACGGTGTCGAAGGTGTCGAACGCCCAGCCCGAGTCGCCGATCCGGAACGGCACCGCGCTCTGCCCCGGGGGCAGCCTGCGCAGTTCGGGGACGCCGACCTCGACGACGAAGCAGCCGCCGGGCCGCAGATGGGCGGCCGCCGTGCGGAAGCAGTCGACCTGGGCGTCCTGGGTGGTGAGATTGCCGATGGTGTTGAACACCAGGTAGACGACGGCGAATTCACCCGCCACACGGGTCGTCGCGAAGTCCCCGATCGTCACGCCGACCTCCTCGCCGCCGGGCTTGGCCCGCAGCCGCGCCACCATCGCCCGGGACAGGTCCACGCCGTGCACCGGCACCCCGCGCGCGGCCAGCGGCAGCGCGATCCGCCCCGTGCCGACGCCGAGTTCGAGCGCCGCGCCGTCACCGGCGAGGCCGGCCAGCAGGTCGACGGCCGGGTCGACCGCGCCGGGTCGGAACATCTCCGCCTCCGACCTGTCGTACTCGGCCGCGACGTCCTCTCCGAAGTACCCGTCGTCATCGCCCACACCGCGACGCTACCGCCGCCACCCGGACCGGGGCACCCGGATTTTCCCCGCCCTGACGGCCTCGGTCAGGCCGGCGGTGACCTCAACCAGGCTTCTTCGCGGCGCTGTTGGCGAAGCTGCAGCGCACCCGCGGCACGTCCGGGCCCGACCGCCCCTCGGACACCCCTTGACGCCGGACGCCGGAAGGTCCGACACTCGCCACAAGTTTCCTAGTGAATCAGTAGGGAAAGGGGGGTGGATGGAACCGCCCGGCCGGACGAGCCGTACCCCCGTTCTCACCTCCCGCCGGCACATCGACCTCCAGCGCGTCAGCAGCGCACTCCCACCCCCGGGCGCGGCCCCGCCGCGTCCGCCACGCGTCCGCCACGCGTCCGCCACGCGTCCGCCCGCACGTCACGTCCGCCCAGGGGAGAGCCATGTCCGCCACACCGCAGGCCGCCCGACCGTCCGCGCCCGCCTTCCGCGGCCGTATCGGCCGGGACGCGCGCAGCGGCCACTACGCCGTGCCGAACCGCTACCGCCTCCACCTCACCACCGCCTGCGCCGACGGGCTGCGCATCGCGGTCGCGCACAGCCTGCTGGGCCTGGCCGACGTCTGCCCCGTGACGTTCCTGCCGGCGGTCCCCGACCGCGCCGACGGCGGCCACGCCGTGCTGCGCCCCCTCTACGACGCCGGCGCCCACCGGTACGCGGGCGCGGCCCTCGCTCCCGTCCTCAGCGACGACTGGTCCGGACGCGTCGTCAGCACCCACGCGCCCGACATCACCCGCGACCTCGCCGGACGCTTCGGCGGCTGTCGCACCGACCTGTATCCGCGGGGCGCGGAGTCCGAGATCGAGGCCGTCGAGCGGATGTGCGCCGAGGGCGTCGAGGACGCCGCACAGCGCGCGGGAGCGCCCGGCACCGGGCCCGGGGAGCGCGCCCGAGCCCTGGAGACCCTGAGGACCTCCCTCAACGCGCTGGACCGCCGGCTGGACGGCCGTACCCATATGCTCCGCGACCAGATCACCGCCGCGGACGTGGAGTTGTGGGTCACGCTCGTCCAACTCGACACCGTCCACCGCCATCACCTGGACGCCACCACCGTCGAACACCTCGCGGGCCGCACCGCCCTGTGGTCCTACGCCCGCCGGCTCACCGCCCGACCGGCCTTCGGCCGCCACCTCGACCTGGACGCCATCTCCCGGCGTCACCAAGCCCGTTGCGAGGGCCTGGAGGCCGCCGGGGCCGCCGTGCAGATCCTGGACTGGGCGGCCCACACGGCGGCCGACGCCACCGCGGTCCGCACTGCGGACACGCGTTGACACCGGGGCGCCCCGCTGTATTGACTTACGGATCACAACGGTCATGAGCGTCAGCGACAAGCCCTGGCTCGCTGGCCGGCAACCCTCGCACCGCGGTGGGGTGCCCCAGGTGACGACCGGACCGGACGACCTCGGTAAGCGCGAAGGCCCCAGCGGGCCGGAAGAGTGAGTGACGCCATGGACGCAGCTCCCAGGACGGCCGTACGCCGCCCCCAGAGCCGCGCACTGCCGTGCACGACCCTCTTCGCAGCCGACCGTGCCGTCGACCTCCTGCGTGTCAACAGCGCACTGTGTACCGCACCGGGCCGTGCCCGCCGCCGCGGCTGACCTGTCCGTCGCCCGGCCCGCGCACCCCTGACGCGCACCGCCCCCGCGGTGCGCCCCCGCCCGCCCCCTCCCGGTGACCGTACGCCCTTCCACGTCCCGACCAGCCGCCGGACGGCTGTCGTGGGCCGTCGCGTGCGCGCGCTCCGGGAGAACTCTCCCCTCCGCCGGAGCCCACCATGAGTGAACCCCCAGGCGCCGCCGTCTCCCTCGCCGAGCCGGCGCCCGCCACCGACACCCCGCAGGCGCCGCCCGCCGCCCGGCGCGTCCTGCCACTGCGCCGCCCCGGCCGCTGGATCGCCACCGTCCTGGTCCTCGTCCTGGCCGCCCAGTTCGTCAACGGCCTGCTGACCAACCCCTTCTACCAGTGGGACCGCTTCGGCTACTGGTTCCTGCGGCCCACGATTCTCGACGGCCTCCTCGTCACCCTCGAAGTCACGCTCTACAGCGCGGTGCTGGGCCTGCTCGGCGGCATCGTGCTCGCGCTGGCCCGGCTCTCCGGCAGCCCGGTGCTGCGCGCGGTCAGCTGGACCTACGTCTGGGCGTTCCGCTCGGTCCCGCTGATCGTCGTCCTGCTCTTCCTCTACAACTTCAGCGCCCTGTACAAGACGTTGAGCATCGGCGTCCCCTTCGGACCCGCCTTCTTCTCCTTCGACGAGTCGAGGCTCGCCACCGACCTGGTCATCGCCGTCGTCGGCTTCAGCCTGCACGAATCCGCGTACGCCGCCGAGGTCGTGCGCGGCGGCATCCTCTCGGTCGACCAGGGCCAGCACGAGGCGGCTGCCGCGCTCGGCCTGCCCCGGCGCTACCAGTTCCGCAGGATCGTCTTCCCGCAGGCCCTGCGCTCCATCGTGCCGAACTACGTCAACCAGCTCATCGGCCTGATCAAGGGCACCTCGCTGGTCTTCTACGTCTCCCTGCTCGACCTGTTCGGCAGCGCCCAGTCCATGGCCTCCACCTATCCCGGAGACATCGTGCCGCTGCTGATGGTCGCCACCGTCTGGTACCTGATCCTCACGAGCGTCGTCTCCGTCGTCCAGTTCTCCGTCGAGCGGCACTACGCGCGGGGCGCCACCCGCACCCTCCCGCCGACACCGCTGCGGCGGCTGCGCGCCGCTCTGAGCGGTGCGACCGCCCGCGTCCGCGGGGAGGCCGCCGTATGACCGCGACCCGCCACGACGCGCCCGCCACCGTCGAGGTGCACGGCGTGCACAAGTGGTACGGCGCCCACCGGGTGCTGAACGGCGTCGACCTGACCGTGCGGCCCGGCGAGGTCACCGTCGTCCTCGGTCCGTCCGGCTCGGGCAAGTCCACCCTGCTCCGGGTCGTCAACCACCTGGAGAAACCCGAGACCGGCCACGTCAGCCTCGACGGAGAGCCGATCGGCGTACGGCGCCAGGGCACGCGGTTCAGGGAGCTGAGCGAGCGGGCCATCCTCGCCCAGCGCAGCCGGATCGGCTTCGTCTTCCAGAACTTCAACCTCTTCCCGCATCTGACGGTCCTCGACAACGTCGCCGCCGCCCCGGTCGCGACCGGCCGGCTCCCCAAGCCCGAGGCCCTGCAACTCGCCCGCGACCTGCTCGGCCGGGTCGGCCTCGCCGACCGGGCCGCCGCCTACCCGCGGCAGCTGTCCGGGGGCCAGCAGCAGCGCGTGGCCATCGCCCGAGCCCTCGCCCTGCGTCCGGGCGTCATCCTCTTCGACGAACCCACCTCCGCCCTCGACCCCGAACTCGTCGGCGAGGTGCTCTCGGTCATCAAGGATCTGGCCACCAGCGGCACGACCCTCGTCATCGTCACCCACGAGATCGGCTTCGCCCGCGAGATCGCCGACCGGGTCGTCTTCATGGACGGCGGCCGCATCGTCGAACAGGGCCCGCCCGCCGAGGTCCTGGACCGGCCGCGGCACGCGCGGACCAGGGACTTCCTCAGCAAGGTCCTGTGAGTCCGGCACCCCCTGCAAGTCCTCCACCCCCACATCCCACCACCCCTCCCGAACAGCAAGGACGGCCATGCCCACCCACCTCTCCCGACGCGGCCTGATCCGCGGCATCACCGCGGCGGCCACCGCCACCGCCCTCACCGGCTCCCTCACCGCCTGCGGCGCCGACGGCGACGCGGCCACCAGGACGGACGACAAGGCGGGCACGGTGACCGTCGGCAGACTCTCCAACGGCGCCGCCGAGCAGACGGCCGTCCGGGTCTCCGAGGTGCCGGCCATCAGCGCCCGGCTGCCCGCCGCCCTCAAGAAGAGCGGCAGACTCGTCATCGGCTCCGGCACGCTCCCCTCCGGCGCCCCGCCGCTGGGCTATGTCGGCAGCGACCAGAAGACCCTGACCGGCTCCGAGATCGACCTCGCCCGGCTGGTCGCGGCCGTCCTCTGACTGCGGCCCGAGGTCAAGCGCTTCACCTGGGAGAACCTTTTCGTCGGCATCGACAGCGGCAAGGTGGACGTCGGCTTCTCGAACATCACCGACACCGAGGAGCGCAAGCGCAAGTACGAGTTCGCCTCCTACCGCAAGGACGACCTCGCCTTCGAAGCGCCCAAGGACTCGGAGTTCACCTTCCGCGGCGACTACGGGTCCCTCGCCGGCACGACCGTGTCCGTGGGCGCCGGAACCAACCAGGAGCGCATCCTGCTGGAGTGGAAGACCAGGCTGGAGAAGGAGGGCAAGAAGCTCACCGTCAAGTACTTCCAGGACAGCAACAGCACCTACCTCGCCCTCAACAGCGGGAAGATCGACGCCTACTTCGGCCCCAGCCCCAACCTCGCCTACCACGTCACGCAGACCGCCGGCACCCCCGGCCCGACGAGGACCGCCGGCCGGTTCTCCGGCGCCGGGGCCACCCTCCAGGGACTGATCGCCGCGACCGCGAAGAAGGGCAGCGGCCTGGCCGAACCCCTCGCCGCGGCGATCAACCACCTCATCGACAACGGCCAGTACGCCAAGTGGCTCGCCGCCTGGAACCTCTCCGGCGAGGCGGTCACCACGTCGCGGGTCAACCCGCCGGGCCTGCCCCTCGACAACTCCTGACGAACCGTCACCGGCCGTCGCCGCCGGCCCTCCACCACGAGGGCCGGCGGCGCACACGGACCTCACCGACCACACGGGCACGACCCTGCGCGACCACCTGGGCCCGTCCCGCCCCGACACGGCCGCCCCGCACTCCGGGCGGGCCGACACCCCCGCGCCCCGCACGACGCGTGGGCGGGACGTCACCCTCCCCCGAAGGTGGTGTCCCGCCCACATCCCCCGGCGCCGGACACCGGCCCCAACCCGCCCCGGCTCACCAGCACATGACGGCCGTCCGGCCGGAGCCCCAGGCGGAGTACAGGCGTACGCGGACGACGTAGCGGCGCCCCTTGACGAGGCGGACGCGGACCGCGGCGTTGGCCGGGGTGCCGCCGTCGTCCCCGCCGGCGAGGAAGCGGGGTTCGCCGTCGCGCTCCTCGAAGACCACGACCAGGAAGTCGCCGTCACCGAACGTGCCCACCGTGTAGGCGCGGGTCTGCGGCGGCTCGACGGCGAAGTCGGCCTGCCCGGACGGTCCCAGCGCAAGCGGCACCGAACGGAACGGCTCCAGAACGCCCGTGCCCGGCGGCCCCGGCGGCGGATACCAGCGGCGCACGAACCCCCGGTCCGCGTCGGACAGCACCCCCGGCGGGTTCAGACCCGCCCGGAACCGCTCGGGCTCCAGGATCAGCCCCGCCGCGAACGGATACTGCATGACCGAGTGCGGGTCCCAGACCGCGCCGTTGGCCTCGTTGCGGTCGAGCTTGCGCAGGATGCTGGCGAACGTCTCCTCCCGGCTCCAGAAGTTCGGCGGTCCCGCCAGATCCGTGTACACCGCCTCCTCGTCCCAGTGGATGCCGGCCAGCGGGCTCTGGTGCTCGTGCAGCATGCCGAGGGCGTGCCCGATCTGGTGCAGGGCCGTCCCGCGCTCCCCGGGCGCGGTCAGGTCCCAGCCGAAGTTCATCGTGCGCTCACCGAGGCCGACGCCCAGCGCGTCCTTGCCGACAGCCGACCACGAGCCGTCACCGGCCTGGAAGCCGATGCGCACCTCGGCCTCCGACGGGTCGGCCACCTCCGCGAACGACAGCCCGGTACCGAGGCCGTGCCACTGCGCGAACGACTCGCGCACCACGTCCCGCTGCTCCTTGCCGCCCACCCACGACACGTACCGGGCCGCACCCGTCGCCGGATCGGGGATCACCGAGCCGTCGGTGTCCCGGTCGAAGAAGCAGTAGTGCAGCACCGTGCCGTTGACCCACATCCGGCGTCCCCCGACGAGCGCGTCGAGCCGCTCGGCGGCCAGCCCCGCCGGCAGCACGGGGGCCGACTGCCGCACGAGGGAGCAGTAGCGGGCGGTCATGCCCACCAGGGTGACCGGCGGCCCGCCCGGACGCCTGAGCCGAGGGCTACTCAAGTACCCCTGTATCAGCCGTGAGTCACCGCGCTCCTACTGCCGTGACGAGCGACGAACCCGCCCCCGAGACCCTCGACCTGCCCTGGCCGTTCACCGGCCGCGGGGACGAACTCGCCCTCGTACGCGGCGCGCTGAGCTCCGGACGCGGCGGAATCGTCCTCACCGGACCCGCCGGCTTCGGCAAGAGCAGGCTCGTCACCGAGGCCGTCCGCGGCACCGGCCGCGTGCGGGCCGCCGGCACCCCGGAGACCCGCCACGTCCGCCTCGCGGCCTTCGCGCACCTCGTGCCCGAGAACGCCTCCCTGCACGACGCGCTGCGCCGGCTCTCCGGCGAACGGCTGCTCGTCGTCGACGACGCCCACTTCCTCGACGACGCCTCCGCCGCCCTCGTCCACCAACTCGCCGTGCACGGCCGCACCCGCCTCCTGGTCGCCGCCACCGACGGCCACCCGGCGCCGCACGCCGTCACCCGCCTGTGGACCGGCGAACTCCTGCCCCGCCTCGCGCTGCGGGCGCTGCCCCGCGACGAGACCGCCGCGCTGCTGACGGGCGCGGCGGACCGCCCCGGGCCCGAACCGCTCACCGTGAACCGGCTGCACCGCCTGTGCGGGGGAGACCTGCGGCTGCTGCGCGAACTCGCCGCCGCCGCACGCGGACACGGCCCGCTCCCGCGCACCGGCGGCACCGGCACATGGGCCTGGCGCGGCCCGGTGCCGCTCACCCCCGCCGTGCGCGAGCACGCCCGCGACCTCCTCGGCCGGTGCGGACCCGAGGCACGCGAGACACTCGAACGACTCGCCCACGCCGAGCCGTTGCCGCCCGACGCCGACACCCTCGACCTCGGCACCCTCGAACACCTGGAGGCACACGGCCTGGTCCACCTCGACGACCGGGGCGCCGTCCGCCTCGCCCACCCCCTGCACGGCCCGGCGCTGCGGGCCGTCGCCGGCCGGCTGCGGGCGACGCGGCTCTCCCCCGCCCCCGACCGCCGCGCCGCCGCCCTCGCCGCCGCTCTCGCCGCCGAACGCGCCGAGCTGAGCACGCGGATCACCCGTGCGGACGTACGCGACGCGGCGGCGCCCGTGGGGGAGTGGCTGGCCGACGAGGGCCGCCCGGTACCGGCCCGATACGCCGCCGTACGCGCCCGGTACGCCCGGCTGCGCGGCGAGCTGCGGGACGCGGCGGCATGGGCGCGGGAAGGGCTGCGCGACGGCGACGACCCCGCCTGCCTCCGTGAACTCGCCCTCGCGGCAGCGCAGTCGGGCCAGCACCCGACCGCGCACCAGGACCCGGGTGGCCGCCCCCACGGGGGTGGGGCGGTCACCCGGCCCGCACCGGCGGACGGCCCCGGCACCGACGCCTACGACGCCGTCCGCCTCGGCGCCCCCGAGCGGGCGGCCGGCCGCCTCGGCGGCGTCTTCGCCGACCACGCGGACGCCCTCGCCCGCGGCGACGGCCCCGCGCTCGACCACGTCGCCGAACGGCTCCGCCGCCGCGGCTTCCTGCTCTTCGCGGCCGAGGCGCACGCCCAGGCCGTACGGGCCCACCGCGACCCGAGTGCGGCCCGCGCCTCACGCGCCCGCGCCGTCGCCCTCGCCCGCCGCTGCCAGGGCGCCCGCACCCCCGCCCTGTCCGGCCTCGTCCTCGGCGAACTCACCGCACGGCAACGGCAGATCGTCACGCTCGCCGCCACGGGCCTGAGCAACCGCCAGATCGCCGAGCGGCTCACCCTCTCCGTACGGACCGTGGGCAACCACCTCTACAGCGCCTACGCCCGCCTCGGCGCGGACGACCGAGGGGCACTGCCCCGGCTGGTGGAACTCCCCGACACCCGCACGGCGTGAGCACCGCCGACGCGGACCGCGCACCACGGGCCGGGCACCCTCACGCGGCGCCGAAGGCGGTGAACGCCCAGCCCGTCGCCCGGTGCAGCGCGTCGTCCGGCAGCGCCGCCCGCGCGTCCCGCAGGGCCTCCGCCAGCGACAGCCCGGCGCCGAGTCCCCGGTGCAGGGCGAGCATCAGCGGCACGACCGCCGCGTCGTTGACCGGCGCGCTGCACGCCACCACGCCCGCCGTGCCCAGCGGCAGCAGCGCGGTGACCAGACCCAGCAGCTCGTCGGCGCCGACCGAGGCGAAACGCGCGGTGTCGCAGCAGGACAGGATGATCCGGTACGGACTGCGCTCCAGCCGCTCCAGATCGTGCACCACGAGCGGCCCGTCGGCCATCCCCAGCGACGAGAACAGCGGACTGTCGGCGCGGAACGTGCCATGAGCGGCGATGTGCGCCAGTTCGGCACCGTCCAGCTCCTCCAGCACCCGCGGCACGCGCGCGTCCGCGTGCTCCAGGACCACCGCGCCGCCGTAGCGGACCGCCAGGTGCGGCACCTCCGCGCCGCCCGTCGCCAGCCCCGGCCCGCGCACCAGGACGTGCCGCCCCCCGGCGGGCGGCACGGTCTCCCGGGCGCGCAGCCAACTGCCCGCCGACGGCGACACGCTGAGCACCCGCTCGCGCAGCGACGGCAGCAGCGCCCACGGCACCCGGTGCAGCCGGGCGGGCGGTACGACCACCACGGGCCCGTCGCCCAGATGCGCCGCCGCCGGGCCGAGCAGCAGCTCCTCCAGACGCCGGCCCGCGGCCTCGACGACCGCCAGCCGCCCCTCCGCGCCCGGATGGGCCAGCCGCCGCAGCCCGGCCTGGACGTGCTCGGCCTCCGCCTCCGCCTCGGCCGGCCGCCCCGCCTCGAACCGGCGCACCCGCCCCTGACCGCACAGCAGCACCTGCACCCGCCCGTCGAGGACGGCGAGTTCGACCAGCCGCACGCCGTCACCGAGCCGCTCCAGCAGCCGGCCCGCGTCGAAGCGAGGGCCGCCGCCCGGCGCGGCACCGCGCAGATGCAGCGTCCGGGACCGGATCTCCCGCTCCAGCCGCCGCTGTTCGCGCTCCAGCGCGGGCACCGGACGCGCCTCCATCCGGGCCGCCTCGGCCCGCGCGGCGATCTCCCGGAAGGCCGTCAGACCCCGCTGCAGCTCCGGGTCGGCCGGCGGCCGGGTCGGCGGCGTCGACAGCGCGGTGGCCCGCCAGCGCTCGCTCCACACCAGCAGCCGCCGCGCACCGCCCGACTCCAGACTGGCCTGCTGCGCCAGCGCCGCCAGCTCCGCGCCCTGCGCGCTCGCCCGCGCCCGCAGTTCCGAGGCGCCCAACGTCATCCGGTGGGCGTCCAGGACGTCCAGTCCGCGCCGGCACGCCTCCAGCACTCCGCGCCCCGAACCCGCCGCCCGCGCCCGCAGCGCCTGGGCCGCCCAGCCCGTCATCCGCACCAGCGGCGGCCCGCTGCGCCGGCTGTGCGCGGCGAGCGCCAGATGCCGTTCCGCGTCCGCCCGCCAGCCGAGGTCCAGCGCCGTCCGCCCCGCCAGCAGCGACGCCAGCGGGGCGGCCGGCGCGCCGAACGAGGCCAGCCGGTCGGCCACCGCCGCCGTGTCCGCGACCAGCCGGCCCGAACTGCGCCCCGCGGCCACCCGCGCCTCGATCAGCGTCAGCCGGGCATGCGCCTCCCACCAGCCCCGCCGCTGCCCCGCGAACAGGCGGACCGCCATGTCGGCACGCGCGATCGAGGTGTGCGCCTGACCCGCCAGCCGCGCCGCGGTCGCGGCGGACAGCAGCAGTTCGGCCTTGCGCGTGGACTGGCCGCCGATCCGGTCCAGCACGGCGATCGCCGCGTCCGCCTCCGCCAGCGCCTCGGGAGCCAGCCCCGCGGCCATCAGCACCTCGCAGCGCCGGACGCTGAGCATGAAGGTCGGCGTGCCCAGCTTGGCGTAGCGCTCCTCGGCCTCGTCGAGCAGCCGCAGCGCCGCCGGGATGTCCCCGGAGCGGAACGCGGCCAGCCCCCGGCTCTCCACGGCGTCCGCCTTGTCGTGCTCCTGGCCGGTGGTCTCCCACAGCGCCTCGGCCGCCGTGAAGTCGGCCTCCGCCCGCTCCACCGCCCCGAGCGCGAGGTGCACCGTCGCCCGCAGGGTCAGCGCCCGCGCCGTCCAGATGACGTCGTCGGCCTGCCGCAGGACGGGGATCGCCCTGCGGACGTCCGCCAGCGCCGCACGGTGATGGCCGAGGACCCAGCGCGCGTAGGCCCGGCGGAACAGCACCCGGGCGCGCGTGTGCCCGCTGCCCCGCTCGACCCCGCGCTCCAGCGCCGCCAGCCCCTGCTGAGTGCGCCCCGCGTGCACCAACGCGACCCCCAGCGCGGCGAGGACGTCCGCCTCCCGGTCGGCCGACTCCGCACGGGCCGCGAGATCCCGGGCACGCCGCAGATGGTGCAGGGCGAGGCGCATGTCGCCCCAGTCCCGCTGCCAGATGCCGATCACCTGGTGGGCGACGGAGGCGTCCAGCGGCGGCGGATCGCCGCCGAGCACCCCTTGCGCCCTCGCCAGCGCTTCGTTGGGGGCGGCGAACACCATCGGCAGCAGTTCGAGAACCGAGTCGTTTCCCGCGGTCACCCCACGGATGGTAGTTGCCCCCCACCCGCGCCAGACAGGGGTGGCGCTGTATCAATCAGGTGCCGCACGGCTCTGGTTGACGACCGTCGCACCACTGGGAGGACCCGCCATGGCACCACAGCGATTCCACGAGCAGTTCGAGCAGATCCAGCGCTGCATGCCCGACGTCCCCCTCGCGATGGGACCCGACGACTCCGCCGAGTTCATCTACGAGAAGGGCCACGTCCTGGTCCGCGACGGCGACGAGGCCCGGGTCGTCGAGGACACCGTGCGCGCGTACTTCACCGCCGACCCCGACCTCGTGCAGGACGACGTGCGCCGCGCGAGCCCGCAGACCAACCGCTCGGGCATCACCCGCATCCAGGTCGGCGACCCCGGCGCGGGCGACCGGACCGCGGACCCCCACGTCGCGCACGCGCTGCGCGCCCTGCGCGAGACGGAGGGCCGGGCGGGCCGCAGACTGGTCAGCCGCAACCACCTGGTGTCGATCGCGGTGAACTCCTGCCCCGGCGACGAGCCGGCGCCCGCCGAACCGGGCACCCTCCTCAACCCCGCAGCCGCGGACGGAAGTTACGACGAGAACAGCGCCGTGGGCGTCCTCGTCGTCGACACCGGCCTGATGACCGACTTCCGCTCCGCGCCGCTGCTCGCCCACACCGACGGCGACGCGCAGATCAGGGAGCGCGACGACGACGGCGTCCTCCAGCAGTACGTCGGCCACGGCACCTTCATCGCCGGACTGGTCGCGGCCGTCGCCCCCAACACCCGTATCACCGTGCGCAACTCGCTCAACGACGCGGGCGCGATCCTGGAGTCCGAGTTCGGCGGGAAACTCTTCGAAGCCGTCGACGCCGACGGCTGGCCCGACATCCTCAGCCTGTCCGCCGGCACCTCCAACGGCCGCACCGACGGCCTGCTCGGCGTCGAGGCGTTCATGCGGGAACTGCGCGCCCAGCGCACCCTGCTGGTGGCCGCGGCCGGCAACAACGGCAGCGCCACCCCCTTCTGGCCCGCCGCCTACGCCGACCTGCCCGACTACCAGGACGTCGTGCTGTCGATCGGAGCCCTGCGCGCCGACGGCGAGTTCGGCGCCTGCTTCAGCAACCACGGCGCCTGGGTGAAGGCGTACGCGCCCGGCGAGCGGCTCACCGGCGTCCTCACCGGCTTCGCGACACCCGTGCCCTACGTCTACCAGCACTCCACCTACGACACCTGCCGCTACGGCTTCGGCTACGCCTGCACCTGCCAGTCCCCGCCCCACACGGGCGTGCTGAGCGAGCAGGGCACGAACGCCGCACCCGACCGGGTCGACTTCCGGGGCCACGCCCACTGGAGCGGCACCTCCTTCGCCACCCCCGTCGTCGCCGGCATGATCGCCGCGCACATGACGGCACAGCAGGAGAACGACCCGCGCGTCGCCCGGTACAAGATGCTCGCCGCCAGCTCCGGCTTCGCGGAGGTGCGCGGGGCGCACGTGCCGGCGCTGCTGCCCCCGACCTGGCGCCCCGTACCCGTCCTCCCGCCGGCTCCTCGGTCATGAGGGTCGGAACCGTCCCCTCCGCGGCGTACGATGGCGTGCCGTACACGAGGGGTGGGGCTGTGGACCGTGCAGACGTCGGCGCGCTGGTCCGGTCCGCCGTGGACGGCGACGCGGCGGCCTGGAAGGCGCTCGTGGAGGGGCTGAGCCCCCTGGTGTGGTCCGTGGTGCGCGCCCACCGGCTCAGCGACGCCGACGCCCACGAGGTGTACCAGACCGTCTGGTTCCGCTTCGCCCAGCACCTCGGGCGCCTCCGCGAACCCGAGAAGGCCGGCTCCTGGCTCGCCAGCACCGCCCGCCACGAATGCCTCAAGGTGCTCAGGAGCCTGCGGCGGCTGACCGTGACGAGCGACCCCCATCTGCTCGACCGGGTCAGCGAGGACCGTACGCCGGAGCAGTCGGTGCTGGACTCCGAGGAGGCGGCGGCCGAGAGCGAACGCATCCGCTGGATGTGGCAGGAGTTCGAGGAACTCGGCGAACGCTGCCGCCAGTTGCTGCGGGTGCTGATGGCCTCGCCGCCGCCCAGCTACCAGGAGGTGTCCGCCGCCCTGGGGATCGCCGTGGGCAGCATCGGGCCGTTGCGCCAGCGCTGCCTGCGCCGCCTGCGGGCCCGACTCGACGCGCGGGGTGCGCTGTGAAAGACGACGTGAACGACACCGCACCGGGCGGGGAGCCCTTCGACGACCCCGGGCCCGACGGCTTCGACGACACCGCGGACGACCTCGGCACCGGCCTGCTGGAGGAGTCGCTGCGCCAGGCCGCCGCCATCCTCGACCCCGTGCCGGCCGAACTGCGCCGGCTCGCCGTCGAGGCGTTCGCACTGCACGATCTCGACGCGCGCATCGCCGAGCTGACCTTCGACTCGGTGGTGGACGCCATCCCGGTCAGAGGCGCCGCGGACCCGCCGCGGATGCTCACCTTCCGCGCGGACGAGGTGACCGTGGACGTGGAGGTCAGCGCACAGGGCCTGATGGGGCAGGTACTGCCGCCCCAGCGGGCCCGCGTCGAGGTGCTGTCCGGCCCGCAGCGGGCCGTGCCGGTGGACGCCGACGACATGGGCCGCTTCACCAGCGACACACCGCCCGCCGGGCCCTTCGCGCTGCGGCTGCGGACCGGCGGCCGGGTCGTGGTCACCGAGTGGCTGCGGGCCTGAGGCGGCGCGTCAGCGCGTGACGGCGTCCACCAGCACCGCCAGCGCCCGCGCGAGCCGGGTGAGTCCGGGACCCGCCGGACCACCAGGCTCCGCCATGTAGAGATCGCGCCGGATCTCCACCATCAGCGCGCTGACGCCGGGCTCCGTGCCGTAGTACGCGAGCGGTACGTACGCTCCGGCGAACGGGCTGTCCAGGCCCGTCGGCCCGCAGGGCGCGAACGCCTCCCGCGCGGCGGCCGACAGCGCCGGCGGCGTGTGGAAGGGGTCGGTGCCCAGGCACACCGGCGGCCGCGGCCCCTCCCCGTGCAGCTCGTAGGGCAGCCGCGCCGACGGGTAGGAGTGCACGTCGAGGACCACCGCCCGGCCGGTGGCGGCGAGCCGCCCGGCCACGGCCTCGGTCATGGCCCGCGCGTACGGGTCGAAGTACCGCCCGACCAGCCCCGCGGGGTCCGTCCCGGCGGGCCGCAGGGGCTCCCCGCGGGTGGTCCGCGTGTAGACGGCGCCCATGCCCGCCGCGAGCATCTCCTCGCGCTCGTCGGGGAACCGCTCCGGGTCGACGACCAGCCGCGAGAGCCGGTTGACGAACCGCCAGGGCGTCACGGACGCGCGCGCCGCCGCCGCTTCGGCGATCTCGGCCGTGTGCGCGTCGGTGAGGTGGTCCAGCTCCCGCGCGAGCGCCGCGTCGTCCAGCAGGATGCCGTCCCGCACCGCGTCCGGAATCTCCCGCGCGGAGTGCGGCACATGAAGGATCACGGGGGACTCGTCGGCGCCGGGAAGCACCGAGAACGACGGCTCTGCGGAGGCCACGCTGCTGCTCCAGGGGGCGTTGTCAGTGGTGTGGTGCACCATCACAGCATGGACATCACCGACCGGCAGGCGGCCGATCACGCGTTCCTCGCCGCCCTGTACCGCAGCGCCTACTACCCCGACGCCATGGTGGACCGGGGCAGGGAGATCCTGCTGCGCCTGCGCGCGCGCATCGAGGCGGAGCGGCCCGCCGACCTGGCCGCGCTGTACGTGCTGACGCACGCGGCGACCGACGAGTTCAACGCCCTCCTGGACGACGGATTCGACATCGAGACCGTCGCCCGCGAGGAGATAGCCGGGGACTTCTGGTTCGTGGCCACCGCCTACGGCTTCACGGACGCGGACATCGAGGAACTGATCGCCACCCGGGACTGGTGACGCCGGCCGCGTCCCGCCGCGCGCACGGCTCCGCCCCGGCCGGAAGGTGCTCCGGCCGGGGCGGGCCGGCGGTGCGTGCGCCGGGGCGCCCGGGGGTCAGCCCAGCGAGGCGAGCGCCTCGTTCCAGGTGGCCGACGGGCGCATGACGGCGGCGGCCCTGGCCGGGTCGGGCTGGTAGTAGCCGCCGATCTCGGCGGGCTTGCCCTGGACGGCGTTCAGCTCCTCGACGATCTTCTGCTCGTTCGCCGTGAGCGCCTCGGCGTGCGGGGCGAAAGCCTTCGCCAGCTCGGCGTCGTCGCTCTGGCGGGCCAGCTCCTGCGCCCAGAACAGGGACAGGTAGAAGTGGCTGCCGCGGTTGTCGATGCCGCCGACGCGCCGGGTCGGGGACTTGTCCTGGTCGAGGAAGGTCGCCGTGGCCCGGTCGAGGGTGTCCGCGAGGATCTTCGCGCGGGTGTTGCCGGTGGCGGCCGCGTACTGCTCCAGGGACGGCACCAGCGCGAAGAACTCACCGAGGGAGTCCCAGCGCAGGTAGTCCTCCCGGACCAGCTGCTGGACGTGCTTGGGCGCCGAGCCGCCCGCGCCCGTCTCGAAGAGGCCGCCGCCCGCCATCAGCGGGACCACCGACAGCATCTTGGCGCTGGTGCCCAGTTCCAGGATCGGGAACAGGTCCGTGAGGTAGTCGCGCAGCACGTTGCCGGTGACCGAGATGGTGTTCTCGCCGCGGCGGATGCGCTCCACCGACAGCTTCGTCGCGTCGACCGGGGCGAGGACGCGGATGTCCAGGCCCTCGGTGTCGTGCTCCGGCAGGTAGGCGTTCACCTTGGCGATCAGGTTGGCGTCGTGCGCGCGGGTCTCGTCCAGCCAGAAGACGGCCGGGTCGCCGGTGGCGCGGGCGCGGGTGACGGCGAGCTTCACCCAGTCCTTGATCGGCGCGTCCTTGGTCTGGCAGGCGCGGAAGATGTCGCCCTCGGAGACCGGCTGCTCGATCAGCACGTCGCCGGACGCGTCGACCACGCGGACGGTGCCGGCGGTCCTGATCTCGAAGGTCTTGTCGTGGGAGCCGTACTCCTCGGCCTTCTGCGCCATGAGGCCGACGTTGGGCACCGAGCCCATGGTCGACGGGTCGTAGGCGCCGTTGGCGCGGCAGTCCTCGACCACGGCCTGGTAGACGCCCGCGTACGACGAGTCCGGCAGGACCGCCAGCGTGTCGGCCTCCTGGCCGTCCGGGCCCCACATGTGGCCGGAGGTGCGGATCATGGCCGGCATGGAGGCGTCGACGATGACGTCGGACGGCACGTGCAGGTTGGTGATGCCCTTGTCGGAGTCGACCATCGCGAGGGCGGGGCCCTCGGCGATCTCCGCCTCGAAGGACGCCTTGATCCCGGCGCCCTCCGGCAGGGCCTCCAGGCCCTTGAGGATGCCGCCGAGGCCGTCGTTCGGGGACAGGCCGGCGGCGGCGAGGGCGGCACCGAACCGCTCGAAGGTCTTCGGGAAGAACGCGCGCACCACGTGGCCGAAGATGATCGGGTCGGAGACCTTCATCATCGTGGCCTTCAGGTGCACCGAGAACAGCACGCCGTCCGCCTTGGCCCGGTCGATCTGCGCGGTGAGGAACTCGCGCAGCGCGGCCACGTGGAGCACGGAGGCGTCGACGACCTCGCCGGCGAGGACCGGCACGGACTCGCGCAGCACGGTGGTGGCGCCGTCCGCGGCGACCAGCTCGATCCGCAGCGAGCCGGCCTCGGAGACCACGACGGACTTCTCCGTGGAGCGGAAGTCGTCGCGGCCCATCGTGGCCACGCTGGTGCGGGACTCGGAGCTCCAGGCGCCCATGCGGTGCGGGTGGTTCTTGGCGTAGTTCTTCACCGAGGCGGGGGCGCGGCGGTCGGAGTTGCCCTCGCGCAGGACCGGGTTCACGGCCGAGCCCTTGACCTTGTCGTAGCGGGCCTGGACGTCCCGCTCCTCGTCGGTCTTCGGGTCGTCGGGGTAGTTCGGCAGCGCGTACCCCTGGCCCTGGAGCTCGGCGACCGCGGCCTTGAGCTGGGGGATCGACGCCGAGATGTTGGGCAGCTTGATGATGTTGGCGGCGGGCGTCTTGGCGAGCTCACCGAGCTCGGCCAGGGCGTCCGGGATGCGCTGGTCCTCGGTGAGATACTCCGGGAACACCGCGATGATGCGGCCGGCCAGCGAGATGTCGCGCGTCTCCACGTCGACACCCGCCTGCGAGGCGTACGCCTGGACCACCGGCAGGAAGGAATACGTCGCCAGGGCGGGGGCCTCGTCAGTGTGCGTATAGATGATGGTCGAGTCAGTCACCGGGTGCTCCGCTCCACGTCTGCAACATTGCTCGACATCAAGATATCTCGTGACCGGTCCGT
>NZ_AGBF01000112.1 GCF_000225525.1 Streptomyces zinciresistens K42 | reverse complement strand
GCCGTCGGAACCGGCGTCGGGGAACGGCCGCTGCCCGCGCCCGCGTCGGCCGCCTCCCCCGCGCCGAACTCCTCGCGCGGGTCCTTCGCCGCTGCCCCGCCGAAGGCGCTCCGCAGCAGTCCACGCGTGTGTGCCTGAGCCGCGCTCGCCCGCCGGTGCTCGGCCTCGGCGGCGTCGCGCAGCTCCAGGGCCGGGGCCACCGCGTCCGCCTTGCGGGCGCGCTCCATGCGTGCCCGCGCCGCGTGATGCGCGTCGGCCCGCTCCTCCAGCGTCCGCGCCCGGTCCTGCGCCTCGGCGAACCGCCTCTGGAGCCTGGCCAGTTCCCGTACGTCGGTGAGGGCGCGGTCGGCGGCGGCCTGCGCGGACTCGGCTGCGAGCAGCCGGGAGCCGGCCACGGTCAGCTGCTCGCGGGCGGTGCTGCGGGCGACGGCGGCGGCACCGAGCACGGCCGCGGCCAGGCCGGGCTCTCCCGGGGTGAGGTCGGGCAGGTCCATGGCGCCGCCCGCCGCCTGCTGCATCCGGTGCGCGTCGGCCAGCAGTTCGCGGTCGCCGTCGCGCACCTCGGTCTCGGCCGCCCGGCGCCGCTCGGCGAGGCGCTTTTCGACCTCGGCGAAGCGGCGGGTGTCGAAGAGGCGGCCGAGCAGCCTGCCGCGGGCCTCGGCGTCGGCGCGCAGGAAGCGGGCGAAGTCGCCCTGGGGCAGCAGCACGACCTGGCAGAACTGCTCGCGGTTCATGCCGACGAGCTGGGTGATCTCCTCGCCGATCTCCTGGTGCGAGCGGCTGAGGGGCTTCCAGGCGCCGCTGCGCGCGTCGTACTCCCGCAGCCAGCTCTGCGCCTTGTCCAGGGTGGTCCCCGAGCCGCGCTTCTTGGGGCGCTCCCAGGGGGGCTGCCGGGTGACCTCCAGCCGGCGCCCCGCGACGGTCAGTTCGAGCCGGACCTCGGTGCGGGTGGCGGCCGGGGCGTGGTCGCTGCGCAGCGTCATGCCCTGTCCGGTCTGCCGGGCGCCCGGCACGGAGCCGTACAGCGCGTAGCAGACGGCGTCCAGGACGGAGGTCTTGCCCGCGCCGGTCGGTCCGTGCAGCAGGAAGAGCCCGGCCGTGGACAGCGCGTCGAAGTCGACGCGCTGCCGGCCGCCGAAGGGCCCGAAGGCCGTGACGTCGAGCCGGTGCAGCCTCACCGGGCCACCTCCCGGACGGCCTCGTCCGCGCGGGCGGCGTCGAAGGCGTCCCGCAGCACGATCCGCTCCAGCCGGTCGGGGCCGGCCCCGCGCACATGCGCCACGAAGTCCTCGGCGATCTCCTGGTCGCCGCGGCCGGCGAGCCGCCGCGCGTAGGACACCTCGGGGTCGTCGGGCGCGCGCTCGGGGGCGAAGACGAGGCTGAGCGTGTGGGGGAACCGCTCGGACAGCCGGGCCATGGGCTCGGCGGGGCGCACCGCGTCCGTGAGGGTCGCCTCGGTCCACGCCTCCTCGTGCCGGGCGAACCGCGCGTCGGTGAGCAGTTCCTCCAGGGTGCCGCGGATCCGGGCCAGCGGCCGGGGCACCGGGCAGTCCACGCGCTCGGCGGTGACCCCGCCGCGCGCGTCCAGGTCGACCAGCCACATGCTCTTGCGGTGCTCGGCCTCGGAGAAGGAGTACGGCAGCGGGGAGCCGGAGTAGCGGACGCGTTCGGTGAGGGTCTGGCAGCCGTGGAGATGGCCGAGCGCCACGTAGTCGGCGCCGTCGAAGACTCCGGCCGGCACCGCGGCCACTCCGCCGACGGTGATGTCGCGCTCGCTGTCACTGGCCTCGCCGCCGGTCACGAAGGCGTGCGCGAGGACGACCGAGCGGGTGCCCGGCGGGCGGGTCGCCAGGTCGGCCCGGACGCGCTCCATCGCGGCGGCGAGCACGGCCTCGTGTCCTGCCGTCCGTACGCCGAACTCGTCCTTCACCAGGGCGGGTTCGAGATAGGGCAGACCGTAGAAGGCGACCTCGCCGAAATCGTCCCGCAGCACGACGGGGGTGCCGACGGCCGCCGGGTCGGTGCGCAGGTGGATGCCGGCCCGCCCGATCAGCCCGGCGCCGACGCCGAGGCGGCGCGCCGAGTCGTGGTTCCCGGAGATCATCACGGTGGGCACGCCGAGGTCGGCGAGGCGGTGCAGGGCGTCGTCGAACAGCTCGACCGCGGCGAGGGGCGGGACCGCCCGGTCGTACACGTCGCCCGAGACGACCACGGCGTCCACGCCGCGCTCACGCACGGTCGTGACGAGGTGGCCGATGAACTCGGCCTGGGCGCCGAGCAGGGCGACCCGGTGGAACGCCCTGCCGAGATGCCAGTCGGACGTGTGCAGCAGTCTCATGATCCCCGAGACTAACGGCCGGGTCTGACACCCCGGGCGGTTACTCCTGTATCGCCCCGTCCTGAACGGTCCCGTACCCCCGCGCGAACACAACCACGCGACCCTGAATGTCCGGTTATGACCGCACTTTCCTGTCAGGCCGGGACCGGTTGGCCGGCCAGCCGCGCACACCGCCCGCATGACACTCCAGGCGGCGCACTCCCGGCGACGAAGACAGAAGAGTTCGGATGATTTCCGCTGAATTCGACCGATACCAGACAACTTCAGCTGACTTCAGCTGACTTCGGCCGGTCCAGCCGTCCGCCCCTGATCAAGCCGTCCGCCGCCGTGTCGCCCGCGGCGTCAGGCGTCCCCGTACGCCTCTTCGCCGAGTTCCAGGCCGGCGGTGCCCGCGGTCGCGTCCGCGAGCCAGCGCCGGAAGCCCTCCACGTCGGCGTCCGGCAGGCCGATCTCGATCGTGACGGCCTCGGCGTACCGCACGTCCCGCACCACGCGCCCGGTCGCGCGCAGGTCGTTCTGCAGCTTGCCCGCGCGCTGGTGGTCGACGCGCACCGTCGCCACCCGGAAGCGCCGGCGCGTGGTCGTGCCGAGCGCGTCGAGGGCTTCGCCTACGGCGCCGCCGTAGGCCCGGATCAGACCGCCGGCGCCGAGCTTGACGCCGCCGTAGTAGCGGGTGACGACCGCGACGACGTACCGCATGTCGCGGCGCAGCAGCATCTGGAGCATGGGCACGCCCGCCGTGCCGCCAGGTTCGCCGTCGTCGCTCGCCTTCTGGACGGCGGCCCCGGCGCCGATGACGTAGGCCCAGCAGTTGTGGGTCGCGTCCGCGTGCTCCTTGCGGACGGCGGTCAGGAAGTCCTGGGCCTCCCGCTCGGTGGCCGCCGGGGCGAGCGCGCAGAGGAAGCGTGAGCGGTTGACCTCGGTCTCGTGCACGCCCGCGCGCGCGACGGTGCGGTACTCGTCCTGCATCCGGCCAGCCTAATCCGTGGCCGACGGCGTACCAGGGGGCGGACGCCTCAAGGGCCGCAACGGCACGCGCGCGGCGCGGGTGCGACGGCTCAGGGCTTCTCCCCGCGTGCCACCATCACCCGCGTCAGCAGCGCGGTGCCGGGCCGCAGCTCGCGCCAGCCGGTGCCGTACCAGGTCAGTACGGCGATCGCCGCGGTGGGGAACTTGGCGCGGACCTCGTCCACGGCGCTGCCCGGTCCCTCGCCCGCGAGGTCCAGGACCAGGTCCTCCAGGGCGGGGTTGTGGCCGACCACCAAGAGCGTGCCGACCCCGGGCGGCACCTCGTGGACGGCGGCCAGCGCCTCGGAGGCGTCCGCGGTGTACAGCCGGGGGTCGTGCCGTACCTCGGGCGCGGTGTCCCACGGGCCCGAGGCCAGTTCCAGGGTGCTGCGGGCGCGTACGGCGGTGGAGCACAGCGCGAGGTCCGGCAGGCAGCCGGCCGCGGCCAAGATCCGGCCGGCGGCCGGGGCGTCGCGGCGGCCGCGCGCCGCGAGCGGGCGGTCGTGGTCGGCGACCCCTTCGGGCCACGCCGACTTGGCGTGCCGCAGCACGACGAGGCGGCGCCGCGGCCCGGCCCCCGCGCTCATCCGGGGGCGCCCAGGTCGCGGGTGAGGTCCAGGCCGAGCAGGCGGTCGGCGTGGGCGAAGGTCTCGAAGCGGGCGCCGTCGGGCAGTTCGGGTGCCGTCTCCGCCCAGCGCAGGACGCCGAGGACGCCGGGGACGTCCAGGTCGTCCTCCCAGGCGGTGCGCAGTTCGGCGCGCACCTCGTCCGGGACGGGCCGCGAGGGTGTCCGGGCCCAGTCCGCGACGGCGTGCCGCCAGCGCACGAGGGTGTCGTGGGCGTCGTGCAGGGCGTCCGCGCCGAGCCGCACCGGCACCGCTCTGTGCCGGGAGAGCAGCGCGAGCCTGAGGGCGGCCGGGTCGGCGTCCGCGGGTGGTGCCTCGGCGTGGACCGCGGCGACGGCGACCCGGACCCCGTCGGGCTCGGCGCCGTTCTCGCGCACGACATGGATGACCTGCGCCTCACCCAGGCCGGAGGCGGCGCCCGCGGCGTCCGCGCCGTCCTCCAGGGGGCGGATGCCCAGCGCGGCGGCCCCGGCCCGCAGTTCGGCCTGCTGCCGTTCCTCGTCGAGCAGCGCCCACACGGGTGTGCCGCCGAGTTCCAGGGCGCGCACGAGCAGGTCGGCGACGAGCAGGACGCGCAGGGCGGTGACGTCGAAGCCCTCCGTATGCGCCTCGATCCGGGTCAGGCCCCGGCGGGCGGGCGCGGCCTCGACGGGCTCGCCGGTTCGGGCGTCGATGATGCGGAGCACGGAGTGAGCGTAGGCGTACGCGCGGGCGTGCGCAGCCATCCGGCCCGGTTCCCGGTGCGCGTGGCGGGGATCGGGTCCACCGGCGGCCCCCTGGTCATCCGCGGGCATACGGCCCGCTCACGCGCGGGGGAGCCCCCGCGCGAGTCGTCGCGTACCCGGGCATCGCCACCCCCTGCCGTGCGGACTTCCCGCACGGTACTGCGCACGGGCACGCCCGGACAGGAGTGCGGGTCCCTCCGTCGTGCGGAACTTGGCCGCGAGGGGAATCGTGGCGGCCCGCCGTCCGTTGTGGCGGGTGAAGAGAGACGCACGAGGCGTACGGGAGACGTCCGGCGACGGACGAAGGAGGGCAAGCGGTGTACGGCGACGACGCGGCGGTGCGCAAGATCCTCACCGAACTGGGCGACACCTGGGCCGTCGTGGGCCTGTCGGAGAACCGGCGGCGGGCGGCCTACGGGGTCGCCGAGGTGCTCCGGCGCCACGGCAAGCGGGTCGTACCGGTCCACCCGAAGGCAGAGACGGTCCACGGCGAGCAGGGGTACGCCTCCCTCGCGGACATCCCCTTCGACGTGGACGTGGTGGACGTCTTCGTGAACAGCGACCTGGCCGGGGCGGTCGCCGACGAGGCGGTCGCCAAGGGTGCCCAGGCGGTCTGGTTCCAGCTGGGGGTCGTCGACGAGGCGGCGTTCGCGCGCACGCGTGCGGCGGGCCTGGAGATGGTCATGGACCGCTGCCCGGCGATCGAGATACCGCGCCTGGGCTGACCGGGCCGGTGGCCGCGGCGGCCGGGGAGCGGGACCTCCTCCCGCCGGGCGCCGCTCCATAACGCTCGGGTGACTTCGCCCTCCCCCACCCCGACTCCCTTTCCCCGCACCGCTTCCCGGTCGTCGGCGTGGGCGCGGGACCTGCCGGGCCCGCCCTCGCACGACCTCGACACCGACCGGCCCTCGGTGTCGTACGTCTGTCCGCGCACGGGCCGGCGTGAGGTCGTGCGCTGCGACTTCGTCGCCGGCTGCGACGGGGCGCGCGGCGTGACGCGTACGGCGATCCCCGAGGACCGGGTCCGGACGGCCCCCAGCGACCACGGGGTCGGCCGGCTGGCGCTGCTCGCCGAGGCACCGGCGTCCGCCGACCGCGTCCTGTTCCGCATGCATCCGGACGGCTTCGCCGGGCACATGCCGCGCGGCGCCGACGGACCCGCTCCCACCTGGAGTGCCCGCCGGGCGACGATCCGGGGAGCTGGCCGCACGGCAGGGCCGGGAGCGAACCGCGCAGACGGAGGTCTGACGGCGGCCCGAGGCGCGACCGCCTCCGGCGGCCGGACGCGCTCAGGCGACGCCGAGCCCTTCCAGGACCACCGCGCCCGGCAGTTCGGCGAACGCCTCGCCGGGCACCAGCAGTTTGCCGCGCCGGCGCCCACTGCCGACCAGGACGTAGGGCAGGTCCACGACGGCGGGGTCGACCAGCACGGGCCAGCCGTCCGGCAGCCCGATCGGCGTGATGCCGCCGTACTCCATGCCGGTCTCGCCGGTGGCCGTCTCCATCGGCGCGAAGGACGCCTTGCGGGCTCCCAGGTGGCGGCGGACCGCGCCGTTCACGTCGAGCCGGGTGGTGGACAGCACCACGCAGGCCGCCAGGGTCGTCCCGGCGCCCCGCCTGCCCGCGACGACCACGCAGTTCGCGGACTTGTCCAGCAGGTCCTGTCCGTAGTGCTCGACGAAGACGGCGGTGTCGGCCCACCGCGGATCGGTCTCGACGTAGACGATCCGGTCGGCGGGGACGCCGCCCTGCCACCGGCGCACCGCGTCGGCGACCGGGCGGGTCAGCTCGTCGAGGCGGTCCGGGGCGGGTGCGGCGTCCGCGAAGCTGCCGATCGGTGCGTCCATGCGCGCACGCTAACAGCACCGGACAGCCGCCGTGCGGGGCGTCTCACCGCACGGGAGGCACCGAGACGGTCAGGGTCATCTCCATGGGCACGTCGCCCTGGTTTCCGTACGTGTGCGGGGCGTTGGCGTCGAAGGTGACGCTGGCACCGGCCGTGACGCGGTGCTCCACGCCCTCGACGGTGAGGGTCAGTTCGCCCGAGGTGACGTGGGCGATCTCGACGGTGCCCGCGGGGTGCGGGTCGGAGCCGCTGCTCTCGCCCGGCATCAGCCGCCAGTCCCACATCTCCAGCGGGCCCGGCGCCTCCGTGCCCGCGAGGAGCCTGCTGTAGCTGCCCGCGTCGGTGTGCCACAGCCGGACGACCTGCTCGGGCGGGACGACCCGCACCTTCGGACCCCGCTCGTAGTCGAGGAGGGTGGTGATGCTGACGCCGAGCGCGTCCCCGATCTTGACGACGGTGCCCAGGCTCGGGTTGGTGCGGGCCTGTTCGATCTGGATGAGCATGCCGCGGCTGACTCCGGCCCGCGTGGCGAGGGCGTCCAGGGTGAAGCCGCGCTCGGTGCGCCAGCGCTTGACGTTGCGGGCCAGGGACTGGGTGAGCAGGTCGAGGTCCGACACGTTCCGTCCAAGGGGCGAAGTCCAATGTCCTGGATGACCGGATCCACCCGGCTGGACTACCGTGGGGTGCACCCTGTCGTGCACCGAACTGTACTGCGAGGACCCGGCGCGAGCACTCGCCGCCCCGGCCGCCGGCGCTCCGGCGGGGGAGCTGGCGGCCCGGCCGCGCGCCGCTCCGTCCCGGCCCGTCGACGGCCGGTTCACCGGGTGCCCCGGTACTCCCCGGCCTCCCGCGGCCCCGGAAGCGTCCTGAAGATCTTGAAATAGCGCCCGGCTTGCCCTGGTTGACGGCCATTGACATTTATCGGCAATCCGGGGCGAGCCGGGCGGCCGGAGTACGATCTTCAGCGGTCTCCTAGTCGGCCAGTTCGGCGGCCGGCTTCCCGTCCAGCTCCGCCAGTTCGGCGACCGCGGCCTCGTCCAGCCCGGCCAGGGCCTGCAACTGCTCGGGGGTGATCCCGTCCGGGATCGGCACCGGCGCCGGTGTCCGCAGCGGGGGCTGCCACCCGTCGCCGGGCGTCCAGCGCCGTACGACCCGGGCGGGCGCGCCGGCCACCACGGCGTGGTCGGGCACCGTGCCGCGGACCACCGCCCCGGCCGCGACGACCACGTTCCGCCCGACGCGGGCGCCCGGCAGGATCACCGCCCCGGTGCCGATCCAGCACCCCGGCCCGATCTCGACCGGCTCCATGCGCGGCCACTGCCTGCCGATGGGCTGGTGGGGGTCGTCGTACGAGTGGTTCGTGGAGGTGACGTAGACGTACGGCCCGAAGTAGCAGTCGCTGCCGATGGTGACCGTCGTGTCGGCGATGACATGGCTGCCGCGGCCCAGCACCACCCCGTCCCCGATGCGCAGGATGGGCTCCGGGCCGAGGTCGAGGTCCGGCATCAGACCGGCCGTCAGCGTGACCTGCTCGCCGACGATGCAGTGCGAGCCGAGATGGATCCAGGGTTCGCCGAAGACCGTGCCCAGCGGAAAGGCGAGGCGGCTGGCCTCACCGAGGGCCCCGAAGCGGAAGCGGCCCGGCCGCTCGGCCGTCACCGAGCCCGTGCGCTGCACCCAGGCCCAGCCCGCGTGGACGGCACGCTGCGCCAGCCGGCGCCGCCGGGATGAGAACGTGTTCTTGCGGTTGGGCACGCGCTCACCGTACTGAGCCCGCGCCGCGCTGATGAGGCCGCGGGGCTGTGATCTTCACCCCACCGGGTGGCGTACGGTGCGTCCACACGTCCGAGGTGAGGAGAGAACGATGACGCAGAGGGCGCTGGTCATGGGCATCGCAGGCCGGGAACCGAAGATCGACGAGGCCGCGTTCGTGGCACCGAACTCCTCGGTGATCGGGGACGTCACCCTGGAGGCGGGGGCGAGCGTCTGGTACGGCGCGGTCGTCCGCGGTGACGTGGAGCGGATCGGCGTCGGAGCCCGCTCGAACATCCAGGACAACTGCACGCTCCACGCCGACCCCGGGTTCCCGGTGAGCATCGGCGCGCGGGTCTCCGTGGGGCACAACGCGGTGGTGCACGGGGCGACCGTAGAGGACGACTGCCTCATCGGGATGGGCGCGACCGTGCTGAACGGCGCGGTGATCGGGGCGGGTTCCCTGGTGGCCGCGCAGGCGCTGGTGCCGCAGGGGATGCGGGTGCCGCCCGGGTCGCTCGTCGCCGGGGTGCCCGCGAAGGTCAAGCGGGCCCTGACCGAGGAGGAGCGCCAGGGGGTCACGCTCAACGGCACGATGTACGCGGAGCTGGCCAAGGCGCACCGGGAGGAGCACGCCGGGCGCGCGTGAAGCGCCTGCGGCCGGCGGGGCGAACCCCTCGCGCGGGGGCCGGTCCCCCGTGGGCGGCGGTCAGTCGCCCGCCGGTACCGGTTCCGCCTGCTGGTGCGCCGTCGCGGCCTTCTTGGCCTTGCGCTTGAGGATCAGCATCGACGTCAGACCGACCAGGACCGCCGCCACCAGGCCGAGCCAGGAGAAGCGCTTCAGCCATGCCTCGGCGACCACACCGACGTAGTAGACGACCGCCGTCGTGCCGCCCGCCCAGAGGATGCCGCCGAGGATGTTGGCGGTCAGGAACTTCCAGTACGGCATCCGCAGCACCCCCGCGAGCGGGCCGGCGAAGATGCGCAGCAGCGCGACGAAGCGGCCGAAGAAGACGGCCCACATGCCCCACTTCTGGAACGACCGCTCGGCCGTCGCGACGTGCGCCTCGCTGAAGTGCCTGGGGAACCTCTTCCCCAGCCGGGCCAGCAGCGGGCGGCCCCCCTTGCGGCCGATGGCGTATCCGATGGAGTCGCCGATGATCGCGCCGGCGCTCGCGCAGACGCCGAGGATCAACGGGTCGATGTCACCGTTCTGGGAGGCGAGCAGCGCCGACGAGACCAGGATGATCTCGCCGGGCAGCGGGATGCCCAGGCTCTCCAGCCCGATGACCAGTCCCACCAGCAGATAGATCGCCAGCGGGGGCACCGTTTCGAGCCATTCCTGGACCTGCAACGCCGCTTCCTCTCACCTGCCGGACCTGTCACCTTCCGGACCTGACGTCCGGGCGCGCCCCCGGCTTCGGGCGCCGGGGCAGCCTACCCGTTCCGAATGACGTTCCCGGAGCCCCGCAGGTTGCGCCCGTGCGCGAGGAGGACGGGGGCCGGCAGGACCCCCGCCTATCGTCGCCACCCGGCGGCGGGCGGCTCAGCCGTGGGGCCGCAGGGTCCAGACGACCGTCATCTCGCCGGTCACGGCACCGTCCGCGCGGCGGATCTCGATCGCCACGGGGAACTCGGGCCGCTCCCCCGCGTCCAGCCGCGCGACGACCTCGGCGGCCGGACGGCCCAGCGTGGCGGTGGCGGTGACGGGGCCCATGGCGAGCTTCCGGTAGGCGATCTCGGCGCTGACGGCCAGCGGCACGGCGCGCGAGAGCTGGTCGCCGAAGGCCGCCAGGACGATCGCCCCGCTGGCCGACTCCCCGAGCGTGAACATGGCGCCGGCGTGGGGCCCGCCCACATGGTTGTGGTAGTCGCCCTGGTCGGGCAGAGTCACCACGGCCTTGTCGGGCGTGGTCTCCAGGAACTCGAGGTTCAGGGTCCGGGCCATCGGCACGGTGGCGGCGAGCATCTCGCCGATCGACATCTGGTCTGCGCTCATGGCCGCAATGTTACCCACGAGTAGCGTCCGGGGGACAGACCTCGCGGACAAGCGCCGCGCACAGGCCGTCCCGGGACCCGCCGGAAACCCCACCGGCCTCCCGCGTGGTGCCGTGACCTGCGCACCGGCTTGGCAAATCGCTGCACGGGCGGGGATAGTCGGCCGGTGACCCCCGCCGCCGCGCTCCCCCGCCGACCCCGCCGTCCTGCTTGGGCGGGCCGCAACTACACCCTGCTGACCGCCTCCGCGTTCGTCACCAACCTCGGCGGCAACGGCGCCTTCATCGCCGCCGCGTTCGCCGTGCTGGAGGCGGGCGGCGACGCGGGCGACGTGGGCCTGGTGGCCGCGTCCCGCACCCTGCCCCTGGTGCTGTTCCTGCTGATCGGCGGCGCGATAGCGGACCGGGTCCCGCGCCACCGCGTGATGGTCGCGGCCAACGCCCTCAACTGCCTGTCCCAGGCCGTCTTCGCCGTGCTCGTGCTGACCGGCGGGGCACAGCTGTGGCAGATGATGCTGCTGACCGCCCTCGGCGGCGTCGGCCAGGCGTTCTTCAGCCCGGCCGCGGAAGGCATGCTCCTGTCGACGGTCCGGGGCGAGCAGGCGAGCCGGGCGTTCGCCGTGTTCCGGATGGCCATGCAGGGCGCCGCGGTCGGCGGGGCCGCGCTCGGCGGCGCCATGGTGGCGGCGACCGGGCCCGGCTGGGTCCTGGCGGCCGACGCGGTGGCCTTCGCGGTCGCCGGGTCGCTGCGCGCCTTCCTGGACGTGAGCCACGTCCCGCGGCGCGCGCCGGGCGGCGGGATCCTCTCCGATCTGCGCGAGGGCTGGCGGGAGTTCGCCGGGCGGCCCTGGCTGTGGGCCGTCGTCGTGCAGTTCTCGATCGCCAACGCCGTCGTCGCGGCGGCCGACGCGGTGTACGGGCCCCTGGTCGCCCGGGACGAGCTCGGCGGAGCGGGCCCCTGGGGCCTCGCTCTGGGCTTCTTCGGCGCGGGCACGGTCGCGGGCGCCCTGCTGATGACCCGCTGGAAGCCGCGCCGGCTGCTGCTGGCGGGCACACTGTGCGTCTTCCCGCTGGCGCTGCCCTCCGCGGCCCTCGCCGTGCCCGTGCCGGTGGGGGTGCTGTGCGCGGTGATGTTCCTGACCGGCGTGATGCTGGAGGTGTTCGGCGTCTCCTGGATGACCGCGCTCCACCAGGAGATACCCGAGGACAAGCTGTCCCGGATAGCCGCCTACGACTGGTTCGGCTCGGTCGCCCTGGTGCCGGTGGCGACCGCGCTGGCCGGCCCGGCGGAGACCGCGTTCGGGCGCACGACGGCGCTGTGGGGCTGTGCCGTGCTGATCGTCGTGGTCACGGCGGCGGTGCTGTGCGTGCCGGACGTACGGCGGTTGCGGCGGCGCACCAAGGAGGTCACCTCGGGCGCCCGCAAGGACTCAGCCGATGCCGAAAGCCCCGTCGGGGGGCTCGGGTGAGGGCACGGCGTCCTCGTCCCGCACGGGTCGCGCCCCGCCGGTGAACTCCCGCAGGGCGGCGCCGTGTTCGACCCGCGCCGGAAAGGCGTCGGCCGCGGTGCGCCGGGCCAGCGCCACCGTGTCGAGGGGGCGGTGCGAGGCGGCCAGTACGGCGTTGCCGAACCGTCTCCCGCGCAGCACGCCCGGCTCGGCGATCAGCAGCAGCTCCGCGAACAGCTCGCCGAAGGTGGCGAGTTGGGAGCGCAGAAAGGCGAACGGCGCGCCGTCCGCGAGATTGGCGAGGTAGACCCCGTCCGCCCGCAGCACCCGCTCGGCCTCGCGGGCGTAGGCGACCGACGTCAGATGGGCCGGGACCCGCGAACCGCCGAACACGTCGGCGACGAGCACGTCGGCGCTGTCGTCCGGGGCGGCCTCCAGCCAGGCGCGGGCGTCCGCCGCGTGCTGCCGGACTCCGGCGCCGTCCGGCAGCGGCAACTGCTCCGCGATCAGCTCCAGGAGCGCGCGGTCGGCCTCGACGACGTCCTGCCGCGAGCCCGGCCGGGTCGCGGCGAGATAGCGGGGCAGGGTCAGCGCGCCGCCGCCGAGGTGCAGCGCGTCCAGCGGGCGCCCGGCCTCGGCGGCGAGGTCCAGGACGTGGCCGAGCCGCCGGGTGTACTCGAACTCCAGGTACGCCGGGTCGTCCAGGTCGACGTAGGACTGGGGCGCCCCGTCGACGGTGAGCAGCCAGGCCCGCTTCCGGTCGACGTCGGGCATCAGCCGGGCCGTGCCGTGGTCGACGGGCCTGATGACGGGTATGGACTCGCTCACGCTCCCATTGTGCCGGGGTCCCCGGGGTGCGCTCCGCGCCCCGGAGGACGGACCGCGGGCCGGCCTGGGCCGGACCCGCGGTCCCCGCACGCCCGTTCCCGCCACCCCGCGGCGGTCACGGTCCCGGCGCCGACGGTCCTGCCGCCCTCGCGGACGGCGAACCCGAGCCCCGGCTCCAGGGGCACCGCGCGCCCCGGCTCGACGGTCGTCGTGACCGTCCGGCCGGGCAGCGCGACGCCCGCCTCGCCGAGGTCGACGTCCCCGGCGACGTCCGCCGTGCGGATGGCGGACTGCGGCCGGTACCCGCTGGCGACGGCCGTCGTACGCATGGCTTTCCGCGCGGTCACACGGTGCGCGGCGGGCGGGGTCCGGCGTGCGGAACGGCGGGCCGGCGCGCCCCCGCTCCGGAGTGCCGGGCCGTGATGTTCTTCAGCGCCTCGCGCACCGACAGCGGGGCGAACCGCCCCCGTTCGCGCTCCAGGAAGTCCCGCACGGCGTCGGGGTCGGTCTTGGCGTACTCGCGCAGGCACCAGCCGATCGCCTTGCGGACGAAGAAGTCGCCGTGCCCGGACTGGCGCAGGCAGTAGGCGAAGAGGCGGGCGGTGTCGGTGCGTTCCTTGTGACGCAGCTGGTGCAGGAGGGCCGTGCGGACCACCCAGAGGTCGTCGTCGGCGATCCAGACGTCCATCTCGGCGGCGAGTCCGCGGTCGGCGGCGACGAGACCGCCGACGACGTGCGCGGCGAGCAGGTCGACGGTGTCCCACCAGGAGACCGTCCGGACCAGGTGCCGGGCCACGGGGAGGAAGCCGGAGGACAGCCGGCCCGCGTGGCGGCGCAGGTAGTCGACGGCGAAGTAGTGGTACTCGCGCTCCGGCAGCCGCCAGCAGCGCAGCGCGAGAGCGGTGCAGTCGTCCTCGTCGGGGCGCGGCGTGCCCTGGAGGACGGCGCGGGACAGGACCCGGCGCTCGGGTGTCGGGATGCCGAGGAAGGGGGCGACGTCCTTCATGTAGGCGCGGGCGGCGGCGGCCCGCGCGGGGTCGGCCGCGGCCGCGTAGGAGGCGGTGAGGCGCCCCATGACCTCGTCGGCCAGCGCGCTGCGGGGTTCGCCCGCCGTTCCCGCACCTGTGACGCTCATGAGACGAACCATACGGCGATCACACATCTTTCTCGGTTAGTGTCGCCGGATGCCCGACGTTGCCACCACCCGCTCCGGGGGCACCGCCACGGCGCCGCGCCCGGTCGCCGCCGCGGACCTCGCCGCCCCTCTCCCGCTGACCGTGCCCGCGCCCGCGGGCTTCGCGGCGCGCTGCACCAGAGCGCTGCTCTCCCCGTGGTCGCGGTTGTCCCTGCTGGTGGTCCTGCTCGCCGCGGCCGGGTCGTCGGTGCTGCTCTTCGAGCCGCAGAAGCTGCTGTCGCAGGGCTGGCCGCCGCAGGCCGAGGGCGCGGCCGCGATCGCGCTGTTCGCCGTGGCGTACGCGCTGGTCACGGTGGCGTTCGTGCCGAGGCCCCTGCTGAACCTGGCGGCCGGCGCGCTGTTCGGCTCGCAGGCGGGGCTTGCCGCCGCGATGGCGGGGACGGTGCTCGGGGCCGGGATCGCCTTCGGGATGGGCCGGCTGCTGGGCCAGGACGCGCTGCGGCCGCTGCTGCGCGGGCGGGTGCTGAAGGCGGCGGACGGTCAGCTCAGCAGGCACGGTTTCCGCTCGATGCTGGCCATGCGGCTGTTCCCGGGCATCCCGTTCTGGGCCACGAACTACGCCGCCGCCGTCTCGCGGATGGGCTATGCCCCCTTCCTGCTGGCGACCGCGCTCGGGTCCGTCCCGAACACCGCGGCGTACGTGGTGGCGGGCGCCCGCGCCTCGACGCCGACGTCGCCCGTGTTCCTGATCGCCCTGGCGGGCATCGCCGTACCGGCGCTGGCCGGTCTGGTGGTGGCCTGGCGCAAGCGCCACCACCTGCGCGCCCGCTGACCGCGGCCGGCCTCGCACCTCGCCGTGCGGGAAAACCCCCTGCGAACAGCATGGTGGGAAAATCAAACCGAGTCGGTCGGGAAGTCCGACCCACACCTGGACCGGGCGCCGTGGCCGCCACCGAAGTCCCGCGGCCCTGCTCCATCGCCGACACCCTGGCCCAGGCGCCCGGCTGGTCCGCGGCGGGCCCGTCGGCCGCCTGAGACGCCGCCGGCACGGCAGGGGGCAGGGGGTGGTCCGGCCGCTGACCGGCCCCCTGTGCGGGAGCCTTCACCCGGGGGCGCTACGCTGCCCCTCGACACACGCGATCACTGCGCCGCCGACGTGTTGTCCCCCTTCCCCCTTTGCCACGATCAGCACTTGGACTCCGGAACTTCATGTCTTGGTTTGAATCTCTCATCCTCGGACTCGTCCAGGGGCTGACCGAATTCCTCCCCGTCTCCTCCAGCGCACACCTGCGGCTGACCGCGGCGTTCTCGGGCTGGGAGGATCCCGGAGCCGCCTTCACCGCGATCACACAGGTCGGCACGGAGATCGCCGTGCTGATCTACTTCCGCAAGGACATCGGGCGGATCATCTCGGCCTGGGTGCGGTCGCTGGTGAACAAGGAGATGCGCCGCGACCACGACGCGCAGATGGGCTGGCTGGTCATCATCGGCTCGATCCCGATCGGCGTGCTGGGCCTGACGCTCAAGGAGCAGATCGAGGGCCCGTTCCGCGACCTGCGCGTCACGGCGACCATGCTCATCGTCGTCGGCATCATCATCGGCATCGCCGACCGGCTGGCGGCCCGCGACGAGTCGGGCGGCAGGCACCGGGTCGCCAAGGAGCGCAAGTCGCTCCAGGACCTGTCCGCCAAGGACGGCCTGATCTTCGGCATCTGCCAGGCAGCGGCGCTCATCCCCGGTGTCTCCCGTTCCGGTGCCACCATCACCGGCGGGCTGTTCATGGGCTACAGCCGTGAGGCCGCGGCCCGTTACTCGTTCCTCCTCGCGATCCCGGCCGTGCTCGCCTCCGGGCTGTTCGAGCTCAAGGACTCGGTGAGCAGCGGCACCGTCGCCTGGGGGCCGACGATGTTCGCCACGGTGGTCGCCTTCGTGTCGGGCTACGCGGTCATCGCCTGGTTCATGAAGTTCATCTCGACCAAGAGCTTCATGCCGTTCGTCTGGTACCGCATCGCGCTCGGCATCGTCATCATCGCCCTGGTCACGACGGGCGTCCTCAGCCCGGACGCGGCCGACTCCGCGGGCTGACGCACCACGGGACGGCCCCGCTCGCCCCCGGCCCCACGCGCCGGCGAGCGGGGCCGTCCCGTGTCCCGTGACCGATCCCATACGGGCTGCGTAGCCGTTCGGTAGCGCACTGTCAGCGCCAGGCCCTAGGCTTGACCGCATGTCCCCCCTTTCCTTGAGCCATGGTTCCGTGCGCTCCGCCGCCGAGGTGAACGAGGCGATACGCGCCCTGTGGCTGCGCGCGGGCGGCTCGCTCTCGGCACGGGAGCGCGCGGAATACGAGCTGCTGGTGGTCGAGTGGGCCGCCGCCATCCGCGACGAGATCGTCAAGGCCGCCTGAGCCGGCTCCGTTCCGGCAGCCGCACGGCCCGCACCGCAGGGCGCGGGCGCCGACCGCCGCCCGTGCACCCGCTCTCCGCGCCCGGCGGCCCGCACCGGGATCACCCTCGCCCGCGATCCCCCGCCGGGGATCGCACTTTCTTCCCCGTGCGGATGTGCGGCGCGGTGATTGCTGGCTAGAGTCGGGTGGTTACAACTGGTTGTGGGGACAACCAGTGCCTTGGGGAGGGCATACAGCACATGAGTCGTGGTTCCACTGGTCTTGTCGGCGTCTGGGCCGAGGTCCAAAGGCAGCAGCAGCGGCAGCGGGAGGCGGAAGCCAGACAGCGGCGGCAGCAGGAGCAGCAGGCGCGGGCCTACCAGCGCCGCGCGGCGCAGAGCCACCGCGGGTACCGGCAGGCGGAGGCGCAGCGGCGTACGGCGGAGCTGGACGCGAAGGTGGAGTCGCTCCAGGGACTCCTCGCGGCGGGCTGCCGGGCGCCCGCCTTCCGGGCCGCGTCGCTCATGCGGACCGAGGAGGTCCAGCCGTTCGCACCGGGACCCCTGGCGCAGCCGGTCCCCATGCCGCACGCCCAGCAGTACCAGGCGCAGGGCGGCTGGACCGCGAGCGGTCGCGCCCAGGCGCAGGCCGAGGCCCGCGCGCGCTTCGAGCGGGACTGGCACGCCGCTCAGGCCGCGGAGGCCCACCGGCAGCGGGAACTCGCGTCGTACCGGCGCCAGTACCAGGAGTGGGCCGACGGCCAGCTGGCCGAGGTGCGCCGGCACAACTCCGGGGTGAGCGCGGTGTGCGACGGGGTGCGGCGCAAGGACCCCGAGTCCGTGATCGCGTTCTTCTCCGCCGCCCTCTACGCCTCGACCGCCTGGCCGGAGGGGTTTCCGCGTCAGGTGGCGGCCGCCTACGACCCCGGGGCGCGGCAGTTGGTCCTGGACTGGGAGCTGCCCGCCTACGAGGTCGTGCCGGAGGCGAAGTCCGTCCGCTATGTGGCCGGTACGGACCAGGACAAGGAGACGGCCCGCCCGGTGAGCCAGCGCCGGGCCCTCTACCGCGAGGTGCTGGCCCAGTGCATGCTGCTCGTCCTGCACGAGCTGTTCGCCGCGGACGAGGCGGAGGCCCTCGCGTCGGTGGCGCTGAACGGCTTCGTCGACGGGCACGACCCGACGACGGGCCGGCCGGGCCAGATCTTCCTGGCGACCGTCATGGCCTCGCGCCCCTCGTTCCGCGAGTTGCACCTGGCCCAGGTCGATCCGGGCTCCTGCCTGACCGACGCGCTGCGCGGACAGGTCTCGGCCCGGCCCGACCAGCTCACGCCGGTGCGGCCGGGCAGACGCCCCGGGGACGTCGGCAGCAGCGTCGTCTCCCACGGCGACACCGGCGAACCGGACCTGTTCACCATGGACCCGGTCGTCTTCGAGGGCCTCGTCGCCGATCTCTTCCGGGCCATGGGGATGCAGGCGGTCACCACCCAGCGCTCGGGCGACGGCGGCGTGGACGTCGACGCCCTCGACCCGGCCCCGATCCGGGGCGGCAAGATCGTCGTACAGGTGAAGCGCTACCGCGGCACCGTCCCGCCCACCGCCGTAAGGGACTTGTACGGCACGGTGCAGGACGCCGGCGCCAACAAGGGCGTCCTCGTGACGACATCCCGGTTCGGCCCCGGCTCCCACACCTTCGCCAACGGCAAGCCGCTCGAACTGGTCTCGGGACCCGAACTCGTGGATCTGCTGCACCGTCACGGGCTGCGGGGGCGGCTCGGTGACGGCGACCGCCGGGGACCCGCGCCGGCGTCCTCCACGCCGGACACACGGCTGCCCGACGACTACAGCGTTCTGGGCATGTCGTGGGCCGGCCCTGTCGCGCTGGACGTGTGCGCGCTCGTCTGCCGCGGCAGCCGCGTCCTGAGCGACGAGCACTTCGTCTTCTTCAACAACCCCCAGACACCGGACGGTTCGGTGCGTGCGCTGCCCGCCACCGCGCCCGACAAGGCGGCGATCTGCGTGGGCTTCGAGGCGCTGCCCGCCGAGGCGGACCGGTTCGTGCTGGTCGCGGCCGTCGATCCGGAGGTCAACCCGGACGCGGACCTGTCCGGCTTCACGGACGCCCGCATCCGCCTGCTCGACCCCGCGCTGACCGAACTGGGGCAGCTGGAGGTGTCCGACGGCCGGCCGGGTGAGACCGCCCTGGTACTGGGCTCCTTCCGCCGACGGGCCAACGGCGACTGGGACTTCGTCCTGGGCGGCAAGGGCTACGCGGGCGGACTGGAGGAACTCGTCACGGACTTCGGCATCGACGTGCAGTGACCCGCGCCCGGGTCCGCCCCCGGCGGGCCCGCCTCCCCCGAGGGCGCGCGCCGGGTCACGGCTCGGTCGCGCCGGGCGGATATCGGCGCCCGCCCTCTTGGCGGCGCGCGCCCCGTGCCCAACACTGAGCCGATGACGCAGCGTGTGGAGCTCGCGACCCTGAGGGACCGGCTGGCGGTCGACGACGTGATCACCGGGTACGCGGTGGCCGTGGACGACGGCGACTGGGCGGCGTACCGGGGGCTGTTCACGCCCGACGGGCGCGCGGACTACCGCTCGGCCGGGGGGATCGAGGGGGACGCCGGGAGCGTCGCCGCGTGGCTCGCGGAGAGTCTCGGGGCGTTCGCGATGCGGCAGCACCTGATCGTGAACCGCCGGGTGCGCTTCGGGACGCTGGAGCAGGACACCGGCGACACCGCCCGCGTCCAGGCCGACTACGTCAATCCCATGGGGTTCGCCGCCGACGGCGCGGGGCCGGCCGCGCCCGATCTCGTGTGCGGCGGCCGGTACGCCTTCGGACTGCTGCGCACCGGCGACGGCTGGCGCCTGAGCGAGGTCGTCATCCGGGAGAAGTGGCGCCGCCTGCCCGGCCGGACGGGGGCGGCCGCGACCGGCTGAGCGGGCGTCCACTGTCCCGCTGTCAGTGGCTGTGAGCACACTGGAGGGACCACGGGGTAGGAGGCGCGGCATGAGGACGATCAGTCACCGGCTCGCTTCGCCGTGGCGCCGTTCGGTCGCCGCCGCCCTGGCCGGCGCCCTGCCGGTGCTCGCCTTCCCGCAGCCCTCGCTGTGGTGGCTCGCCTACGGCGCCCTGGTCCCGTGGATCGCGCTGCTGCGCTCCGCGCCGACCGCCGGGCGGGCGCTGAAGGACGGCTGGTGGGGCGGGTTCGGCTTCATGCTGGCGATGCACCACTGGCTGCTGCCGAATCTGCATGTGTTCACGTTCGTCATCGCCGCCCTGCTCGGCGCGCTGTGGGCCCCCTGGGGCTGGCTGGTGCGCCGGCTGCTGGGCGGTGAGCCCTCGGCGGGCCGGCTCGCGGTGGCCGTGCTGGTCGTGCCGTCCGGCTGGCTGCTGATCGAGCTGGTCCGCTCCTGGCAGGGGCTCGGCGGGCCGTGGGGCGTGCTGGGCGCCAGTCAGTGGGAGGTGGCGCCGGCGCTGCGGCTCGCCTCGGTGGGCGGGGTCTGGCTGATCAGCTACCTGGTGGTGACCGTCAACGTCTGCCTGGCCGTGCTGGTGACGATCCGCCGCTCGCGGGTGCCCGCGGTGGCCGGCCTCACGGCCACGGCGGTGGCGACGTCGGCCGCCTGGGTGTGGTCACCGCGCCCCGAGGTGCGCGAGCGGGTCCGGATCGCCGTGGTGCAGCCGGGCGTGTTCTCGGGCCCAAACGCCCCGCAGCGCCGCTTCGACCGTGAGGAGCGCCTCACCCGTGAGCTGGCCGGGCGGGATCCGGACCTGATCGTCTGGGGCGAGAGCAGTGTCGGCTTCGACCTGGAGGACCGGCCCGACATCGCCCGCCGGCTCACGGCGCTCTCCCGCGCGACGGGGGCGGACCTCCTGGTCAACGTGGACGCGCGCCGCTCCGACAGGCCCGGCATCTACAAGAGCTCGGTCCTCGTCGGCCCGGACGGCCCGACCGGCCCCCGCTACGACAAGATGCGGCTGGTCCCCTTCGGCGAGTACATACCCTTCCGTCCGCTGCTGGGGTGGGCGACCTCCGTGGGCAAGGCGGCGGCGGAGAACCGCAGGCAGGGCACCCGGCAGGTGATGATGCGGACCACTCAGGGGCTGCGGTTCGGCCCGATGATCTGCTTCGAGTCCGCGTTCCCCGACATGAGCCGCAACCTCGCCGAGGACGGCGCCCAGGTGCTGGTCGCGCAGTCCGCGACGTCGACGTTCCAGCAGAGCTGGGCCCCGGAGCAGCACGCGTCGCTGGCGGCGCTGCGGGCCGCCGAGACCGGGCGGCCCATGGTGCACTCGACGCTGACCGGCGTCTCGGCGGTGTACGGCCCGAGCGGCGAGCGGATCGGCCCCCGGCTCGGCACCAGTGCGAGCGCGAGCGCCGTCTACGAGGCGCCGGTGGCGGACGGGGTCACGCCCTACGTCCGCTTCGGCGACTGGCCGCTGCGGATGGCGCTGCTGATCGTGGCGGCCTGGTGCGTGGCGGAGGGGCTGCGGATCATGCGGCCCCGGTTCCGGCGTCCCGCTCCTGAACGGCGCGTACCACCCGCTCACACAGCTCATGGGTCGCCAGCGCGTCCCGGGCGCTGAGCACGGCGCCCGCGCGCACCGCGTCGAGGAACGCCAGTACCGCCTGCTCGATGCCGCGCTGGCGGGCCACCGGCACCCAGTCGCCGCGCCGCCGCACGGTCGGCTGGCCCTTGTGGTCGACGACCTCGGCGAGGTTGACGACCTGGCGCTTGGTGTCCTGGCCTGACACCTCCAGGATCTCCTCGGCCGAGCCGCTGAGCCGGTTCATCACACCGAGGGCGGTGAAGCCCTCCCCGGCGAGCTGGAGCACCACGTGGTGCAGCAGCCCGTCCTGGAGGCGGGCCCGCACGGTCACGTCGTCGACCGGGCCGGGCACGAGGAAGCGCAGGGTGTCCACGACGTGGATGAAGTCGTCCAGGATCATCGTGCGCGGCTCTTCGGGCAGCCCGACGCGGTTCTTCTGCATGAGGATCAGCTCGCGCGGATGGTCGGCGCACTGCGTGTAGCCGGGGGCGTGGCGCCGGTTGAAGCCGACGGCCAGGCTCACGCCCCGCTGTTCGGCGAGCGTCACCAGCCGCTCGGATTCGGCGAGCCGGTAGGCGAGGGGCTTGTCGACGTAGGTCGGGACGCCGGCCTCCAGCAGCCGGGTCACGATGGCGGGATGGGCGGTGGTGGGGGCGTGCACGAACGCCGCGTCGAGGTCCTGCGCGAGGAGGGAGTCGAGGTCCTCGTGACGCCGTCGCGCCGGGAGGTGGAGCCCGTCGGCGACACGGGCGAGCGTCGCGGGCGTACGGGTCTGCAGATGCAGTTCCACCCCGGGCAGGCCGCCGAGGACCGGCAGGTATGCCTTCTGCGCGATGTCGCCGAGTCCGATGCAGCCGACCTTCACGGGGTGTGCTCCTCCTGTGGTGTCCTGCGGGGGTCTGCCCGGCAGGATACGGGGCCCTCGGCGGGGGCCGGCCGGCGGTGGCAGCGAAGCCCGGCGGGAGCGGCGGCGCCGCCCGGTGTCAGGGCGGCGCCGGGCGGCGCGCGAAAACGCCTGGTGCGCCGGGGCCGTCCGGGCGAGGATGCGGGCATGACGACCGAACGCCGTGAACCCTCCACCACCGCCGACGAGCGCACGATGCTGGAGGGATGGCTGGACTACCACCGGCAGACCCTCGCCGTGAAGTGCGAGGGGCTTTCGGAGACGCAGCTCAGGACCGCCTCCGTGCCGCCCTCGGAGCTGAGCCTGACGGGGCTGGTGCGGCACATGGCGGACGTGGAGCGCGGCTGGTTCCGCCGGGTCATGGCGGCCGAGGACGCCGCTCCCCTGCACTACACGCGGGAGGACCCGGACGGCGAGTTCCACCTCGGCGAGGACGACACCTGGGCGCGGGCGCACGCCACCTGGCAGGCCGAGATCGGCGCCGCCCGGACCGTCGCCGCCCGCTTCGGCCTCGACGACGTCTCCGAGGCGGCGCACGCCCGCACCGGCGAGTGGTACAGCCTGCGCTGGATCTACACGCACATGATCGAGGAGTACGCCCGGCACAACGGCCACGCCGACCTGCTCCGCGAGTGCCTGGACGGCTCGACCGGGGACTGACGTCAGCCGCGGTGCGGGCCCGGCCGCCCGTACGGGGGCGGAGATCACCCGTGCGGACCAACCTGCGCCCGTACGGTGCCCGGCGGGCCGCGGGAGCCAGCAGAGTGGCGCGCGTGCATCGAACGACGACCGCCGCCGCGCTCCTGGTCACCGTGGCCGTCTCGGCCCTCACGGGCTGTACGACGGTCCAGAGCCCTCCGGCGGGCCCGCCCGCCGCGCCGTCCCGGCCGGCGCAGTCCCGCCCGAGCGAGCACGCCGCCACCGGGGCCGTGCAGGCGCCGGCCCGGGAGGCGCTGGCGCCGGTCGAGGAGTCCCGGCGGCCGGAGCCGAAGGCGGCGCCCTCGCGCCGTGCGGCCCCGGACC
>NZ_AGBF01000113.1 GCF_000225525.1 Streptomyces zinciresistens K42 | reverse complement strand
GCCAGGCGCGGGCTTCTTGCCGCCCTGGGCGACGTCCACGGGCAGCATGACCAGCGCGGTCGTTCCACCGGAGTCGGACGGGCGCAGCTGGATGCGGATGCCGTGCCGCTGGGAGAGGCGGCCGACCACGAACAGGCCCATGCGGCGGGAGACGGAGACGTCCACGGTGGGCGGCGAGGCGAGCCGCTCGTTGATCGCCGCGAGGTCCTCGGGGGAGAGGCCGATACCGGTGTCGTGGATCTCGATCAGGACGCGGCCGTCGGGCAGCGCGTGACCGGTGACCTTGACCTTGGTCTGCGGCGAGGAGAACGAGGTCGCGTTCTCCAGCAGCTCGGCGAGCAGGTGCACGAGGTCGTTGACCACGCGGCCGGCGACCTCGGTCGTCGGCACGGAGGCCAGTTCGATGCGCTCGTACTGCTCCACCTCGGAGGCCGCGGCACGCAGCACGTCGACCAGCGGGACCGGGCGGGTCCAGCGGCGGCCGGGCTCCTCACCGGCGAGGACGAGGAGGTTCTCACCGTTACGGCGCATGCGCGTCGCGAGGTGGTCGAGCTTGAACAGCGAGGACAGCTGGTCCGGGTCGGCCTCGCGGGACTCCAGTTCGGAGATGAGCGAGAGCTGACGCTGGATGAGGCCCTGCGAGCGGCGCGAGAGGTTGGTGAACATCGCGTTGACGTTGCCCCGCAGGAGGGCCTGCTCGGCGGCGAGGCGGACCGCCTCGCGGTGCACGTCGTCGAAGGCCGCGGCCACCTGGCCGATCTCGTCCCGGGAGTGCACACCGACCGACTCGACGGAGGTGTCGACGTCCTGCGGGTCGGACTCGGAGAGCTGCTTGACCAGTTCGGGCAGCCGGTCCTGGGCGACCTTGGTGGCCGTCTCCTCCAGCCGGCGCAGTGAGCGGATCATGGAGCGGGCGACCACGAAGGCGCCGACCAGCGAGACACCGAGCACGAGCAGGATCAGCGCACCGGAGATGATCGCCTCGCGCTCGGAGGCGTTGCGCAGCTCGCGGGCCTTCTGCTCCATCTCCTCCAGCAGTGTGGTCTCGATGGCGCGCATGCCCTGGATCTTGGTGGTGCTGTCGTCGACCCAGTCGCGGTAGGAGCGCTTGTCCAGCGACCGCAGACCGGAGGCCGAGGTCAGGGCGCGGCTCGCGTAGGTGTCACTGGCCTTGATCGTCGGGTTGCCCTCGCCGATCGGCTTCAGCAGCTCCTCGGCCGCCTCCGGGCTGTAGATGCTCCGGAAGCTGCGCAGCTCGGACTTCTGGCTCTCCAGCGCCGACTGCGCGTAGAGGCGATCGTTGTCGGAGAGCTTGCCCTCGGCGGTGTTGTTCGCCGGCAGGGCCGCGGCGAGGGTCGCGCGCTGGATGGAGGCGTACTCCTTGGCCGAGGAGAAGGCGGCCAGCGCACGCGTGCTCTGGATCATGTCCGTGTTGCTGGTCGCCTCGGCCATGTCCTGGGAGAGGCTCAGCAGGTTGGTGATCATCCGGGAGTAGGCCTCCACGCTCTGCGTGGAGTTGCCCTCCGCCTGGTACGCGGTGTTGCGGATCTGGGAGAGCGTGCCGAGTTCGCGGACGAGCTGGACGATGTTGTCGCGGACGCCCTTGAGGTTGCCGTCCTTGCTGCTGTCGTCGATCTGCTCGGACGCCTCGACGAAGCTGTCGCGGGCCCGGTCCGACTTGTCGCGGTAGCCCTTGACCGTGTAGTCGGTCGCCTTGGCGCCGTGCGCGAGCGGGCCGGCCGACTGGTCGCGCTCCTCCTGGAGCGCCGCGGCGAGCTCGGTGGCGCGCTTGGTCATGTCCGTCAGCAGCCGCATGTTGTCGAGCTGCTGGATGTCGTCCATGTTGCTGCTGATGCGCAGGGCGCCCAGCGAGGTCGCGGCGACCACAGGCAGCGTCAGCAGCGCGACCAGGCGTGTGGAGATACGCCAGTTGCGCAGCGCTATTCGCGAGCCGGGGCCCGTGGGGGCCTTCGGCGGCTTCTTCGCCGGCGGTGCGGGGCTCGCGGCTCCCGGAGGCGCCGACACGGCCGGGCGCCCGGCGCGCTCGCCGCCGTCGACGGACAGGGCCGGACCGCCCTGGTTCTGGGCGTGCTGGGGCGAGGGACCTCGGTCGGCCCCGCCGTGCTCCGGCTCCGCCGAAGCGCTGCCATCCCTCTTGAAACGTCCCTGCACTAGCGTCGCAACCTCTGGACCAGGCACCCCTCCGCGTGAACGGACGGGCACGGTGTCGGCGTAGTCGGGGAGCGTCCTGAAAACGCTCCCTGATGGTCGTGATGGACCGGCGCTGGCTCCCCCTTCTCGCCGCCGCCCGGCGCTCTGGGCGCCCCCTGTGCGCCGGCTCGGTACCTGCGGCGGTCCGTGGAATTCCAGCACAGTGCAGGATCTCCAACAAGGCCCGTAGGTCGACCCGTGACATACGTGACACCACGTGAGTGAGGGGTTACCTGCCGTCGAACCTTATCCCGCTCATACCGGGCGTATGCCCGCGAGTTGCGGACGCCCGAAAGGTGTCCCAGTCGCCATGATCAGGAGCGGAATGATGGCTTCAGGTGTTGAATGTCCGTTTGGTCGGACCGAAAGACGCGCCGGGAATGCGGTATTTGCGTGGTGGTCCGTGAGCAAACTCACACCCTGATCGAAGCGTCCGGCCCGCTTCCCCGGGGAATCCCATGTTTAGCCTGACGCTTTACAAGGCGGAGACTTCTGCCAACCCGCGTCCGGAGACTGGCCGCACCAGGGGCCGTCCCGGGCGCTTTGTCACGACCGGACCCCGAACACCGTGGAGACGACGACGATGTACCGCACCATAGCCAACCCGCGGCGCACGACGCTGGCGCACCTCGACGGCGCCGACGAGCTCCAGATCCCGCTCCTCCCGGAACACGCCGTCGACCTCCCCGCCCGGACCGCCAACCCCCGGCGCACCGTCCTCGACGAGATGCCCGTCACCGTCGCCACCGGCTGATACGCGCGCCGGCGCCCGGCCGTTCAGCCGGCCGCCCGCCCTGGCCCGCCGACGGCGCACACGGAGCGAGGCGCCCGCCCCTCGCCGCGCTAGCCTGGAGCGTCAGACTCCGGACCAGCTCAGTGAGGGGCGCAAGGATCCCGTGCGCATCGCCAGATTCTCCATCGACGGGAACGTCGCCTTCGGCGCGGTCGAGGGCGACAGGCCGGACGAACTCGTCCTCGACATCATCAAGGGCATCCCGTTCACGGACTTCGAGCTCTCCGGCACCAAGGTGCCGCTGAGCAAGGTCAGGCTGCTGCCGCCGGTGCTCCCCAACAAGGTGGTGGCCTTCGGCCGCAACTACGCCGAGCACGCCCGTGAACTCGGCCACGCCGTGCCCGACGCCCCGTTCGCCTTCTTCAAGCCGTCCACCGCCGTGATCGGCCCCGGCGACGAGATCCAGTACCCGTCCTTCACCGAGGACCTCCACCACGAGGCCGAACTGGCCGTCGTCATCGGCAGGCTCTGCCGCGAGGTCCCGCGCGAGCGCGTCAAGGACGTGGTCTTCGGCTTCACCTGCGCCAACGACATCACCGCGCGGGACGTCCAGAAGCGCGAGAAGCAGTGGGCCCGCGCCAAGGGCTTCGACACCTCCTGCCCGCTCGGCCCCTGGGTCGAGACGGGCCTGGACCTCGGGACGGCGTCCGACCTGACGATCCAGCTCACGGTCAACGGCGAGCAGCGCCAGCTCGGCCGTACCAGCGAGATGATCCACTCCATCGAGGACCTGATCGTCAACATCTCCGAGGCCATGACGCTGCTCCCCGGCGACGTCGTCCTCACGGGCACCCCGGCGGGGGTCGGCCCCCTGCACGTCGGCGACGAGGTCGCCGTCACCATCGAAGGCATCGGCACTCTCACCAACAAGGTTGTCAAGCGTGGCTAGCGCATCCGGTACCCCCGTACGCGTCCGTTTCTGCCCGTCCCCGACCGGTAACCCCCACGTGGGCCTGGTCCGCACCGCCCTGTTCAACTGGGCGTTCGCGCGCCACCACCAGGGGAGCGGCGCTCAGTTCGTGTTCCGCATCGAGGACACCGACGCGGCCCGCGACTCCGAGGAGTCCTACGACCAGCTGCTCGACGCGATGCGCTGGCTGGGCTTCGACTGGGACGAGGGCCCCGAGGTCGGCGGCCCGCACGCGCCGTACCGCCAGTCGCAGCGCATGGACCTCTACCGGGACGTCGCCGCGAAACTGCTGGACGCCGGCCGCGCGTACCACTGCTACTGCTCGCAGGAGGAGCTGGACGGCCGCCGCGAGGCCGCCCGTGCCGCCGGCCGGCCCTCCGGCTACGACGGCCACTGCCGCGACCTGAGCCCCGCGCGCGTGGAGGAGTACCGGGCCGAGGGCCGGGAGCCGATCGTCCGCTTCCGGATGCCCGACGAGACGATCACCTTCACCGACCTGGTCCGCGGCGAGCTGACGTTCACCCCCGAGAACGTCCCGGACTACGGCATCGTCCGCGCCAACGGCGCCCCGCTCTACACGCTCGTCAACCCGGTCGACGACGCGCTGATGGAGATCACCCACGTCCTGCGCGGCGAGGACCTGCTCTCCTCGACGCCCCGTCAGATCGCCCTGTACAAGGCGCTGGCGGACCTCGGCATCGCCCGCGGCATCCCCGCCTTCGGACACCTGCCGTACGTGATGGGCGAGGGCAACAAGAAGCTCTCCAAGCGCGACCCGCAGTCCTCGCTGAACCTCTACCGCGAGCGCGGCTTCCTGCCCGAGGGACTGCTCAACTACCTCTCCCTGCTGGGCTGGTCGCTCTCCGCCGACCAGGACATCTTCTCGGTCGACGAGATGGTCGCAGCGTTCGACGTCGCCGACGTGAACCCCAACCCGGCCCGCTTCGACCTGAAGAAGTGCGAGTCGATCAACGGCGACCACATCCGCCTGCTCGACGTGAAGGACTTCACCGAGCGCTGCCGCCCGTGGCTGCGGGCCCCCTTCGCCCCGTGGGCGCCCGAGGCGTTCGACGAGGCGAAGTGGCAGGCCGTCGCGCCGCACGCGCAGACCCGGCTGAAGGTCCTGTCGGAGATCACGGACAACGTCGACTTCCTCTTCCTCCCGGAGCCGGTCCTCGACGAGGCGTCCTGGGCGAAGGCGATGAAGGAGGGCTCCGACGCCCTCCTGCGCACCGCCCGCGAGAAGCTCGACACGGCCGACTGGACCTCCCCGGACTCCCTGAAGGACGCGGTCCTCGCCGCCGGTGAGGCCCACGGCCTCAAGCTCGGCAAGGCCCAGGCCCCGGTCCGCGTCGCCGTCACCGGCCGCACGGTCGGCCTGCCGCTCTTCGAGTCCCTGGAGATCCTCGGCAGGGAGGCGACGCTGGCCCGGATCGACGCGGCGCTGGCGAGGCTCGCGGCCTGACGCGCGCACTCCCCGAGGGGGCGGCATCCGGACACCGGGTGCCGCCCCCTTCGCCGTACGGCGGTACCGTCGGTGCCATGCCGATCAGAGCCGTGGTCTGGGACGTGGACGACACCCTCTTCGACCACACGAGCGCCGACCTCACCGGGATGCGGCTGCACCTGGCCGCCGAGGGGCTGCCGGAGTCCTACGGCAGCGCCGAGCGGGCCCTCGCGCGCTGGCGGGAGGCCACGAACCGGCAGTGGGCGCGGTTCGCCGCGGGGGAGGCGACCTTCGAGGAGCAGCGGCGGGACGGGGTGCGGGACTTCCTGGGCGAGGAGCTGAGCGACGCGCGCGCCGACGCGTGGATCGCCCGCTACATCGCGCACTACGAGTCCGCCTGGGCCCTCTTCCCCGACGTCCTGCCCGTCCTGGACGCCCTCGCCGACAGCCACCGCCACGCCGTGCTGTCCAACTCCAGCCTCACCGTTCAGGACCGCAAACTGCGCGTGCTCGGCGTGCACGACCGCTTCGAGTCGATCCTGTGCGCCGCCGAGCTCGGGGTCTCCAAGCCGCAGGCCGGCGCCTTCCACGCCGCCTGCGCGGCGCTCGGTCTCACCCCGGGCGAGGTCGCCTACGTCGGCGACCATCCGGAGATCGACGGGCGCGGCGCCGCGCGGGCCGGGCTGCTGTCCGTGTGGATCGACCGCGGCGGCGTGTACACCGGCGGCGGCGCCTCGGGCGCCCCCCACCGGATCGCCTCCCTCGCCGAACTCCCCGCCCTCCTGCGCGCCGATACCCGTTTTGGAGCCCCGTCCACCTTCGGGTAATGTTCTTCCTGCGCCGCCGGGAGCGGGCCGAGAGGCCGGGATCCACGGGGGAGCACTACTAGAACAAGATCCCCGCAGGGGCTTGCGTTCCAGTGGCCTATGGTGTAATTGGCAGCACGACTGATTCTGGTTCAGTTAGTCTTGGTTCGAGTCCAGGTAGGCCAGCTCGCAGAGCTCATCTGCATCGCCCCCGTTGTGTAGCGGCCTAGCACGCCGCCCTCTCAAGGCGGTAGCGCCGGTTCGAATCCGGTCGGGGGTACAGATCCTTCCCGCGAGGACGGTTCGGGTAGCTCCCGCCGATCTCGATGCAGGATCGCTAGGGCCCCCGTTGTGTAGCGGCCTAGCACGCCGCCCTCTCAAGGCGGTAGCGCCGGTTCGAATCCGGTCGGGGGTACGAACTGGTCTAAACCACATTGGTCTATGGTGTAATTGGCAGCACGACTGATTCTGGTTCAGTTAGTCTTGGTTCGAGTCCAGGTAGACCAGCTCGGATCTGCGGAAACGTAAGATCCACGCCCCCGTTGTGTAGCGGCCTAGCACGCCGCCCTCTCAAGGCGGTAGCGCCGGTTCGAATCCGGTCGGGGGTACACGAAGCGAAGGCCCCTCACCGCATCTCGGTGAGGGGCCTTCGCCGTACCCGCCTCCGCCCCGCCCGCTGCTCTCCGTGCGATGTTGTCGAGGGCGGTCGCGTGCCCCAACCGCGCCTACGTCGACGGCAGTTGGAGGTTTCGCGAGGAGAGGGGCCGCCGCGGCGTCGAGGCCGCCCTTCCCCCGCGAACGGTGCTCCCGCGTCCTCAGCCCGTGCGGCGCAGCGCCTCGGAGAGGCGGCCGGCGGCGTCGATGACCGCCTGGGCGTGCATCCGGCCCGGGTGGCGGCTCAGGCGCTCGATCGGGCCCGAGACCGACACGGCGGCCACCACGCGGTTCGACGGACCGCGCACGGGCGCGGAGACGGACGCGACGCCCGGCTCCCGCTCGCCGATGGACTGGGCCCAGCCCCGGCGCCTGACGCCCGAGAGCGCGGTGGCCGTGAAGCGGGCGCCCTGCAGTCCGCGGTGGAGCCGCTCCGGCTCCTCCCAGGCCATGAGGATCTGCGCCGACGAGCCCGCCTTCATCGTGAGCGTCGAACCGACCGGGACGGTGTCCCTGAGGCCGGACAGCCGCTCCGCCGCGGCGACGCAGATCCGCATGTCGCCCTGGCGGCGGTAGAGCTGCGCGCTCTCGCCGGTCACGTCGCGGAGGTGGGTGAGGACCGGGCCCGCCGTGGCGAGGAGACGGTCCTCACCGGCCGCCGCGGCCAGTTCCGAGAGACGGGGGCCGAGAATGAACCGTCCCTGCATGTCGCGCGCCACCATGCGGTGGTGTTCCAGAGCCACGGCCAGCCGATGGGCCGTGGGTCGTGCCAGTCCGGTGGCCGAGACGAGCCCCGCGAGGGTGGCCGGACCGGACTCCAGGGCGCCCAGGACAAGGGCTGCCTTGTCCAGAACGCCGACGCCGCTACTGTTGTCCATGAAACGATACTCGCGTCTCACTCTGTGAAACGCAAGTTCAATTTTCCGTGGAACACGCCACTCTTGAAGGACGAAGGCAGAGCGGCCCGTGCGTCAGGACGGGCCTGGCGGCGGACGCCCGGAACGGGGGCGCGGGCGGGGAGCCGCCTTCTCAAGATCTCTAGTTGGGCCGGTGGACCGTAGGCCGGCCGAAGGGAAAGCGATGGGTAGGACACTCGCGGAGAAGGTCTGGGACGACCACGTCGTCCGGCGCGCCGAGGGCGAGCCCGACCTCCTCTTCATCGATCTGCACCTGCTGCACGAGGTGACCAGCCCGCAGGCCTTCGACGGTCTGCGCAAGAGCGGCCGCCGGGTGCGCCGTCTCGACCTCACCATCGCGACCGAGGACCACAACACCCCGACCCTCGACATCGACAAGCCCATCGCCGACCCGGTCTCCCGGGTCCAGCTGGAGACGCTGCGCAAGAACGCCGCGGACTTCGGGGTGCGGCTGCACCCGCTGGGCGACGTCGAGCAGGGCGTCGTGCACGTCGTCGGACCCCAGCTCGGCCTGACCCAGCCGGGCATGACCGTGGTCTGCGGCGACTCCCACACCTCCACCCACGGCGCCTTCGGCGGCCTGGCCTTCGGCATCGGCACCTCCCAGGTGGAGCATGTGCTGGCCACCCAGACCCTGCCCATGGCCCGCCCGAAGACCATGGCCATCACGGTCGAGGGCGAACTGCCCGACGGCGTCACCGCGAAGGACCTGATCCTCGCGATCATCGCCCGCATCGGCACCGGCGGCGGCCAGGGCTATGTCCTGGAGTACCGCGGCCCCGCCATCGAGAAGCTCTCGATGGAGGCCCGGATGACCATCTGCAACATGTCGATCGAGGCCGGCGCCCGCGCGGGCATGATCGCCCCCGACGAGACGACCTTCGCCTACCTCCAGGGGCGCCCGCACGCGCCGCGGGGCGAGGACTGGGACGCGGCCGTCGCGTACTGGAAGACGCTGAAGAGCGACGCGGACGCCGAGTTCGACGCCGAGGTCGTGATCGAGGCCGCCGAGCTGTCGCCCTTCGTCACCTGGGGCACCAACCCCGGCCAGGGCGCCCCGCTTTCGGCCGACGTCCCCGATCCGGCTTCGTACGAAGACGCCTCGGAGCGCCTCGCCGCCGAAAAGGCCCTGGAATACATGGGGTTGGAGGCCGGTCAGCCGCTGCGGTCCATCAAGGTGGACACCGTCTTCGTAGGCTCCTGCACCAACGGCCGCATCGAGGACCTGCGTGCCGCCGCCGAACTCGTCAAGGGCCGCAAAGTCGCCGACGGCGTACGGATGCTGGTCGTGCCCGGCTCCGCGCGGGTGGGGCTCCAGGCCGTCTCCGAGGGCCTGGACGTCGTGTTCAAGGACGCCGGCGCCGAATGGCGGCACGCGGGCTGCTCGATGTGCCTGGGCATGAACCCCGACCAGCTGGCGCCCGGCGAGCGCTCCGCCTCCACCTCCAACCGCAACTTCGAGGGCCGGCAGGGCAAGGGCGGCCGTACGCACCTGGTGTCCCCGCAGGTCGCCGCGGCCACCGCGGTCCTCGGGCACCTGGCCTCCCCGGCCGACCTGTCCGACGCCGAGACCCGTACGCCCGCTGGAGTCTGAGAGCCATGGAAGCATTCACCAAGCACACCGGCCGGGCCGTCGCGCTGCGCCGTTCCAACGTCGACACCGACCAGATCATCCCGGCCCACTGGCTGAAGAAGGTGACCCGGGACGGGTTCGAGGACGGGCTCTTCGAGGCCTGGCGCAAGGACCCGCAGTTCGTGCTCAACCAGCCCGAGCGCCAAGGCGCCACGGTGCTGGTCGCCGGCCCCGACTTCGGCACCGGCTCCTCGCGTGAGCACGCCGTGTGGGCGCTGCAGAACTACGGCTTCAAGACCGTCATCTCCTCCCGCTTCGCCGACATCTTCCGCGGCAACTCGCTCAAGAACGGCCTGCTCACGGTGGTGCTGGAGCAGCAGACCGTGGACGCGCTGTGGGAGCTGACCGAGCGCGACCCGCAGGTGGAGATCACGGTCGACCTGGAGGCCCGCGAAGTGCGCGCCGAGGGCCTCACCGCCGCCTTCGAGCTGGACGAGAACTCCCGCTGGCGGCTGCTGAACGGCCTCGACGACATCTCGATCACCCTCCAGAACGAGGAGGACATCGCCGCCTACGAGGCCGGGCGCCCCTCGTTCAAGCCGCGCACCCTCCAGAGCTGAGCCGCGAGCCGCCCCAGGACGACTTTCGGCCACCGCAACACCCCCCGCCGTACCCCCGATCAGCCCGATCGGGGGTACAGCCATGTCTGCACCCGAACGGCCCCGCGCGTCGGCTGCGCCATCCGCAACTTCCCATGTTAGAAGGGGTGTTGACAGGGTAGGCGAGTGCCGTTGCCCCTGCTTTGGCAAGTGCCCCGAAGGCCAATCGAGGCCGGAGTTGCACCCCTGGCAGGCGACAACTCGCCCCAGATGGCACAATCTGTGCATGGAACACGACGGCCAACTCGAGCTCTATGCGGCAGTCGCGGACCAACTCAAGGAAGCGCACACAAGAGTGCGCGCACTGCAAGTCCCGGAGGGCGTACGGATGGCGCTGACCCGGAAGCTGCTGGTCATTACGGCCGCGGCCAAACACGACGTCGTCGAAGCGACAAGGCGTCTGGAGCGGTTCATCGCGGACCTCGACGCGGGGCGAATCCCCGAAGAGGAACGCTGAAGACCTTCGAGACAGTCGAGTCCGTTGCGGCACAAGGGTGATTAGCCCGTTTCGTGTTTGATTTGCGGTATATATCTGCCTAACGTGCGAAAAAAGCTTGAACACTTTCGTTCTGGCGAGGTCTCCGAAGGGGAAGACGTGAACAAGGCGCAGCTCGTAGAAGCGATTGCCGACAAGATGGGCGGCCGCCAGCAGGCCGCCGAGGCTGTCGACCACGTACTGGACGCGATCGTCCGCGCGGTCGTCGCTGGTGAGCGGGTCTCCGTCACCGGCTTCGGATCGTTCGAGAAGGTCGACCGCCCCGCCCGGTACGCCCGCAACCCCCAGACGGGCGAGCGGGTTCGGGTCAAGAAGACCTCCGTGCCGCGCTTCCGCGCCGGCCAGGGCTTCAAGGACCTGGTGAGCGGCTCGAAGAAGCTTCCCCGGGGCGGCGAGGTCTCCGTCAAGAAGGCGCCCAAGGGCAGCCTGACCGGCACCGCCTCGGCGACGGTCAAGAAGGCCGCGGCGAAGAAGACCACGAAGGCCGCGGCCAAGCGGACCACGGCCGCCGCGAAGAAGACCGCCGCCAAGAAGACCACGGCCACCGCGAAGAAGACCACCGCCAAGAAGACCACGGCGAAGAAGACGGCGACGGCCGCGAAGAAGGCCACGACGGCGGCGAAGAAGACCACCGCCAAGAAGGCGACGGCCAAGAAGGCCCCGGCGAAGAAGGCGACCGCCAAGAAGGCGCCCGCCAAGAAGTCGACGGCTCGCACGACCACCGCCAAGAAGGCGACCGCCCGCAAGAGGTAGGACCGCAGGGGCACTCACGCGCCGGGCCGGACTCCGAGTGGAGTCCGGCCCGCGGCGTGTCCGGGGCGCGCGGGCCCCGGCGCTCAGAACGTCTGGAGCGTCACCAGCGTGATGCGCAGGGCCGCGCCCTCGCCCTCCGCCTCGACCCGCACCCGCTGCCCGGGGCGCAGCAGCCGCAGGCCGCCCGCGTCGAAGGCCGGGGCGTCGAAGGGGACCGGGGTCCCGTCGTCCAGCAGCACGCTGCCGGAGCGCGACGCGGGGTCGTAGGTGTACGCGGTGGCCTGCATGGGGCTCAGCCTACGGGGCCGGGCGGCGAGGTTCGAGGCCGGAGCCGGGCCGGGCGCACGGGCTGCGGCCGCGGTGTCCACGGCCGGAGCTCCGCCGCCAGCAGGCGCGCGGCCGCCGCCGTGCGCGGGCCCACCCCCAGGGCGAGCGCGGCCCGCAGATCGTCGCCGGTGTCCACGTCCTGGCGTACGGAGTCCACGCCGTCGGGGTCGAGTTCCCGCGCGCCCGAGGCGCGGTGGCGGGCCCGGGAGTCCTCGCCGAACGCGGGCCGCAGCGCATGGCCCGGGGCCGCGGCGAGCAGGGTGGTGCCGAGCGCGGCGGCGTCCGGGAGGAAAGCGCGGGGGAAGTGCGCCGCGCGGTCCAGGACGCGGGCCAGTTCGAGGGGGCGCAGGGCCGGCAGATCGGCGTTGAGGGCGGCGACCGGGGCGTCGGTGCGGGCCGAGCGCACGGCCGCGGCCCCGTGGGACAGGGCGGCGTTGAGGCCGCCGCCGGGCTCGCCGGGGACGATGTGCGCGCCCAGCGCGCCCAGCTCGCGGCCCGCCAGGACGTCGTCCGTGACGACCGCCACATCCTTCACGGAGGGGCACGCCAGCGCCGCGGCCACCGTGTCCTGCGCGAACGCGAGGGCGAGACCGGGACGCAGCCCGTCGGCGGCGGTGTCCGACAGCCTGCTCTTCGCGCGCGCCAACGGCTTCAGGGGTACGACCAAGGTCCACTGCACCGGAGTTCCGTCCCTCTCTCGTCGCGGTCATTGTCACTCAGCCGCCGCCGGGGGGCGTCCGGCGGCCGTGACGGGACGCGGGCGCGCGGTCCCTTTCGGGGCTGGGTGCGGAACACGGGCGGGCGTACGGTGTTCTCGACAGACCGTCGGCCTGGGGCGACACTTGTGCGGCCCCCAGGCCCGAGGTCCTTGATCTCTAGAGGAAGGTGTCCGCGTGCCCCGCCGCAGAATCGGCTTCTGGTACCGCTTCGCCGCGGTGCTCTGCAAACCGCCGCTGGTGGTTCTGATCAAGCGGGACTGGCGCGGAATGGAGAACATTCCGGCCGAGGGCGGATTTATCACCGCGGTGAACCACAATTCACACATCGACCCTCTCGCCTACGCCCACTATCAGTACAACACCGGCAGGGTTCCGCGATTCCTGGCGAAGAGCGGGCTTTTCAAGAAAGGGTTCGTCGGAGCCGCGATGCGCGGCACCGGGCAGATCCCCGTCTACCGCGAGACCACGGACGCGCTCAGCGCCTTCCGGGCCGCCATCGACGCGGTCGAGCGCGGCGAGTGCGTCGCCTTCTACCCCGAGGGCACCCTCACCCGGGACCCCGGCCAGTGGCCCATGACCGGCAAGACCGGTGCCGCGCGCGTGGCCCTGCAGACCAGGTGCCCGGTGATCCCGATCGCGCAGTGGGGCGCCAACGAGGTGCTGCCCCCCTACGCCACCAGGCCGGACCTCCTTCCCCGCAAGACGCACCGCGTGCTGGCCGGCCCGCCCGTGGACCTCTCGCGGTTCCACGACCGGGAGATGACCCCGGAGCTGCTGAAGGAGGCGACGGAGGTCATCATGGCCGCCATCACCCGCCTGCTGGAGGAGATCCGCGGCGAGAAGGCCCCCGGGGCGACGTACGACCCGCGCCAGGAGCGCATCGAGCAGCGGCGCACGACCACCGCGCAGAACGGGCGGACCCAGCGGGTCACCGCCGAGCAGGAAGAGGGGCAGAGCACGTGAGCAAGCCCGTCAAGGCGGCCGTCATGGGCACCGGTTCATGGGGCACCGCCTTCGGTATGGTCCTCGCCGACGCGGGCTGCGAGGTGACCCTGTGGGCCCGCCGCGGCGAACTCGCCGACGCGGTCAACTCCACCCGTACGAACCCCGACTACCTGCCCGGCGTAGAACTCCCGCAGGGGCTGCGGGCCACCTCGGACGCCGCGGAGGCCGTGCGGGACGCCGACTTCACCGTACTCGCCGTGCCCTCGCAGACGCTGCGCGCCAATCTCGCCGACTGGCGGGGCCTGCTCGCGCCGGGTACGGTCCTCGTCTCCCTGATGAAGGGCGTCGAACTCGGCTCCGCGATGCGCATGAGCGAGGTCATCGAGGACGTCGCCGAGGTCGACGCGGACCGCATCGCCGTGGTCACCGGCCCCAACCTGGCGCGCGAGATCGCCGCCCGGATGCCGGCCGCCGCGGTCGTCGCCTGCACCGACGAGGCGCACGCGCGGCGACTCCAGGCGGCCTGCCACACGCCCTACTTCCGCCCCTACACCAACACCGACGTGGTGGGCTGCGAGCTGGGCGGCGCCGTGAAGAACGTGATCGGCCTCGCCGTCGGCATCGCGGACGGCATGGGCCTCGGCGACAACGCCAAGGGCTCGCTCATCACCCGCGGCCTCGCCGAGACGACCCGCCTGGGGGCCGCCCTGGGCGCCGACCCGCTGACGTTCTCCGGACTCGCCGGTCTCGGCGACCTCGTGGCGACCTGCTCCTCGCCGCTCTCGCGCAACCACACCTTCGGCACCAACCTCGGCAGGGGCATGACCCTCCAGGAGACCATCGCCGTCACCCGGCAGACCGCCGAGGGCGTCAAGTCCTGCGAGTCCGTGCTGGATCTGGCCCGCCGCCACGGCGTCGACATGCCGATCACGGAGACGGTCGTCGGCATCGTGCACGAGGGCAAGCCTCCGGTGGTCGCCCTCAAGGAGCTGATGTCGCGCAGCGCGAAGCCCGAGCGACGCTGAGCGAACCCGGCCCCGCCCGGCGGCGAAGGAGCGCCCGGGTGCGGGCCCGCGGTCCCCGGCGCGCCCGCGCACGCACACACGGCCCGGACGCTGACGCGGCTCCTACGGGCGGGTACGCTCATCGCGATATGAGCACCGAGAACCTCCCCCAGAGCCCTGACCAGCCGCAGCGCAAGCCGCGCGTGGCCGTCGTGTTCGGCGGCCGCAGCTCCGAGCACGGGATCTCCACGGTCACCGCCGGCGCGGTCCTGCGCGCGATCGACCGGACGACGTACGACGTCCTGCCGATCGGCATCACGCGGAGCGGCCGGTGGGTGCTCACCGCCGACGAACCGGACCGCATGGCGATCACCGAGCGCCGTACGCCGGACGTCGAGCAGCTGGCCGACTCCGGCGAGGGCGGCGTGGTCCTGCCCGTCGACCCGGCCAGCCGCGAAGTGGTCTGGAGCGAGCCCGGATCGGTGCCCAAGGCGCTCGGCGAGGTCGACGTGGTCTTCCCGGTGCTGCACGGCCCCTACGGCGAGGACGGCACCCTGCAGGGACTGCTGGAGCTCTCCGGCGTGCCGTACGTGGGCTCGGGCGTGCTGGCCTCGGCAGTCGGCCAGGACAAGGAGTACATGAAGCGGGTGTTCACCTCCTTCGGCCTCAAGGTGGGGCCGTACGCGGTGATCCGGCCACGCGAGTGGGAACAGGACGAGGCCGCCGCCCGCAGGAAGATCATCGACCTGGCCGGCGACCACGGCTGGCCGCTGTTCGTGAAGCCCGCGCGCGCGGGTTCGTCGATCGGCATCACCAAGGTCGACGATCCCTCCGGTCTGGACGAGGCGATCGCCGAGGCGCGGCGGCACGACCCGAAGATCCTCGTGGAGGCCGCGCTGCGGGGCCGCGAGATCGAGTGCGGGGTGCTGGAGTTCGAGGACGGCCCGCGGGCGTCGGTGCCCGCGGAGATCCCGCCGCCGGACACGCACGCGTACTACGACTTCGAGGCCAAGTACATCGACTCCACGCCCGGCCTCGTACCGGCGCCCCTGACGCCGGCGGAGACCGCCGAGGTCCAGCGGCTGGCCGTGGACGCCTTCGAGGCCGCCTCCTGCGAGGGCCTGGTGCGCGCGGACTTCTTCCTCACCGAGGACGGGGAGTTCGTGATCAACGAGATCAACACCATGCCCGGCTTCACCCCGATCTCGATGTACCCGCAGATGTGGCAGGCGAGCGGCATCGGCTACCCGGAACTCGTGGACCGGCTGATCCGCGCGGCGCTGCGGCGCTCCACGGGTCTGCGCTAGGGCGTGCGGGCCTGCCGGGCGTCGTGAGCCGGTGACTTCCGGCCGCGGCGCTGGACCCGCCTCCTCCCCGTCCGTCTCAGTCGGCGATCCCCACGGGGATCGCCTTCTTCACGGCCGGGGCCAGGTCGACCAGCACGGCGGAGCTGTCCCGTCCCCCGGCCACGCTGACCTCGACGTACGCGAGCCGGTTCGCGGTCGTGAAACGGCTCGCGCCGTCCCGCTTCTCCATCAGCCAGTCGACGCCGTCGACCCCTCCGGCGACCGCCTCGGGGTCCTGTCCCGAGGCGACCTTCGGATCGATCATCTTCGGCGGCCGGACGACACCGCACCGCAGTATGATCGCCGGGTCTCCCCAGCCCGCGGTCAGCGCCGACGCGGGCGAGGGGTCCTGACGGCCGACTCCGTCCACCCGGGCCGGCAGTACCTTGTCGAGGTTCCGGCACAGCTTCGCGGCCTTCGCGCCCGGACTGGGAACCGCCGCCGACGCGCTGCCGTCTGCTGAGGAGCAGCCCGCGGCGGCGACCAGCAGAACGAGCGCGGGAAGCCCGATGACAGAAGTGCGCCGGTGACGCGAAGAGTTCACCGGCCCAGGGTAGACGGGGGCTACAGATGCACGACCGGGCAGGTCAGGGTGCGGGTGATGCCGTCCACTCCCTGGACCTTGGCGACCACCATGCGACCCAGGTCGTCGACTGTGTCGGCCTGGGCGCGCACGATGACGTCGTAGGGACCGGTGACGTCCTCGGCCTGGATCACGCCGGGGAGCTTGCCGATCGTCTCGGCGACGGTCGACGCCTTGCCGACCTCCGTCTGGATCAGGATGTACGCCTGTACCACGGAACCTCCAGAGCGGCCACGAGGATCATGTGGGGAAAAGGAACGCCACGGTATCGCGTCGCCGCTCGCCGCGGGGAGACCCGCGGTGGCCGGGGCTCGCGCGCCGGGGCGCGGGCACGACAGAAGTTGACGTACACCTCGACGGTAACGAGGCCGGCAGTGACACGCGACCGGGTGCTAACAGGGACAGAAGGGGCGTAAGGGAAATGAAGGGCACTGTTGGTGAGCTGGGGGAGTTCGGGCTCATCAGGGAGCTCACCTCCCGTCTCACCACCACCCCGGCGGTCCGGGTGGGCCCCGGCGACGACGCCGCGGTGGTGGCCGCACCCGATCGCCGGGTGGTGGCCAGCACCGACATCCTCCTGGAGGGACGGCACTTCCGCCGCGACTGGTCCACCGCCTACGACGTGGGCCGCAAGGCCGCCGCGCAGAACCTCGCGGACATCGCCGCCATGGGCGCCGTGCCCACCGCGCTGCTCCTCGGACTGGTCGTGCCGGCCGAACTCCCGGTCACCTGGCCGACCGAGCTGATGGACGGCCTGCGCGACGAGTGCCAGGTCGCGGGCGCCTCCGTGGTCGGCGGGGACGTCGTGCGCGGCGACTCGATCATGGTGTCGATCACCGCGCTGGGCGATCTGCGCAACCAGGAGCCCGTGACCCGGGGCGGCGCGCAGCCCGGCGACCTCGTCGCGGTGACCGGCTGGCTGGGCTGGTCCGCCGCCGGATACGCCGTCCTCGCCCGCGGGTTCCGCTCGCCGCGCGCCTTCGTGGAGGCGCACCGGCGCCCCGAGCCGCCCTACCACGCCGGTCCGGCGGCGGCGGGCCTCGGAGCCACCGCGATGTGCGACGTCAGCGACGGTCTGATCGCCGATCTCGGGCACATCGCCGAGGCCAGCAAGGTCCGTATCGACATCCGCTCGGGCGCCATAGACATCCCCACCCAGATGAACGACATCGGGCAGGCGGTCGGGGTGGACCCGATGCAGTGGGTGCTGACCGGGGGGGAGGACCACGCGATCGTGGCCACCTTCCCGCCCGACGTGAAGCTGCCGGCCCGCTGGAAGGTGATCGGCGAGGTCCTCAACCCCTCCGCGCTGCCCCAGGTGACGGTCGACGGGGCACCCTGGACGCGCAAGGGCGGCTGGGACCACTTCGGAGGGGACATCGAGTCATGAGCGCTCCGCCCCGGGTGCTGACGGTCGCGGGCTCCGACTCCGGCGGGGGCGCCGGGATCCAGGCCGACCTGAAGACGATGCTCGCGCTCGGCGTCCACGGCATGAGCGTGCTGACCGCGGTCACCGCGCAGAACTCCCTGGGCGTGCAGGGCGCTTGGGAACTCCCGGTGCGGGCGGTACGGGCCCAGTACCGCAGCGTCGTCGACGACATCGGCGTCCAGGCGGTCAAGACGGGCATGCTGGCGTCGGCCGAACTGGTGGAGGCCGTCGCGGAGTTGATCGGCGCGACGGACGCGCCCGCCGTGGTCGACCCGGTCGGTGTCTCCAAGCACGGCGACCCGCTGCTGGCCGCCTCCGCGCTCGACTCCGTACGCACCAGGCTGCTGCCGGTGGCGACCGTGGCCACCCCGAACCTCGACGAGGTCGCCCAGCTCACCGGTGTGCGCGTCGAGTCGGAGGACCAGCTGCGCCAGGCCGCGGACGCGGTCCTGGAGTACGGTCCGCGCTGGGTGCTGATCAAGGGCGGCCATCTGTCCGGCGACGCCGTGGACCTGCTCACGGACGGCCGCCGCGAGCACTGGCTGCGGGCCCCCCGCCACGACAACCGGCACACCCACGGCACGGGCTGCACGCTCGCCTCCGCCATCGCCGCACAGCTCGCCAAGGGGCGGTCGGTGCCCGAGGCGGTGGCGGCGGCCAAGGACTACGTCACCGGGGCCATCGCCGCCGGGTTCGCGCTCGGCGGCGGCATCGGGCCGGTGGACCACGGCTGGGCCCTCACCCGCGGCGGACGGTAGCGCCCGGAGCCGGGAGCGGGACCCGGTTCCGGCGTCGTACGGGTACGGCAAAAAGCCGGCCCACCCGGAGGTGGACCGGCTCAGTGCGGCGAACCAGCAGTGGCCGCGCGCTCAGCTGATGGGCGTCAGCGCGAGACCTTGCCAGCCTTGATGCACGAGGTGCAGGCGTTCACGCGCTTCGGCGTCCCGCCGACCACGGTACGGACGCGCTGGATGTTCGGGTTCCAGCGACGGGACGTACGGCGGTGCGAGTGCGAGATGTTGTTGCCGAAGCCCGGCCCCTTGCCGCAGACGTCGCAGTTGGCAGCCACGGGTCACTCCAAAGACTTCAGATGCACTTACGGTTGATCCCGGCATGCCGGGATCAAGATCGAGGATCAGAGATCTGAGTGGCGGTGCCAGGGGAATGGCCCGATGTGTATCGGGCAACCGGAGCAGCATACAACGACTGCGCCAGCAGAACGAAACTACCATGGCAGCTCAGGGGCCCGCTCCCGGCCCGCTTCCGCCGGGCACCGCTTCCGGGTCTACGCTGCCACCCACGTCCGGGAGTCCGAGGAGGCGCAGGTGGCGCAGGTGCCGCAGACATTCTTCGATGCTCTCGCGGTGCGCACCTGGTGCGGACTCGCACTGGAGTCGCTCGGCCGGGCCCGCGAGGAGATCGACGCGATCAACGTCTACCCCGTCGCCGACGGGGACACCGGCACCAACATGTACCTGACCGTGGAGTCCGCGGTCGCGGCGGTGGAGGCCGTGTTCACCGCCTACGACGTGGGCAGGCCCACCCTGCCCGACGCCGCCCGCGCCATGGCGCACGGCGCCCTGATCGGGGCCCGCGGGAACTCCGGGACGATCCTCGCCCAACTGCTGCGCGGCATGGCCCAGGTGCTCGCCGGGGACGGTGAGCGGGCTCACACCGACGGAGCCGGGCTGCGCCTCGCCCTGCGCCGGGCCGCCGACTCCGCGCGCGAGGCCGTCGTCCACCCCGTGGAGGGCACCGTGCTCACCGTCGCCGCGGCCGCCGCCGACGCCGCGGGAGCCGCGCGGGGCGACGACTGCGCGACGGTCGCGCGGGCGGCCTTCGAAGGGGCGCGCACGGCCCTGGCGGCGACTCCGGGGCAGCTGCCGGTCCTGGAGCGCGCGGGCGTCGTCGACGCCGGCGGGCGCGGGCTGGTGGCGGTGCTGGGCGCGCTCGTGCAGACGTTCACCGGGGAGGCGGCGCCGAGCACCCCCGCGCGCGGGCCGCGGCGGGCCGCGGCGCCCGGGAGCGTTCCCCCGGCCGGCGCCGGGGAGTGCGAGGACCCCGAGGGGGCGGGCGGCCCCGCCTTCGAGGTGATCTACCTCCTGGAGGCCGGGGACGCGGCCGTCGCCCGGCTGCGGACCCGCCTCGACGCCCTCGGCGACTCGCTCGTGATCGTCGGCGGCGACGGGCTGTGGAACGTCCATGTGCACGCCGACGACGCCGGGGCCGCCGTGGAGGCCGGCGTCGAGGCGGGACGGCCGTACCGCATCCGGATCACCCACTTCGGGGCCGGTGACGCGCACACCACCGGCGAGCGCGCGCCGCGCGAGCGGGTCCAGCGGGCCGTCGTCGCCGTGGTGCCCGGCGAGGGCCTGGCCGTGCTGTACGGCGAGGCCGGCGCGACCACCGTCCTCGCCCGCCCCGGCGAACCCCCGGCGAGCGGGGAACTCGTCGAGGCCGTACGGCGGGCCCACGCGCGCGAGGTCGTCCTGCTGCCCAACGACGCCGACCTGCGCCACACCGCCGCCGCGGCCGCCGAACAGGCCCGCGCCGAGGGCATCCGCGTGGCCCTGATCCCCACCCGCTCCGCCGTGCAGGGCATCGCCGCGCTCGCCGTGCACGAGCCGGACCGCCGCTTCGACGAGGACGTCGTCGCCATGACCTCGGCGGCCGGCGCCACCCGCTACGCCGAGGTCGCCGTCGCCGAACGCCAGTCGTGGACCATGGCCGGCATCTGCCAGGCCGGCGACGTCCTCGGCCTGGTCGACGGCGACGTCGCCGTCATAGGCACCGACGTCACCCGCACCGCCGAGGGCGTCCTGGACCGCATGCTCGCGGCCGGCGGCGAACTCGTCACCCTCGTCCTGGGCGACGAGGCCCCGGACACCGTCGCCGAACACCTCGCGGCACGCGTGCGGGAGACGCACCTCGCCGTCGACACCGTCGTCTACCGGGGCGGCCGCCAGGGCGCGGTCCTGCTCATCGGCGTGGAGTGAGCCCCGCGCCGGACGCCGGGCGTCATCAGGCGCTCTCCTGCTCCTCCACCACCTGGAGCATCTGGCCGGCCTCCGCCCGCCGCTCCCGGGTCGTACGGTCGCCCCCGCCGGCGCCGTCGTACGCCGCGAGCACCGCACGCGCGTGGGACGCCGCCGAGGCCGGGCGGCCCAGGTCGGCCTCCAGCCAGCCCGCCGCAAGCTCGGCGCCGGTACGGCTGTGCACGGCGGCGTCCCCCAGGGACGCGAACACCGCGACCGCGCGCGTGACCCGGTCCAGCGCCGCCTCCAGCGCCACGCTGATCGCCTCGTCCTCGGCGTCCTCCGCCGCCGAGCGGGCCAGCAGATCCCCGAACTGGCGGTAGGTGTGGCCCAGTTCGGCGGTCAGCCGGTCCCGGGCCTCCTCGTCGACCAGCCCGTCGAGCGCCGCCTCGCACTCCGCGACCGCCTCCGCCATCAGCCCGCCGGCCGTGCCCGCCGCGTCCTCGGCGCCCTCCGCCCGCAGCGCCAGCCACGCGCGGGCCCGCAGCGCGCGGACCAGGCCGTGGACATGGCCCAGGGAGCGCCACAGCTCGCCCGCGCGCGTGTACGCCCGGTCCGCCTCGGCGGGCAGGCCCGCGTTCCCCAGGGACTCGGCGGCCAGGTGCGCGAGCGTGGCGTGGTCGTGCTGATCGGGCCAGTGCCGGGCGAGGTCGGCGGCCCCGAGCCGGCGTTCCGCCGCCTCCCGGTGCTCGCCCAGCTCGCCCAGGCAGTCACCGAGCCACCACAGCGTCTGGACGACCGCGCCGTCCCCGTGCGTCTCGGCCGACAGGTCCGGAAGCGCCGACTCCAGCACCTCGGCCGCCTCCGCGAACCGCTGCTGGCGCAGCAGGAAGCCGCCGAGCTGCTGCCGCGCCCACGCGCCCAGGGTGCGGCCCTGGCCCGCCTCGTCGGCCCAGTGCGCCGCCTCCAGGGCGTGCTCGGCGGCCTCCTCGGGGCACTCCCGGCCGTCCAGCACCTCCGCCAGCTGCAGATGCAGCTGGGCCCGCCCCACGGCCTGGAGGTGCGGTCCGCCGTGCTCCAGGGCCGCCCGCAGGGCCCGCTCCGCCTCGGCGCCGTCGCCGAGCTGGTGGGCGAGCCCGGCCAGCCGGGCCTCGTACTCGACGGCGAACCACGGCAGTCCGGCCCCGACGAACGCCGCGGCGGCCCGCGCGAACAGGGCCGACGCCTCCTGGGCGGCGCCGTCCAGCGCCGCCAGTTCCGCGAGCATCGCCTGCGCCTCGGCGACCCGCGCGACGAGCCGGACGTCGTCCCCGGTCTGCCCGTCGACCAGCGCCAGGACCTCGCGGGCGGCGGCCCCGGCCGCGGCCGGGACGGTGTCCTGGGCCGCGTCCTCCGTCTCGTGCACCCGCCGCATCAGGATCCGCGCGCGGCTCATCAGCACCGCGGCCGTCTGCCGCAGCCCCGTGCCGTCCTCGGCGTACAGCGCGAGCACGTCGTCGTACAGCCCGCCGACCGCCGCCAGCGCCTGCGGGACCTCGCCGGCCAGCGCCCGTACGTACGCCCCGCGCGCGCGTGCCGCCAGCGCCTCCCCGGGGTCGCCCGCGCGCGCGTAGAGCGCCGCGGCCTCCTCGAACAGAGCGACGCCCGCGGGGCCCAGGTCCATCGCCCGGTGGTCGGCGATCTCCGCGAGGTCGCGCGGCTCCAGCTCGACCCCCTCCGCCGCGCGCGCCACCGCGGCCCACGCCTCGACCGCGTCCGGCTGGAGGGTGTCCGACAGGCGCCGGGCGGCGGCGATCAGCGCGGGCAGGTCCGGCTCGCCGCGCGGGACGTCCGC
>NZ_AGBF01000114.1 GCF_000225525.1 Streptomyces zinciresistens K42 | reverse complement strand
GCCCGTGTTTACGACGCCCCCAGCGGGTCACGCGGCTGGGAGCCCGGAGCCGGCCGGGACCGCCCGTGTCACGCCCGTACCGCGCGCACCGTCGGAGGCAGCCCGCCGCACCGCCCGGACACCGGAGCCCGAGGAGCCGCTCCACCGCTGTCGACGCACGACGAAAGGCAGATTCATGACGGAGATCCGACCCGCCACCACGACCGACTCCGGCGCGCCGGTGGAGAGCGACGAGCATTCGCTCACCGTGGGACCCGCGGGGCCGATCCTGCTCCAGGACGCCTATCTGATCGAGCAGATGGCCCAGTTCAACCGGGAGCGGATTCCCGAGCGCCAGCCGCACGCCAAGGGTAGCGGCGCCTTCGGCCACTTCGAGGTCACCGACGACGTGAGCGCCTACACCAGGGCGGCCCTCTTCCAGCCCGGCGTCCGCACCGACCTGGTCACCCGCTTCTCGACCGTCGCCGGGGAGCGCGGCAGCCCGGACACCTGGCGCGACCCGCGCGGCTTCGCGGTGAAGTTCTACACCAGCGAGGGCAACTACGACATGGTCGGCAACAACACGCCGGTCTTCTTCGTGAAGGACCCGATGAAGTTCCAGCACTTCATCCGGTCCCAGAAGCGCCGCGCGGACAACAACCTGCGCGACCACGACATGCAGTGGGACTTCTGGACCCTGTCCCCGGAGTCCGCGCACCAGGTCACCTGGCTGATGGGGGACCGCGGCATCCCGCGGACCTGGCGCCACATGAACGGCTACACCTCCCACACCTACATGTGGATCAACGCCTCCGGTGAGCGGTTCTGGGTGAAGTACCACTTCAAGACCGACCAGGGCGTCGAGTGCTTCACCCAGCACGAGGCCGACCAGATGGCCGCGGCCGACACGGACTACCACACCCGCGACCTCTTCGAGCACATCCGGGACGGCGACTTCCCCAGCTGGACCCTGTACGTGCAGGTCATGCCGTACGAGGAGGCCGCCCGCTACCGGTTCAACCCCTTCGACCTCACCAAGGTGTGGCCGCACGGCGACTATCCGCTCATCCGCGTCGGCCGGATGACGCTGGACCGCAACCCCACCGACAACCACGCCCAGATCGAGCAGGCCGCCTTCCAGCCCAACAACCTCGTCCCGGGCATCGGCCCGAGCCCGGACCGCATGCTGCTGGCCCGCCTGTTCTCCTACGCCGACGCCCACCGCCACCGCATCGGCGGCAACTACCAGCAACTCCCGGTCAACGCGCCCGTCGTGGACGTCCACACGTACTCCAAGGACGGCGCGATGGCCTACCGCAACACCACCGACCCGGTGTACGCCCCGAACTCCAAGGGCGGTCCCGCGGCGGACACCGAGGGCCACGGCTCCCCGCCCGGCTGGGCGGCCGACGGCGAGATCACGCGCGCCGCCTACGTCTCCCACCCCGAGGACGACGACTGGGGCCAGGCCGGCACGATGGTCCGCGAGGTCCTCGACGACGCGGCCCGCGACCGCCTGGTCGACAACGTCGTCGGCCACCTCCTCGACGGAGTCGGCGAACCCGTCCTGGAACGCGCCTTCGCGTACTGGTCGCACATCGACGAGACCCTCGGCAAGCGCATCGCCGACGGGGTGCGCGCCAAGGCCGGCGAGAAGGACCCGAAGGCGGCGCAGCAGGGCAACCCGGCCCGCGGTTCGATGCAGCACAAGGCGTAGCCGCACGCCGCCCGAGGGGGCGGTGGCGGACCTCCACGAACGGTCCGCCACCGCCCTTCGTGCGCTCCGGGCCCGTACACGGTCCCGCCGGCACGCGAGGTGGGGTGGGGCGCTTCGCCTCACGCGCCCCCGGGCCGGGCGCCGTCCACCCGGCAGGACCCCCGCACCGGGGCCCGCGGGCCCCGCTCCCCGCGCACCGGCGACGCGACCCGCGTAAGCGAGGCGGTGCCGCCAGTCCGGGTGCTCGGGCCGCGTGGCATCCTGTGACCTTCATGATCCGCCGGTCACCGTCAGGCGAACGGGCGCGGAGGTTGGGGGGGAAGGGTCGCATGAAGCTGTGTTTTCTGGTGGAGGAGAACTACCGCTACGACGGCATGCCGGTCGAGGTGATCCGGCAACTCGCCGCGTGGGGGCATCAGGTCGACGTACTGCGGCCCGGCGGTTCGCTGCTGCGGATGACGGATCTGGTCACCGCGGGCAGCCATGACGCGTGGGTGCTCAAGACCGTCTCCGGCGGACCCGGGCTCACGCTGCTGGAGGCCGCATCGGCGGCGGGCCTGGTCACCGTCAACGACGCCCGCGCCATCCGCGGGGTGCGGGACAAGGCGCTTGCCGCCGCGATAGGGCGCAGCCGCGGCCTGCCGATACCGCCGACGTACGCGGCCGCGACCCCCGAACTCCTCGCGCAGACACCGGAGTCGGAGTATCCGCTGGTGGTCAAGCCGGCGAACGGCAGCTCCGGCCGCGCGGTCCACCTCGTCGCCGCACCGGAAGGGCTCGCCGCGCTCGGGCCCGAACTGCGCGGTGAGGGGATGCTGATCGCACAGCCGTACCAGCCGAACCCGGGCGTCGACATCAAGGTCTACTGCGTCGCCGGCGACTTCTACGCCACCGAACGCCGCTCCCCCCTCCACCCCGACCGCCCGCACCCCGAACGACGGGTGCCGGTCCCCCGGGAGGTCGCGGCGGTCGCCGCGCAGGTCGGCGCGGTCTACGGGCTCGACCTCTACGGCCTCGACGTGCTGCTCACGCCGGACGGCCCGGTCGTGGTCGACGTCAACGACTTCCCGAGCTTCCGCCAGGTGCCGGACGCGGCGGCCCGTGTCGCCGCCGCGGTCCTCGACCTCGCCCGCACCCACCGCCCGTCCCCTGCCTGGTGCACGCCACCCAGCGCCCCGGCCACGGCAGTGGCGGTGCCGTGAACGGCCGCGCTCCGAGCGGTGCCCCGGCGGGGGACCCGGTGAACGGCCGTGCGGCGGAGGACGTTTCGGTGAGCCGGACGAACGGCCGCACCACGAGCGGGATGTCGGCGCGCCCTCTGGTCGACCCCCCGGTGGACGGCCTCGGCGCGGGCCACCCGGCCGGACCCACCGGCCCGGCACCCACCGGCCCCGGGCCGGTGGGTGCCGGGCGGCGCAGGGCAGGGCGGCTCAGGGTCGGGCTCATCACGCCGGATCCCGGGCATCCGCTGCTGGCGGCGACCGCCGCGCTGCTCGGCGGCTCGGGCGAAGCCGTCGTGGAGGCCGTCGCGCCCGACGGCGGGCCCCCGACGGGCGAGCCCGCCACCGTCTACCTGCTCAAGTCCCGCACGCCGCAGGCGATCTCGCTGGCCCGCACGCTCGAAGCCGCCGGGGCCGTCGTGCTCAACTCCGCCGCCGCGACCGCGCGCTGCCAGGACCGCACGGCGATGGCCGCCGACGCCCTGCGCGCCGGGCTGCCCTTCGCCGCGACCCGCACCTACCGCTCCGCCGCCGACCTGGCCGCCGGTGAGGAGGCGTCGGGCGCCGTGCCCGTCGTCGTCAAGAGCCGGCACAGCGGCAAGGGGGACGTGGTGCGACGGCTCGAAGGGAGCGCCGCGCTGCGGGACTTCGCCGCCCGCGCGCCCCACGGACCGTACATCGCGCAGGACTTCGTCCCGAACGCCGGCTGGGACCACAAGCTGTGGGCGATCGGCCCCCACGTCTTCGCCGCCCTGCGCCGCTCGGAGCTGGCGGGCCCGGCGGGCGCCGCCCCGGGGCCTGCCGCGATCCCCGACGCCTGGCGCGACCTCGTCCGCAGGACCGGCGAGGTCTTCGCCCTCGTCGTCTACGGCGTGGACGTCATCGCCACCCCCGACGGCCCGCTCATCGTGGACGTCAACGCCTTCCCCGGCGTCCGCGACCAGCCCGGTGCCCCCGAAGCCCTCGCCGACCTCACCCTCCGCGCCGCGCGCGGGCGTCACGGCGGGCCGGAACCGTCCAGCCGGAAGGCCCGGTAGGCGGCGGAGGTCGGCGCCGCCGCCCGCACCCGCACCCGCACCGGCTGCCGCGCCACCCGTGCCGCGCCGGGCACGAGCACGCCGAAGGCCGGCATCGACAGCCCCGGCCCCGAACCGGAGCGGCGCGACGACCACAGCGCCGGCAGGATCACCGCCCCCGAGCAGACCTGCACGGGAAGGGAACACGCTCCCGGAGGCCGCGCGTGCCCCCGGCAGCAGCACCCCGACGCCGACGGCGGACAACGGCCCCGCCCCGCACGGCGGACGGACGGTCAGGCGGCCGGCGAACCGGCCGGAGGCGATGCCGCCGCCGAAGCCGCCGGCCCGGTCCGCCCGCACACCGGGGTGGCCGAACGGGCCGCCGCGCCGCGCCCCGGCCCGGTGGGAGCGGAACCCCGGGCGAGGAGCCCTCTCCCCACGAGAAGCGACGTTCGCCACCCTCGCCGCCGTCGGCTCCGACGAGTGCCCATGTAGAGTGAAGAACGCCCTTGACCTGCACAAAGCAGGCAGGGAGCCGTCTTCCCGGGAGTCCGAAGTGCTGCGCACTCTGTTCAAGTCCAAGATCCACCGAGCCACCGTCACCCAGGCCGACCTGCACTACGTGGGATCGGTGACCATCGACGCGGAGTTGCTGGACGCCGCCGATCTGCTGGCCGGTGAGCTGGTGCACATCGTCGACGTCACCAACGGCGCCCGGCTGGAGACGTACGTCATCGAGGGCGAGCGGGGCTCCGGGGTCGTCGGGATCAACGGTGCCGCCGCTCATCTCGTGCACCCCGGTGATCTCGTGATCATCATCAGTTACGCTCAGCTGACCGACGCCGAGGCGCGGTCGTACGAGCCGCGGGTCGTGCACGTGGACGGCGCCAACCGGATCGTGGCCCTGGGCGCCGACCCGTCCGAGCCGGTGCCCGGCTCCGGGCAGGAGCGCGGCCCGCAGGCCGTGCCGGCGGCCTGAACCCCGCACGGCCCCGGTCCGTCCCGCACATCCTCACAACGACAGGAGCGTCCATGAGCGACCCCGAGATCCGCGACGACCGGGCGGCGGGCCGGCTGGAGGCCCGCCAGGACGGCGAAGTCATCGGCCGCATCGAGTACTTCGTCCTCGAAGCCCCCGCCCGTGCCCTGGTCCCCGTCCACACCATCGTGGAGCAGGCCCACGAGGGGAAGGGCGTCGCGGGCTCGCTCGCCCGTGAGCTGTACGCCGTCGCCGCGCGCGAGGGCGTCGTCGTCGCGCCGCTGTGCCCGTACGTCGTCAAGTGGGCCGAGCGCCACCCCGACGAGGCCCCGGCCGCCGACCCCGCGCTGCGGACGGCGGCGCTGGACTGGCTGCGCGCGCACCCCGGCCGGTTCTGACCGCCGCGGCGTACGGGTCCGGGCGGGCCCGGCGGGTCCACCCGGGCGGGCGGACCGGCGCGGCGGAGTGACTGGCGGTGCCGCCCCCGGGTACGCGGGGGAGTAGTCCGGAGCCGACGTGCGCCGACTGGCTGGAGGACGCCATGACGAACCCGTATCCGGAGCCCGGTCCCGCGGGGCCGACGCCGGGCCCGGAACCGCAGCACCCCGAACCGCACCCGGTTCCGGCACCGGAGCCCCCGCCGGCTCCCGGACCGCCGGCCCCGGGCCCGCCGCCTGCGCCGGAGCCGCCGACCCCCACGCCGGGGCCGCCGCCTCCGGGACCCGGGCCGACCCCGCCCGCTCCCACGCCCCCTGCGCCGCCGGGACCCCCGGAGCCCGCTCCGTCCCCGATCCCCCCGGGCCCGGAACCCGTACCGCACCCCGAGCCGGGGCCGCCCCTCACGTGAGGCACCCGAGGGCACCCGGAGCGGCGCCCGCGACCGCGGCACCGCGCGACGGCGAACGGCCCCCGCACCACGTCACCGTGGCGCGGGGGCCGTTCGCCGTCCTTCACCGGGCGGCGTCACCAGGTGCCGGGCCCGTGCCGGGGCCGTCTCAGGCGGAGACCTCCGAGCGGTCCCCGCCCCACAGCGTGTGGAACGAGCCGTCCCGGTCCGTGCGCCGGTAGGTGTGCGCACCGAAGAAGTCCCGCTGGCCCTGGGTCAGCGCGGCCGGCAGCCGCTCGGCGCGCAGCGCGTCGTAGTACGCGAGGGCCGCCGCGAAGCCGGGGGTGGGCACGCCCTGGCGGGTCGCGGCGACCAGCACCTCGCGCCAGTCGTCCTGCGCCTCGGCGATCTCCCGCGCGAACGTGTCGTCCGCCAGCAGGCTCGGCAGGTCGGCGCGGGCGTCGTAGGCGGCGCGGATCCGGTCGAGGAAGGCCGCGCGGATGATGCAGCCGCCGCGCCAGATGGCCGAGACCGCACCGAGGTCGATGTCCCAGCCGTACTCGGCGCGGGCCGCGTCGATCTCGTGGAAGCCCTGGGTGTAGGACACGATCTTCGAGGCGTACAGGGCCTGCTCGACACGGTCGGCGAAGGCCGCCGCCCCGGACTCCGACAGGGCCGTCGCCTTCGGTCCGGCCAGGCCCCGCGAGGACTCGCGCAGCCCCGCGTGCCCGGACAGCGAGCGGGCGAAGACCGCCTCGGCGATGCCGGAGACCGGGACGCCGAGGTCGAGCGCGATCTGCACGGTCCAGCGGCCCGTGCCCTTCTGCTCGGCCTGGTCGACCACCACGTCCACGAACGGCTTGCCGGTCGCCGCGTCCACGTGGGACAGCACCTCGGCGGTGATCTCGATCAGGTACGAGTCCAGCCGGCCCTCGTTCCAGGTGCGGAAGATCTCCGCGATCCGCGCGGGCTCGTACCCGGCGACGTCCCGCAGCAGCTGGTACGCCTCCCCGATGAGCTGCATGTCGGCGTACTCGATGCCGTTGTGCACCATCTTCACGAAGTGCCCGGCGCCGTCGGGGCCGACGTGCGTCACACAGGGCGCGCCGTCCTTCGCCTTCGCGGAGACCCTCTCCAGCATCGGGCCCAGGGAGTCGTAGGACTCCTTGGGGCCGCCCGGCATGATGCTCGGGCCGTTCAGCGCGCCCTCCTCGCCGCCGGAGACGCCCATGCCGACGAAGTGGACGCCCTGTTCACGCAGGTCGCGCTCTCGGCGGCGGGTGTCGGCGAAGTGCGCGTTGCCCCCGTCGATGATCATGTCGCCCGGCTCCAGCAGCGGCGCGAACTCCTGGATCACCGCGTCGGTCGGGTCGCCGGCCTTCACCATGATCACGAGCCGCCGCGGCCGCTCCAGCGCCGCGACGAACTCCTTGGCGGTCTCCGCCGCGACGAACTCGCCCTCGCCGCCGAACTCGTCCACCAGCGCGCGCGTGCGCGCGGGCGTCCGGTTGTGCACCGCGACCGTGTAGCCGTTGCGGGCGAAGTTGCGCGCGAGGTTGCGGCCCATGACCGCGAGACCCGTGACGCCGATCTGCGCCGAAGTGCTCATGCCGTTGGCTCCTAGTGCTCTCGATAGGGCGGCGATGCCCGTCCTGCCCGCCGTGGTGTCCCCCCGTCCATCCTGACGTGCCGGTACTCCGGCCGCACATCAGGGTGGCGCGACGTCGCAGGCACATACGCACGAAACGCCCCGGCGCACTCAGACCGTAGCGCGCGAGCGGCAACGTGCGCCCGTTCCGCGCCACTTGGCGCGAACAGGAGGCTGATTTGCCGTCTTGTCGCGGCCCGTCGGAAGCCCTTACTTTTGCCGCTCCTACCGCTTGTCAATGGGGGCCCCTTCATGGCCGTACGCGGCCGGCACCGCCGGTACCAGCCCAACAGGATCAACCGCGCCTCACTCACCGTCACCGCGGGCGGCGCCGGGATCGCGCTTCCCCTCATGGGCGCCGGGACCGCGCAGGCGGCCGACCTCGACACCTGGAACAAGGTCGCGGCGTGCGAGTCGACCGGCCGCTGGCAGGTCAACACCGGCAACGGCTACTACGGCGGTCTCCAGTTCGCCCAGTCGACCTGGGAGGCCTACGGCGGCGGCCGGTACGCGGCGCGCGCCGACCTGGCCACCAAGGACCAGCAGATCGCCGTCGCGGAGAAGGTGCTGGACGGGCAGGGGCCCGGGGCCTGGCCGACGTGCTCCCAGCGGGCCGGCCTGACCCGCGGCGGGGACACCCCCGACGTGCGCCCGGCCGCGGCCCGCAAGAGCACCGTCCAGGACGTCCGCCCGCAGACCACGCCCCAGTCCCGGGCCGGCCGGGCCGAGATGTACACCGTGGTGCGCGGCGACACCCTCTCCGGGATCGCCGAGACAAAGAAGGTCGGGGGCGGCTGGACGGGGCTGTACGCCGCGAACCGCGCGACGGTCGGCGCGGACCCCGATCTGATCGTCCCGGGCCAGCGGCTGGCGCTGCGCGGCAAGGCGGCCGGGGCCGCCCCGGAGGCGAAGCCCGAGGCGGCCGCGAAGAAGAGCGCCCCGAAGAAGAACACGCCGAAGGAGAGCGCCCGGAAGAAGAGCGCCCCGAAGCGGACCGCCGAGGACCACCGGGAGCGGGCCGACCGCAGCGCCCGCTCGCTGGTCGCCCCGGTCGGCGCGGCCACCGGCACCCCGTACCGCAAGGCGGGTTCGCTCTGGTCGAAGGGCTATCACACGGGCCTCGACTTCCCCGTGCCGACCGGCACCTCGGTGAAGTCCGTCGGCGCCGGGCAGATCGTGAGCGCCGGGTGGGCCGGTTCCTTCGGGTACCAGGTGATCGTCCGCCACGGCGACGGCCGCTACTCCCAGTACGCGCATCTTTCGGCCATCTCCGTGCGGGCCGGGCAGTCGGTGGGGGCGGGCCAGCGCATAGGCCGCTCCGGCAACACGGGCAACAGCACGGGCCCGCATCTGCACTTCGAGGTGCGGACGGGGCCCGGTTTCGGCTCGGACGTCGACCCGGTCGCCTACCTCCGGGCCGGCGGCGTCAGGATCTGACCCGGATCCGGCGCAGGTCGAGGACCGGCGCCGGACCGTAGGGCCCGCTGCGGAAGGGCCCGTACAGCCCCGTCGAGCCGTCGGGGCGCGCCCGCGGCGCCGGCGGCTCTTCGTGCCCCGCCTCCGCGGCCCCGGCCGGTACGAGGATGCCGGCCACGTCCTCCGGCACGACGATCCCCTGCCGCCCGTCCCGCTCCGCGCCGTCGAGCGGGACGGCCGCGGGCCGTGCCCCGGCAGCGGCCGGGAGCGCCGCTTCGCCCGCCGGCCCGGTGGGGGCCAGCCGCTCGGTGGTCAGCAGGATCAGGCCGCCCGCCGCCACCACACCGCAGCCGAGGGCGAGCAGGGTGCCGGCGGTGCCGTAGCGGAAGGTCTCGCCGAACATCGTGATGCCGACCGCGGCCGCCACGACCGGGTTCACCACCGTCAGCGTGGCCAGCGGGGCCGCGAGGCCCGCGCCGCGGTAGGCGGCCTGGGACAGCAGCAGACCTGCCGTGGAGAAGACGCCGATCACGGCCAGGCTGGGCACGTCCGCCGGGGACACCCCGCCGCTCCAGCCGACGGTGACGATCTTCGTGAAGACCGAGGACATGCCGAACGCTATGCCGGCCGCCGTTGCGAGCAGGGTGGCGCGCACCGCCGGGTGGCGGTGGGCGGCCCGGCCCGCGACCATGAGCGCCACGACGACGCCGCCGGTCACCAGGGCCACGGCCGCGCGCTCGGCGGGGTGCAGCGTCTGCGACGAGGAGGTGCCCACCAGGGACAGCAGGCCCGCCAGGCCGACCGTCGCCATGACCGCGCCGCGCCAGGCCGTCGACCCGGCCCTGCGGCCCACGAACAGCGCCGCCATCGGCAGCGCGAACACGATCGTCAGGGCCCCCAGCGGCTGCACCAGGCTCAGCGGACCGTAGGCCAGCGCCACCACGTGCAGCAGACCGCCCAGACCGTTCAGCGCGACGGCCGCCCACCAGCCGGTCCGGCGCATCGGCGCGAACTGCCGGTCCGGTGAGGACGCCGCGACCCGCTCCTGCACGATCGCCCCGCCCGCGTAGGCCACGGCGGAGACGAGCGAGAGCAGGACGGACAACGCGAGGGCGCTCATGAGCTGCTCCTCCGCGTCAGGCGGGGTCGGTGTCCCCGGCGTGGCGAACGGTCGGCTTCCATAATCAACACGATGCCGCGAAAACCGATTCCCGTCGTCGTACCAGAGCACCCACTGTGTCGTACTGCCGGGGGAGTACGAGGGCCGCCGCGTCATCCTCTGGTCTGGTGGGCGAGGACCCCGACCCCGAGGCGGAACCCCCGAGAGCCGCCCGCGATCCTGCTCCTCGTGGAACTCGACCCCCGGCTCGCCGCGCTGCGCCCCCTCGGCGGCTTCTTCGTCCTGCACACCTCCGCGACGGCCCGCGCGACCTCCGGCGAGCGGCCCGCTCACCCCGGCGGTCCCGCGGACCCCCGGACGCCCACCCTGGCCGAGGCGTACCGGCCCGTGCCGCCCGGCGGGCCTCCGGGACCCCTGGACCGGCGCGTGGCGAAGGTCGCCCGCGGCCTGCGCGCCCCCGAGCCGCGCGTCGCCGCCTCCGTGGCCCAGCTGGGGCTGGCGGCCCGGCTGTGGTCGGTGACGCTCGGCTGCGCCGCCCTGTACGGCGCCGTCCCCGACCTCGCCCCCGCTCTGGTGCGCTGGGACGCCGAGGCCGGCGCCCCCGACGACCTGCGGCTCGACGAGGTGCGGCCGCTGCCCGCCACGGCGGCGGCCGTCGCCGACGTCGTCCTCTCCGGCCACCTGGTGCCGCTGGCCGCCGCCGTGCGCGCCCGCCACCGGCTCGCCGAGGGGCTGCTGTGGGGCAACGCGGGCTCCGCCCTCGCCGGCGCGGCCCGCCAACTGGACACCTGGGCGCGCTCCGCGGGCCGTGCGGACACCGCGGCCCGCTCCCGCGACCTGACCGCCCGGCTGTTCGCCCACCCCCTGCTCGCCGCGACCGGCACCGGCGCCGCCGGCGAGTTCCGCCGCCGCAGCTGCTGCCTGTACTACCGGGTGCCCGGCGCCGGCGTGTGCGGCGACTGCTGCTTCACACGGCCCCCGCGCTCTTCCCCACGGGCGCCGTCCGGGTGACCATGAAAGGGCAACCAGCCAAGGAGAATGGGGGTTCCGGGTGCGAGTGGGACTGCTGACCCGGGAGTACCCGCCGGACGTGTACGGCGGCGCGGGTGTCCATGTCGAGTTCCTGGCCCGGGAGTTGAGGGACCTGGTCGACCTGGAGGTGCACTGCTGGGGCGAGGGCCGCACGGTGGGCGTGCGGCGCCACCGCCCCTGGTCCGCCCTCGACACCGCCAACGACGCGCTGCGCACCTTCTCCGTCGACCTGGCCATGGCCGCCGGCCTCGACGGCCGTGAACTCGTCCACTCCCACACCTGGTACGCCAACCTCGCGGGCCATCTCGGCAAGCTCCAGTACGGCATCCCGCATGTGATGACCGCCCACTCGCTGGAGCCGCTGCGCCCCTGGAAGGCCGAGCAGCTCGGCGGCGGCTACGCCCTGTCCGGCTGGGCCGAGCGCACCGCGATCGAGACCGCCGACGCGGTGATCGCCGTGTCCGGGGCCATGCGCGAGGACATCCTCGGCTGCTACCCGCAACTGGACCCGGGCCGGGTGCACGTGGTGCACAACGGCATCGACACCGCCCTGTACCGGCCCGACCACCGCACGGACGTCCTGGCCCGCCTCGGCCTCGACCCCGGCCGCCCCTACGTGCTGTTCGTCGGCCGCATCACCCGCCAGAAGGGCGTCCCCCATCTGCTGCGCGCGGTACGGGACATCGACCCGGCCGCCCAGGTGGTGCTGTGCGCCGGGGCTCCCGACACCCCGGAGATCGACCGGGAGTTCCGCGAGCTGTACCGGGAGCTGAGCCGGGTCCGCGAGGGCGTGCACTGGATCCCGCAGATGCTGCCGCGCCCCGAGGTCATCCAACTCCTCACGCACGCCGCCGTGTTCGTGTGCCCGTCGGTGTACGAGCCCCTCGGCATCGTCAACCTGGAGGCGATGGCCTGCGGGACACCCGTGGTGGCCTCCGCCGTCGGCGGCATCCCCGAGGTGGTCGAGGACGGCTCCACGGGCCTGCTCGTGCCGCTGGACGACGGCTTCGAGGCGGGCCTCGCCCGCGCGCTCGACTCGGTCGTCGGCGATCCGGCGACGGCGCGGCGGATGGGCGAGGCCGGACGGGCGCGCGCGGTGGGGGAGTTCGGCTGGGACGCGGTGGCCCGGCGCACCGTCGGGCTCTACGGGGAGATCCTCAAACAGGCATAGCGCGCGCGGCACCGGGCAGGCTGGGAGCAATCACGGTGAGGGGAGCGGCCATGCGTCGTGGGGGACCTTCGGTGCTCGGGATCGTCCTCGCGGGCGGAGCGGGCAAACGCCTGATGCCCCTGACCGCGGACCGCGCGAAACCGGCGGTCACCTTCGGCGGCACCTACCGGCTCGTGGACTTCGTCCTGTCCAACCTCGTCAACGCCGACATCCTGCGCATCTGCGTCCTCACGCAGTACAAGTCGCACTCGCTTGACCGGCACATCACCACGACCTGGCGGATGTCCAGCCTGCTGGGCAACTACGTCACCCCGGTCCCGGCCCAGCAGCGGCTGGGCCCGCGCTGGTACCTGGGCAGCGCGGACGCGATCCTGCAGTCCCTGAACCTCGTCCACGACGAACGGCCCGAGTACGTGGCGGTGTTCGGCGCCGACCACGTGTACCGCATGGACCCCCGCCAGATGCTCGCGCAGCACATCGAGGGCGGCGCCGGGGTGACGGTCGCCGGCATCCGCGTGCCGCGCTCGGAGTCCTCGTCCTTCGGGGTGATCAGCCCCGGCTCGGACGGGCAGAGCGTGGGGCGCTTCCTGGAGAAGCCCGCCGATCCGCCCGGTCTGCCGGACGACCCGCAGTCCGTGTTCGCCTCGATGGGCAACTACATCTTCACCACCAAGGCCCTCGTCGAGGCGCTCCAGCGGGACGCCGAGGACCAGGACTCCGTGCACGACATGGGCGGCTCGATCCTGCCGCAGCTGACCGGGCGCGGCGAGGCGCAGCTGTACGACTTCAGCGCCAACCACGTCCCCGGCGAGACCAGCCGCGACCAGGGGTACTGGCGCGACGTCGGCACCCTGGACGCCTACTACGACGCCCATATGGACCTCATCGCCGAGCGCCCCACCTTCAACCTCTACAACCGCGGCTGGCCCATCTACACCCACTCCAACCAGCTCTCCCCGGCCCGGTTCAACGCGGGCGGCATCGCCGGCGAGTCGATCATCAGCGCCGGCTGCCTGATCCGGGGGCAGGTGACGCGCTCCGTGCTCTCGCCGGGCGTGGTGGTCGACCCGGGGGCGGTCGTGCAGGGCTCGGTGCTGCACGACAACGTCCACATCGGGCGCGGCGCGGTGGTGCGGGGCGCGGTGCTCGACAAGAACGTCGACGTGCCGCCGGGCGCCACGATCGGCGTCAACCCGGAGCGCGACGCCGAGCTCTACACGGTCTCGCCGGGCGGGGTCATCGCGCTGGGCAAGGGCCAGCGGGTGCCGTAGCCGCCGCGGGGAGGGGGCCGTCCGTGACGCCTCCTCCCGGGTGACACCCACGGGATGCCCGGCGACGCAACCTGTGGTGGAGTGACCACATATGCACCATGAGTCCCACCCCTTTCTCCAGGTTTCCCCCGGGTGGGGACTTAATCTGCTGTTAACTGAGCGTAACTCGATCGTACTTGAATGTAATCGCCCGCAGGCGATTGACTGCTGGTCCACCCTCCGTCCACGCGAGGCACGCCCTTGACTTCCGACCCGCTCGCACCGCTCGACCTGGCGTTCTGGAACATCGAGTCCGCCGAGCACCCGATGCACCTGGCGGCGCTCGGCGTGTTCACGGCGCACTCGCCCACCGCCGGCGCCCACGCCGCGGACCTGCTCGCCACCCGCGCCGCGGCCGTGCCGGGGCTGCGGATGCGCATCCGGGACGCCTGGCGGCCGGGCGGACTGCTCCAGCCGTTCTCCTTCGGGGGCGCCGCCCGCGAGCCCGCCCCCGACTTCGACCCCCTCGACCACGTCCGGCTGCACGCCCCCGCCGCCGACTTCCAGGCCGCGGCCGGCCGCCTCATGGAACGGCCCCTGGAGCGGGGCCGCCCGCCGTGGGAGGCCCATGTGCTGCCCGGCGAGGACGGCGTCTCCTTCGCCGTGCTGTTCAAGTTCCACCACGCCCTGGCCGACGGACTGCGGGCGCTGACGCTCGCCGCCGCCGTCCTGGACCCGATGGACCTGCCGGCCCGCGGGCCCCGCCCCGCCGAGCCCGCGCGCGGCCGGCTCCCCGACGTGCGCCGGCTCCCCGCCCTGCTGCGCGGCGCCGTGTCCGACGCCGGCCGCGCCCTGGACATCGGCGCCTCCGTCGCCGTCTCGACGCTGGCGACGCGCTCCTCGCGCGCGCTGGCCGCCGAGCCGAGCGGCACCCGCCGCACCGCCGGGGTCGTCGTCGACATCGACGACGTGCACGTGATCCGCAAGACGGTCGGCGGCACCGTCAACGACGTCCTGATCGCGGTCGTCGCGGGCGCCCTGCGCCGCTGGCTCGACGAGCGCGGCGACGGCAGCGAGGGCGTGGCGCCCCGCGCGCTGATCCCCGTCTCCCGGCGCCGCCCGCGCGCCGCCCACCCGCAGGGCAACCGGCTCTCCGGCTACCTGATACGGCTTCCGGTCGGCGACCCCGACCCGCTGCGCCGCCTTCAGACGGTCCGCGCCGCCATGGACCGCAACAAGGACGCGGGCCCCCACCGGGGCGCGGGCGCCGTCGCCCTGCTCGCCGATCACGTCCCCGCGCTCGGCCACCGGTTCGGCGGACCGCTGGTCGCCCAGGCCGCCCGGCTCTGGTTCGACATCCTGGTCACCAGCGTGCCGCTGCCCGGCATCGCGCTGAAGCTCGGCGGGCACCAGGTCACCGAGGTCTACCCGTTCGCGCCGCTGGCCCGCGGCCAGTCCCTCGCGATCGCGATCTCGACGTACCGGGGACGCGTCCACTACGGCCTCGTCGCCGACGCCGAGGCCGTCCCCGACCTGGACGTGCTCGCCGCGGCCGTGACCGAGGAGGTCTCGGCGCTGATCACCGCCTGCGGCCCCTGATCCGGGGCCCCTCCCCGGGCCCGGTTCGCCGGATTTTGGAGGAGGGGCCCGGCGCTCCGTAGAATTCCGCGTGCGAAAGCGGGCGCGACCGGAGCGCCGCGGGTGATCAGGGAACGGCAGCGGCGATGACGGTGACACAGGACGGCCCCACGGCGAGCGCGGACGGGGTGCCGCACGAGTCCGGCGACGAGTTCCACGGCCCCGGCATCGACCCCGAGCGGCTGGCCGTCTGCCTCGGCGTGCTGGACGAACTCGACAGGCTGGACGTCGACCACCCCGACGCGATCACCGTGCGGCGGGCGACCGCGGGCGTCTACCGCACCGTGAAGCAGCGCCGCCGCCAGGAGCGCCGGGCCGCCAAGACCGCCCACGACAGGGCCGTCACGGAGTCCACGGCGACCGGCTCCGCCCAGCGCATCGACGACGAGACCGAGGGCCTGCTGCCCTCGTCCCGCACCGAGGAGGGCCGGGTCGCGGGGATACTCCAGCGCCCGCGCTCCTGCTACACCTGCAAGTCCCGGTACGTCGAGGTCGACTACTTCTACCACCAGCTCTGTCCGGACTGCGCCCGCGTCAACCGCGCCAAGCGCGACGCCCGCGCCGACCTCGCCGGCAAGCGCGCCCTGCTCACCGGCGGCCGAGCCAAGATCGGCATGTACATCGCGCTCCGGCTGCTGCGCGACGGCGCGCACACCACGATCACCACGCGCTTCCCCAAGGACGCCATCCGCCGCTTCAAGGCGATGGACGACTCCGCGGACTGGATGCACCGGCTGGAGGTCGTCGGCATCGACCTGCGCGACCCGGCGCAGGCCGTGGCCCTCGCCGAGCAGGTCGCCGCGGCGGGCCCGCTCGACATCCTCGTCAACAACGCCACCCAGACCGTGCGCCGGCTGCCCTCCGCCTACGCCGCCCTCGTGGAGGGCGAGAGCGCCCCGCTGCCCGCCGGGGAACTGCCCGCCCACCAGGTCATCGGCGCCTTCAACTCCGGCGCGGTCGACGGACTGGCCGCGCTGCCGCTGGGCACCAGCGGCCTGGACGCCCAGAAGGTCGCCGACCTCGCCCTGGTCGCGGGCAACGCCAGCGTCGCCCGCCACCTGGACGGCACCGCGATCGACGCGGGCGGCCTGGTCCCCGACGTCGTCGACTCCAACACCTGGGTCCAGACGATCGACCAGATCTCCCCGGTGGAGCTGCTGGAGACCCAGCTCTGCAACTACACCTCGCCCTTCATCCTGATCAGCGCGCTGCGCCCGGCGATGGCCGACGCGGCGAGGAAGGCGGCGAGCGGACGCGCCCACGTCGTGAACGTCTCCGCGATGGAGGGCGTCTTCGGCCGCGGCTACAAGGGCGCGGGCCACCCCAACACCAACGCCGCCAAGGCCGCGATGAACATGGTCACGCGGACCAGCGCACAGGAGATGTTCGAGAGCGACGGCATCCTCATGACGTCGGTCGACACCGGCTGGATCACCGACGAACGGCCGCACTACGACAAGCTGCGCCTGGCCGACGAGGGTTTCCACGCCCCGCTCGACCTGGTCGACGGAGCGGCCCGCGTCTACGACCCGATCGTGCGCGGCGAGGCGGGCGAGGACCTGTACGGCGTCTTCCTGAAGGACTACGCGCCGGGCAAGTGGTAGCCGGCCCGCCCGGGAGGCCCGCCCGCCGCCCCCGGTGCCCGGCGCCCTGCCGGGAGCGGCGGGCACCGAGTACGTGACGGGTCGTCAGTCGACCGCCCTGAGCGGTGAGTTGCGGGACGCCACCAGTTCCAGCACGGTCCGCCAGTCCTCCAGGACCCCGGCGTCGAAGGGGGCGTCGCGCCCCTCCTCGCCGGCCAGCCGCAGCCGCAGCAGATCGTCGTCGGCGCCGTCCCCCGCCGTGCCGTGCCCGCGGACCAGGCGGGCGACGCGCGCGCCGAGGAGCGGCCGTACCGCGTCCGCCGCGCAGTGCGGGTGACGGGCGGCGTCACCGGGGCGCAGCAGCGGTCCGATGGCCGCGACGAGTCCCGCGACCTGGAGTTCCTTGTCGGCGGGCCGGGCGCGGCGCAGCAGGGCCGCCGTCCGCAGGGCGTGCTGGTGCAGATCGACCGGGGCGCCGGGGCCGGTCGCGGCCCGGGTGCCCCGGCAGGCGTACAGCAGATCCATCAGCTCCTCGACGCTGCGCAGCTCCACGCGTGGGTCCTCCCGCCGGACGGGCCGTTGCCGTCCGTCAGCAGATCATGGCCGCTTTGCGATTCGGCCAACGGGACCTGAACTGAGCGGCGTGCCCGCGCTCCTGACGGGCCACTGCACGCCGCTCACCCGAATGGGTGAGCGGTAAATGCCGCATTCCACAACAAAACAGAGGATGAAGGGCAGGTGAATATCGGTCGACTCCGGATAGTTACACGTTGTTTGCAGCCCCATCGAGCAGGTGCCCGCTCATTTGGTTAATCTGGAGCGGACGGACAGCTCCACAGGGTCCCAACCCACACCCACGGTCCGTCCCGGGACAAGCCGGTGCACAACGGCCTGCTTGCACACCAGTTACCGGCGCCACCGCGTCCGAGCCGACTTTGAGTTTTCGACCCGAGTGGGCGTGAGGGACCGGACCGCAGACCGGCCGGCCCCGCCCCGAGGGTGATCCGACACAGAAGGAGTGCGCGGTGACACCTGAGACGACGAATCGCGATCAGCGCCCCAAGGAACGCACGGAGCGCTCGGCCCGCCGGTCGACGGAGATCGGAAGCCTGGACGTGTGGGCCAGGTCGGCCCCGATCCGTCTGGCGGGCTACGAGGACGACCTCGCCGAGCCCCATATCCTGCCCAGCGTCGACTGACGGGGCGCGAACCCTTCGCGATCGCCGACCGCATGGGCGTGCGAGACTCACGCCCATGCTGATCAGGGAAGCCGTGGCCGCCGACTGGCCGCGGATCTGGCCTTTCTGGCACCGTGTCGTCGCCGCGGGCGAGACCTACACCTGGGACCCCGGCACCACCGAGCCCGACGCCCGCGCCCTGTGGACGGGCCCGGGGAAACGTGTCTTCGCGGTCGAGGACGACTCCGGAGCGCTCGTGGCCTCCGCCTACCTCACCGCCAACTACGGCGGCCCCGCCTCCCGCGTCGCCAACGCCGGGTTCATGGTCGACCCCGACCACGGAGGCCGCGGCATCGGCCGGGCCCTCGCCGAGCACGTCCTCGCCGCCGCCGCGGCCGACGGCTACCGGGCCATGGTCTTCAACGCCGTCGTCGCGACCAACCCCGCCGTGCGCCTGTGGACCTCCCTCGGTTTCACCGTCCTCGGCACGGTCCCGGACGCCTTCGCGCACCCCCGTCACGGCCCGGTCGGGCTGCACGTCATGCACAGGGCGCTGTGAGGTCGGGTGCGCCGGCCGTCGCGGGGGTCGATCCGCGGGGCCGCCGTACGGGGCGCGGCGCTGCCTCCATCATTCGGCCTGCGTGCTTGATGACATCGCTATTTGCCTAAAGTCTTTAGGTGAATGCATACTCGTTCTCGGTGAACGAGAGGATGGTCATGGCACGCGCTGGACTGACCGCGGACCGCCTGGTGCGGGCCGGGGCCGAACTGGCCGACGAGATCGGCTTCGAGCAGGTGACCGCGTCCGAGCTGGCACGCCGGTTCGACGTCAAGGTCGCGAGTCTGTACTCGCACGTACGCAACTCGCAGGACCTCAAGACGCGGATCGCCCTGTTCGCCCTGGAGGAGATGGCCGACCGGGCCGCCGACGCCCTCGCGGGACGGGCCGGCAAGGACGCCCTGGTCGCCTTCGCCGACGTCTACCGCGACTACGCCCGCGAGCACCCCGGCCGCGCCGCCGCCGCCCGTATGCCGCTCGACCCCGCGACCGCCGCGGCCGGCGCGGGGCCGCGCCACGCGCAGATGACCCGGGCCGTCCTGCGCGGCTACGACCTGGCCGAGCCGGAGGCCACCCACGCCGTACGGCTGCTCGGCAGCGTCTTCCACGGCTACTCCAGCCTGGAGCGGGCAGGCGGTTTCAGCCACAGCGCCCCCGACTCCGAGGAGACCTGGATCAGGATTCTGGACGCCCTCGACGCGCTGCTGCGCAACTGGCCCACCGCGCACACCCCTTGACCGACACGCAGAGGACCCAGAGGACCCACAGGACCCGGAGGACGCTGAGGACATGCACACCGAGCACGATCTGATCACCACCCCCGTGACCGCCGCCCTGCTGCGCGGCGCCCTCGACGTGGAGCGCACCGGGCAGGGCGTGCTGCCGCACCGGCTGCCCGCCCGTGCGCGGGCGCAGAACACCGACGGACAGCTGGCCATGGCCGAGGCCCAGCCCTCCGGCGTACGGCTGGCCTTCCGCACCCGCGCCAGGACGGTCGAACTGGACACCCTGCCCACCAAGCGCGCCTACGTCGGCCTGCCGCCCCGCCCGGACGGCGTCTACGACCTCGTCGCCGACGGCGCGCTGGTCGCGCAGGGCAGCGTCACCGAGGGCCGTGTCATCGTCATCGACATGACCACCGGCAGCGCCGAGCAGCGCCCCGGGCGGCCCGGCACCGTCCGCTTCACCGACCTGCCCGAGGGCGACAAGGACGTCGAGATCTGGCTGCCGCACAACGAGACCACCGAACTGATCGCGCTGCGCACCGACGCCCCCGTCGAGCCCGCGCGCGAGACCGGGCGCACGGTCTGGCTGCACCACGGCAGTTCCATCAGCCACGGGTCCGACGCCGCGAGCCCCACCGCCATCTGGCCCGCCCGCGCCGCCGCGCTGGCCGGTGCGGAGCTGATCAACCTGGGCCTGGCCGGAAGCGCCCTGCTCGACCCGTTCACCGCCCGCGCGCTGCGCGACACCCCCGCCGACTGCATCAGCGTCAAGATCGGCATCAACGTCGTCAACGCCGACCTGATGCGGCTGCGCGCCTTCGGGCCCGCCGTCCACGGCTTCCTCGACACCGTGCGCGAGGGCCATCCGACGACCCCGCTGCTGGTCGTCTCGCCCATCCTGTGCCCGATCCACGAGGACACCCCCGGCCCCAGCGCCCCGGACCTCGACTCCCTGAGCGAGGGGCGGCTGCGGTTCGTCGCCATGGGGGACCCGGCGGAGCGCGCGGCCGGCAAGCTGACGCTCGGCGTCGTCCGCGAGGAACTCGCCCGCATCGTGGAACAGCGCGCGGCCGAGGACCCGAACCTGCACCTCCTCGACGGCCGCGAGCTCTACGGCGAGGACGACCACGCCGAACTCCCGCTGCCCGACGGCCTCCACCCCGACGCCGCCACCCACCGCCGCATCGGCGCCCGCTTCGCCCGCCTGGCCTTCACGGCGACGGGTCCGTTCAGGACGGCTTCGGGCCGTCCCTAGGGCGGGTTTCGAAAGTCCCGCCCGCCCTGCGGGCGGACGACGCTCCTTTCGTAACACGCCCTGGTGCGGTGACCGGGAGGGTCCACCGGCTCGCGACGCCCGGCACGGCACCTCGCGCGTGGTCGCCTCGCCCGGGTACGTCCGGTACGCGGACGAGGCTCCGCCGTGCGAGGCACCCCACCGGACGCCGCGAGCCTCCGGCAAAGCCTCCCGGCCACCGCACTGACCGAGCGCGGCAGCACGGGTGCGGTCGGCCGACGCGTTCCGCCAGGGCCAGGAGGGTGGCCTCCGTACCCGGTCGGCCACCGGCCGGGTACGTCACACGTCCCGTGCCGCACCCGTGCTGCCGCGCTCGGTCAGGCGCGGTACCGGGACCCGCACCGCGCGGGCCGGGCCGCCGTCCAGCAGGGCGGTCAGTTCACGGGCCGCGGTGCGGCCGAACTCCACGCTGTCCCGGGAGAGCGCCGAGAGCCAGGGCTTGACCATGCGGCACAGGGCCGAGTCCTCCCAGGACACCACCGAGACGTCCGCCGGTACCGCGAAGCCGAGTTCGGCCGCGGCGGCGGCGCCGGCCACGGCCATCACGTCGTTGTCGTAGATCAGCGCGGTCGGCGGCGCGTCGCCCCGCAGGACCCGGCGGGTGACGGCCGCGCCCGCGGCGTCGGAGTAGTCCGTGGTCACCGACCGCACCTCCGGCAGTCCGCGGCGCTCGGCCTCCGCGCGCAGGGTGCGGACGCGTCGCTCGGTGTGGGCGAGCCCCGGCAGGCCCGCGATGTGCACGATGCGACGGTGGCCGAGGGCGTGGAGCCCGTCCACGACGGACGCCATCGCGCCCGCGTCGTCCGCCCAGACCGTGGAGAGCCCCGGGTGGCGGACGTCCGGCGCGCCGCCGATCACCACGGCGGGCAGCCCGAGTCCGTCGAGGAGGTCCGGGCGCGGGTCGTCGGTGCGCGGATCGACCACGAGCACCCCGTCCACCCGGTGCTCGGCCCACCACCGCCGGTACACCGCGCACTCGTCGGCGACGTCCTCGACCACCTGGAACAGCAGCCCCAGATGCCGCTCCGCCAGCACCTCCTGGATGCCCGAGACGAGTTGGAGGAAGAACGAGTCCACCCCGAGGGTGTCCGCGGGCCGCGCGAGCACGAAGCCGACCGTCGCCGCGCCCTCCCCGGACAGCGCCCGCGCCGCCGTGCTGGGGCGCCATCCCAGCTCCTCGGCGACCTGCCGCACCCGGTCGCGGGTGTCCTCCGAGACGCCGGGCCGGCCGTTCAGCGCGAAGGAGACCGCGCTCTGGGAGACCCCCGCGTGCCGCGCTATGTCCTTCATCGTGGGCCGGCGGGCCGGTGACCGCTTGCCTGACATGGTGCTTCCCCATTTCGCTCACACATTCCCCGGGCAGTATGCACTAATGCGGTTCAGTGGAGATCGTCCATGTCGCGTCTAATGCGCTTCAGTTCGGTGACCCTAATGCGCTTTAGCCACTAAAGAAATTAGCTGCGCGAGAGTCATTGACGGGCTGGTCGAGCGGCGTGCAGGGTCTGCCACGTCGACCAATCCGCCCGCCAAGGAGGCCGGTTCACGGTGCCCGTTCCCCGCAGAGTCCTCGCCGCCGTATTCACCGTCTGCCTCGCGCTGCCGCTCAG